>NZ_VFIY01000005.1:307500-607500 GCF_006385175.1 Emcibacter nanhaiensis
AGGTCCAGCAGCTTTTCCTCGCGCTCGCTCAGGCGGCTTTCTGTGTCCTGCAGGTTTCCCGCCACCTCGACCATGCGCTGGCTGAGCTCGGAAATCTCCTGTTTGATCTGGCCGGCTTCGGTTTCATACTGGTGGGCCTTGAGGGTGGATTCCTCGATTCTCTTCTGGACGTCCTGAAGGTCCTGTTCCTGTTTGCTGGGGACCTCACCGACTGCCGGTCCTGCCGTCACCAGGCATAGCAGGAGCGAGGGGAGAATGATGTTTCTCCTCCGGCGCAGCATATGGTGAGACAGATTACGCAGTAGCCCGGTTCTCCTGTTGTTGCAGCCCGTTGCCCTGTCGCTCGCCGGCGGCCACCACCTTGAGCAGGGAATGGCCGGTCATGGCGGCCGGCTGATCCAGTCCCATCAGGTCGAGCACGGTCGGGGCCACATCGGCCAGTTTGCCATTCTCCAGGGCCAGCGCCTCGCCTTGCGGCAGGTCGGCGGCGGCGGCCGGGGCATTGACCAGCAGGAACGGCACCAGGTTTGTGGTGTGGGCCGTATGCGGCTGGTCCGTCACCGGGTCCTTCATCAGTTCGATGTTGCCGTGATCGGCCGTCACCAGCATGGTGCCGCCGGCCAGTTCCAGGGCGTCGCGCAGACGGCCGAGGCTGGTATCGATGGTTTCAACCGCCTTGAGGGCGGCCTCCATGACGCCGGTATGGCCGACCATGTCCGGGTTGGCGAAATTGACCACGATCAGGTCGTATTTCTTCGAGGTAATGGCCTCGACCAGATTGTCCGTCACTTCCGGCGCCGACATTTCCGGCTGCAGATCATAGGTGGCCACATCCGGGGACGGGATCAGGATCCGGTCTTCGCCGGCATAGACTTCCTCGCTGCCGCCGTTGAAGAAAAAGGTCACATGGGCGTATTTTTCCGTTTCGGCAATGCGCAGCTGGGTTTTGCCGCTGCGGGAGACAATCTCACCCAGGGTGTCGAGGATTTCCTCGGCCGGGAACAGGGCGGTCATATATTCGTTGAGGGCGGCGGAATATTCCACCATCCCTGTCTGGGCGGCGAATGTGATCAGCCGGTCCCGGGTGAAGCCGTCAAAATGCGGATCCACAAAGCAGGTCAGGATTTCCCGGGCCCGGTCGGCGCGGAAGTTGGCCATCAGCAGGCCGTCGCCGTCCTTCATGCCGGCATAGTCGCCAACCACAGCCGGCAGCACGAATTCATCGGTCTTGTCGTCGTTGTAGCTGGCCCCGATCACGGTGCGGGCGCTGTCATACTTTTCGCCTTTGGCCTCGGCCATGGCGTCGTAAGCCAGTTTAACCCGGTCCCAGCGTTTGTCCCGGTCCATGGCGTAATAGCGGCCGGAAACGGTGGCGATGGCCACATTGTCGAGACCGGCGATGTCTTTTTCAAATTTTTCAATAAACCCGAGGGCGCTTTTCGGCGGCACATCGCGGCCGTCGAGGAAGGCGTGGATGGCGACCGGGACGCCCGCCTTGGCGCATTCCTTTGCCAGCGCAACCATATGGTCCTGATGGCTGTGCACTCCGCCCGGGGACAACAGCCCCATCAGATGGCAGGTGCCGCCGCTGTCTTTCAGGGCCGCAATCAGTTTCCTCAGGTTGTCCACCTCGCCCAGTTTGCCCTCGGCGATGCAGCTGTCAATGCGGGGCAGGTCCTGCATGACCACGCGGCCGCCGCCCAGGTTCATATGGCCGACTTCGGAATTGCCCATCTGGCCTTCCGGCAGGCCGACCGCCAGGCCGGAGGTTTCCAGAAAACCGCGCGGGCATTCTTCCAGGAACCGGTCGTAATTGGGGGTCGGAGCCAGGGCGATGGCGTTGTTTTCGCTGTCGTCACGGTAGCCCCAGCCGTCCAGAATACACAGGACAACCGGTTTGGTGGCATGAAGGGCTTTGCTGGTCATTGGTTATTCATTCCGCTTCTGGCTTAATCCGGGCCGCAGCACCGAACATACATCTATATCTAAATTAGGTTAATAGCGTGTAAAATCAAGCTTGTCAGGCCCTTTTGCGATAAAATGGGGCTTATGTGCGGGCACCGGTTTCAGTCCTTGTGATAGGGGTGCCCGGCAAGGATGGTGGAGGCCCGGTAAATCTGTTCCGTCAGCATCAGGCGCACCATCATGTGCGGCCAGGTCATTTTACCGAAAGACAGCAGGCGGTCGGCCCGTTCCTTGACCCCCGGGCCATAACCTTCGGCGCCGCCAATGACAAAGGTGACGCATTGCCGGCCATCATCCTGCAATCGCTCAAGAATTTCTGCAAACTGGGGGCTGCGCATATCCTTGCCGCGCTCATCCAGGGCAATCACATAGGCATCGTCGGGGATGGCCGCCAGCAGAAGATCGGCTTCCCTGGCCATGCGTTCCGCGCCCTTGATCGGCCGTTTTTCCTCCACTTCAGTGACGGAAACCGGCCAGGGCGTGCGTTTGACAAAAGTTTCAATGAGGTCGAGTTCAGGACCCTTTTTCAGGCGCCCGACGGCGATAATCCGGATTTGCATGGTCCTGCCCCGGTCCTGGTCCTAGGCCTCAGGCGCCATTTCGGGATGGTTGGCCTTGTCCGGGGTGAAGTCGGGCATCCACATTTTTTCCAGATTGTAGAATGCGCGGACTTCCGGGCGGAACAGGTGGACAATGACATCACCGGCGTCAATCAGGACCCAGTCAGCTTTTTCAAGGCCTTCCACCTTGCAGCTGCCAAAGCCGTTGTCCTTGACCGTCTGGATCACATGGTCGGCCAATGACGCCACCTGGCGGCTGGAACGACCGGATGCGATGATCATCGAATCGGCAATGCTGGATTTGCCGTGAAGGCTGATTTCGGTGATTTCTTCTGCCTTTTTGTCTTCAAGGGCACTGAGGATAAGTTCCTTGAGACTTACCGTACTGGACGGTTCCGAAGAACTTGGAATGTTCTTTGACTCCTGGGATGTGGGCACGTTTGTTTTCTATAACCTCTCGGAATATAACGATTTTTCACGTATTGCAGTTGCTGACAAAGGATTTTTCCTGCCGTGGCAGAAAACCCATGCCGGCGGTTTCATTCCCGGCAACAGCGGAGCCTGTGTTTCGCTCAACCGTTGCCGGTGAAATCTTTGCGCCGTTTTGCTGGCATTCGCCATCATAGAATAACCGGGACGATCAAAAATCGCAAATGGAACCAGTTCGGCGATCTGTTCCCACTTCTGCCATTTATCGAACTGGCCCAGGTTGTCGGCCCCCATCAGCCAGACAAAACGGACGTCCGGAAAGCGCTCCACAAGAATGCGCAGCGTATCGGCGGTGTAATTTGTTCGCATCCGCTTTTCCAGGTCCATGACCGTGATGTGCGGATGGGCCGCCACCTCGCGGGCTTTGGCGACCCGGTCAGCCAGGCTCGCCATATCGCCGGTACCCTTGAGCGGATTCTGCGGCGACACCAGCCACCAGACATGGTCCAGACGCAACCGTTTCAGGGCGGCCAGGCTGATCTCCCGATGGGCCGCATGGGCCGGATTAAAGGAGCCGCCCAGCAGACCGATGGTCATGCCGCGCCATTTGTTCCTGCCGGGCAGCAGCGGGAATTTGCCGGATAGTTTGTTTTCAGGGGCGGGTTTGACCATTGCCCCTGACCTGATATTTATAGCTAGTCAGCTGCTCGAGGCCGACCGGACCGCGGGCATGCATTTTGCCGGTGGAAATGCCGATTTCCGCGCCCATGCCGAATTCGCCGCCGTCGGCGAACTGGGTCGAGGCATTGTGCATGACAATGGCGCTGTCGACGCGTCCCAGGAACTCGGCCGCAGTTTCGGCATTTTCCGTGACAATGGAGTCTGTGTGATGCGAGCCGTGTTCGGCAATATGCTTGATGGCGCCCTCTACGCCGTCGACGCAGCGGATCGACAGGATGGCGTCCAGATATTCCGTGTCCCAGTCTTCTTCGCTGGCGGCGTTCATATCCGGGATAATTTCCCGGCATCTGGCATCCCCACGCAGCTCGCAGCCTTTTTCCCGTAGCGCCGCGGCGATCGGCGGCAGGAATTTTTCCGCCGCTGTTTCATCAATCAGCAGGGTTTCCATGGCGCCGCAAATGCCGGTGCGGCGCATTTTGGAATTGACGGCGATATTGACAGCTTTTTCCAGGTCGGCGTCTTTATCCACATAGACATGGCAGATGCCGTCGAGATGGGCCATCACCGGCACCTTGCTTTCATTCTGAACCCGTTCAATCAGGGACTTGCCGCCACGGGGCACGATGATGTCCACCAGGCCGGCCAGGCCCAGCAGTTCGCCGACCGCGGAACGGTCCTGGGTGGGGATCAGCTGGATGGCGTCTTCCGGCAGGCCGGCGTCCTCCAGGCCCTTGACCAGGCACTGATAGATGGCCCGGCTGGAATGGGCGCTTTCAGAGCCGCCGCGCAGGATCGAGGCATTGCCCGATTTCAGGCACAGGGCCCCGGCGTCGGCCGTCACATTGGGGCGGGATTCATAGATAATGCCGATCACGCCGAGCGGCACCCGCACACGGGAAATATTGAGGCCGTTGGGCCGGTCCCAGCTGGCCATCACGTCGCCGACCGGATCCGGCAGTTCGGCAATGGCTTCAAGACCGGAGGCCATGGCTTCGATACGGCCGTTGTCCAGCAGCAGCCGGTCCAGCATGGCGCCGGTGAGGCCGCGGCCCTTGGCGATTTCCATATCCCTGGCATTGGCAGCCAGGATATCATCCTTGTGGGTCCGGAGCGCCTTGGCGGCGGCCAGCAGGGCGGCGTTTTTCTGTTCGGTGGTGCTTTCGGCCAGGATGGCAGCGGCTTCCCGGGCCGACTGACCCATGGCCAGCATCAGTTTTCTGATGTCATGTTCTGTGTTCATGTGCGTTTCCAGCGATTTTCTTTTTACTTTGATGTAAGCGTTATTTAACGCCGTTTCCGGAAATAACAAGGTCGCTGCGGTGGATTAATTCCTCCCGTCCGACATATCCGAGGATTTGTTCGATCTCGTTGCTGCGGCGTCCTTTGAGCTGTCCGGCTTCCTGTGAGGAATAGGAAATCAGTCCGCGACCGATTTCTTCCCCGCTAATATCAACCACTGTGACCGTGTCGCCCCGATCAAAGGTTCCGGCGACCCGGACCACGCCGGCCGGCAGCAGGCTCTTGCCGTTTTTCAGGGCTTTCACCGCGCCATCGTCAATGGTCAGGGTACCACAGGTTTCCAGGGTTCCCATAATCCATTGTTTCTTGGCTGCCAGCGGGTTTTCCGCCGGTTTGAACCAGGTGCCGTGCCAGTCTTTGAGATAGCCGGAAACGGGATGGTTTTTGGTGCCGTTGATGATGACCATGTTGCAGCCGCCCTGGGTGGCGATCTTGCCGGCGGCAATCTTGGTGACCATGCCGCCGCTGCCGAAGCCGGTGGAAATAGGACTTCCCGCCATGCGTTCGATCTGCGGCGTGATCATGTTCACGGTAGAAACAAATTCCGCATGGGGGTTTTTGTTGGGGTCGGCCGTGTAGAGCCCGTCAATGTCCGACAGCAGGAACAGGCAGTCCGCCTCGCACATGGTGGCAACCCGGGCGGCGAGCCGGTCATTGTCGCCGTAGCGCATCTCGTCGGTGGCGACCGTGTCATTTTCATTGATCACCGGCACCACGCCCAGCTTGAGGAGCTGCAGGATGGTGTTGCGGGCATTGAGATAACGGCGGCGTTCTTCCGTGTCGCCATAGGTCAAAAGCACCTGGGCGACGGGCAGGTTATGGCGGCCCAGGCTTTCCCGGTAGGCGGCGGCCAGTTCAATCTGTCCGGCCGCGGCGGCGGCCTGGTTCTCCTCCAGCCGCTTGCCGGGCCTCAGCCCCAGCAGCTTGCGCCCGAGCGCGATGGAGCCGGACGAGACCAGGATCACATCCTTGCCGGCGGCGCGCAGGGCGGCCACGTCCTCGGCAATGCTGGCGAGCCAGTCTTCGCGCAGCTGACCCTTGTCCGCGTCCACCAGCAGGGCGGAGCCGATTTTGATCACGATACGGCGAAAACTCTCTATGGTCTGTTTCATTCGGTGGCGGCTTTCAGTTGACAGTGTGGCTTGTCAAACAAACACATATACTCCCGTGCGGGCGGCTGGCCTAGATCGGCGACCAGCCTTCCGGATCTTCCTCCTCTTCCGGTATCTCGTCCTCATGGTCATCTGTCAGGGTGGCGGCCGACAGATAGGGGGCCGAGGCATCGGACATATCCAGTTCCCGGGCTTCATCGACATTTTTCAGCAGCGCCCTGAGAACCTTATCCACCCCTTTACCGGAAACACCGGACAGGGGCATGATGGGAGAGTCTGTAACTTGCCTGAGCTCATCCGTCAACATTTCGATCAGTTCGTCGTCCAGCGCGTCGATTTTGTTGAGGCCGATGATCTCTTTCTTTTGCTCCAGGCCTTCGCCATAGGCTTCCAGTTCGTGGCGGACGGTCTGGTAGGCTTCGACCACATCCTCGCCGGTGCCGTCGATCAGGTGCAGCAGGGTGGCGCAACGCTCCACATGGCCGAGGAAACGGTCGCCCAGTCCGTGGCCTTCGTGGGCGCCCTCGATCAGGCCGGGAATGTCGGCAATGACGAATTCCCGCTCGTCCACGCTGACGACGCCAAGCTGTGGCTTCAGGGTGGTGAAGGGGTAATCGCCGATTTTCGGCTTGGCCCGGCTGGTGGCGGCAAGAAAGGTGGACTTGCCCGCATTGGGCAGGCCGACCAGGCCCACATCGGCCATCAGCTTCAGCTGCAGCCAGATCCACATTTCCTCGGCCGGGCCGCCGGGGGTGGATTTGCGCGGCGCCTGATTGACGGAGGATTTGAAGGCGGCGTTGCCGACGCCGCCCCTGCCGCCTTCCAGCAGCATGATCACCTGTCCCGGTTCGGTCAGGTCGGCCAGCAGCACTTCGTGGTTTTCATCAAAAATCTGGGTGCCGACCGGCACCTTGAGCACCAGGTCTTTGCCTTGGGCGCCGGTGCGGTTCTGGCCCATGCCGTGACCGCCGCGCTGGGCCTTGAAATGCTGCTTGTAGCGATAGTCGATCAGGGTGTTGAGACCTTCCACGGCCTCGACCAGTATATGGCCGCCGCGTCCGCCGTTGCCGCCGTCGGGGCCGCCGAATTCGACGAACTTCTCGCGCCGGAAGCTGACGCACCCCTGTCCGCCGGCGCCTGAACGGGTATAGATCTTACATTGGTCGAGGAACTGCATGTTGTCGCTCTGGTCTAAACGTTTGTCGCCCCGATCATAGGCGGGGAGAGGTTATAAAAAAAGGATCAATCATAAAGGGCGTGGAAAAAGCCCAAAAGAAAAAGGGAATGCCGGATCAGACCCTGGGCATTCCCCTTTCGGAAACCTGTATGTTAAATTCCGGCTTAGTCTTCCACGTGCACGTAGCTGCGTTTCAGTTTGCCTTTGGAGAATTTAACCTTGCCGTCGGTCAGCGCAAACAGGGTGTGGTCCTTGCCCATGCCCACGTTGTTGCCCGGGTATACCTTGGTGCCGCGCTGGCGAACCAGGATGTTGCCGGCGACAACGGCTTCACCGCCGAATTTTTTCACACCAAGACGGCGACCAGCTGAGTCGCGACCGTTACGGGAACTA
Source organism: Emcibacter nanhaiensis (assembly GCF_006385175.1). Taxonomy (NCBI): domain Bacteria; kingdom Pseudomonadati; phylum Pseudomonadota; class Alphaproteobacteria; order Emcibacterales; family Emcibacteraceae; genus Emcibacter; species Emcibacter nanhaiensis. The sequence goes on from NZ_VFIY01000005.1 coordinate 315,117, forward strand.
CCGCCTGCTTTCTTATGTGCCATGACTTACTTCTCCTCGGTTTTCTTGGTAGTGGTTTTCTTTGCGGCCGGTTTTTTAGCCGCAGTTGTCTTTTTCGGAGCTGCCTTTTTGGCCGGCGCCTTTTCTGCGGCGGCTGTCTTGGCCGGAGCAGCTTTCTTGGCAGCGGGTTTCTTGGCGGCCGGTTTGGCTTCTTCGGCTTTTTCAGCCGGTGCGGCTTCGGCTTTCTTGGCCGGGGCAGCTTTCTTCGCGGCGCCCTTGCCGATTTCCAGAACCTTCAGCACGGTCAGTTCCTGGCGATGACCTTTTTTACGGCGATAGTTCTGGCGACGTTTCTTTTTGAAAACGATAACCTTGTCACCGCGGGTCTGTTCCAGGATCTCGGCGGTAACCACAGTACCGTTGACGGTCGGGGAACCAACCTGAACACCTTTGTCATCACCGACCATCAGGACCTCGTCGAGGGTCACTTTGGCGCCGGCTTCACCATCCAGTTTTTCAACCTTCAGGACATCATCTTTGGCTACTTTATACTGTTTGCCACCAGTTTTGACGACTGCAAACATTTTGAATTCCTGTTTTTATCCTGGTCATAGCCGGTAACGAACAAGTGTCCGTATTTACAGACCGGGGTATGACGATTCGTCAAACTACGGGAATCATCCCGTGTTCAGAGATGGCGCAATATAGCGCCGGTAAAGCACATGTCAAGGTTTTTAAGGCCTTTGCGGGCAGCTTGTCGGTCTGTCCGGAAAAGCGGGCAGACCGGTGAAGGACGTTATTCCCCTTCAGCGATGTCGTGCAGTGCTTCCGGGTCGGTAAGAATGACGTGATGGGCGCCTTCCAGTCTGATCAGGCCGGCCTGGGCCAGCTTGGTAAACTGGCGGCTGACCGTCTCTACCGTCAGGCCGAGAAAATCCGCGACATCGGCGCGGCTCATGGGCAGATAGGCCTGGTTGACCGGATAGGTGCCGAGAAGCTTTGTTTTCTCCGCCATATACAGCAGGAAGCTGCATAGCTTTTCACTGGCCGATTTGCGCCCCAGCAGCAGCATCTGGTCGTGGGCGGACTGCAGCTCGGTGGTGGTCATGTCAAAGACCCGTTCGCCCAGCTTCGGCAGTTCGCGGAATTTTTCGGTGATTTTCCCGCGCTTGAAGCGGCAGGTCTTGACCGGGGTAATGGCTTCGGCGGTATAGGTATAGACATCCTTGCAGGCCAGGCCGAAAAAGTCGCCCGGGAACAGGAAGCCGGTGATCTGCCGCCGCCCGTCGGGCAGCATCTTGGACAGTCTGACGGTGCCTTCCTGCAGGTTGAACAGATAATCGGCCGGGTCTCCCTCGGCGCAGAGGATCTGCTTGGTGTCCCTGTTGAAGTCAGTGGAAATATCATCCAGCAGGTTTATTTCTTCTTCATCGAGAACATTGCACATGGCAATGTGGCGGACACTGCATTTTTCACAGGCGGACTTGTGGTTGCAGTGCTCGGAGGTAATAACCCGCAATTTGGACCTGATTTCCCCGGTAGGGGATGTTTTCATGGGATTGTCCATGTTGAAACCCTGATAATTTTCTGACCCTGAATATGTAATAATTCATATATCGAATGGCCTGTTATGGCAACAAGAACCCGAAAAAATACTGTGTAGTTACAAATAAGGCGGTTCCGTATCTGGACCGGCGCAGATATGTCCACAGGGTATGCAGGATTTGGGTAAAAGGGGTTTTGCGTCAACGGGATGGCGAACCTTGACCATGTCTGGTCAATTCACAGGATTATTGCAATTGATGCGAATCAATGCTTCAATGAGGCCGGGCGAATAGGATGCACCTTACGGGTGTTCAACTCAGAATCACACAGAGAGGCGAGAAAAGCAGATGACAGGCGATAAAGTAAAATTTCTGGTGGGATATGACGGCGGCGAGCTGAGTGAGCGGGCGGCGGAACTGGCGGCCGGCAAGCTGGCTACCCGGGGCGGTGGCATTCTCTACCTGGTTTATGTGGTGGACTGGTCCGAGTTCGAGGTCATGAGCGTGGAGGAACTGGCGGTGCGCCATTCCCAGCAAATGGAACAGCTGGAAACCGCCGAAGAGGAAATCATCGCGCCGGCCAAGAAACGACTGGCGCGGGAAGGCGTGGAAATCAAAAGCTTCGTTCAGGTCGGCCATGCGGCCGATGTGATTACCTCGCTGGCCGAGGAAGAAAATGTGGAACAGGTGTTCCTGGGCCACAAGGGCAAGGGACTGCTGGCCAAGATCGGTTTGGGCAGCGTGGCCTATGGCGTGCTGCAGAAGGCCAAGGTGCCGGTGACGGTGGTGCCCTAGTTCCGGACTGTGCCGGCAAGAAAAATCCAATGAAAACGGCCGCTTAGGATCTAAGCGGCCTTTTTGTTCCCAGATTGGGACAGTTTGGCGGTTTGTTGCGGAATTATGTCGGCTTTCTTTACAGTTGCATGGTTCAGGAAAAATGCCCCGATAAGTTAAAATTTATTAACTTTTTGTTTAATAACGAAAAAATAGCGATTTTACAAAATTGGCACGTTATTTGCGAGGTAAGAGGGCAAGTGAAGAAATATTATGTAACCTGTAATATAAGAGGTTAGTTATGGTAAATATCTTTAACAATATGATCAAGGCCGCAGGCCTGGCCGCGCTGATGGCTCTGGGTGGCGCTGCGGCGTCCCAGGCGGCAATTGTCAGCATTTCGGGCACCTGTCAGGCAGGATGCGACGATGTGGGGGTTGCCGACGGTACCGCCTACTCCGGTGAACTGGAACTGGTTGATTCTGTTGTCGTGCCCAACGGCTCATTTGACAATGGTGATGTCCTCGGCTTCTCCCTGGAACTTGGCAGCATGCTGATTGATGATGCTTCTGCCGTGGCCTACAACATCTCCGGTACATTTGACGACACCGTATCCACGCTGGTTGAATTTTACATCGTGGCAACGGAGGCGCTCTTCGACGATACCGGCGAGATCATGGTGCTGATCAGCGAGCAGTCCATTTACCGGGCCCAGGTGGATGGCTGGTGTGATACTGAGGCCTGCCTGAGCGGTTCAGCTATTGGTATTGACCTGAGCGAGCCTGAAATCACTGTGGCTGTGGAAGCTTCCGAGCCGGCCATGCTCGGCCTGCTGGGTCTGGGTCTTGTCGGCTTCGGCCTGGCCCGCCGCCGTCACGGATAAGGTTTCACTATATTTATTCTGAAAATGCCAAACTTTTGGGCCGCCCTGCTGAGGCGGCCCTTTTTTATGGCGAGGCCGTTATTGCAGCAAATCGCCGTTATTGCGGCAAATCAATGTAGGCCACCTGTAAAATTCTGCTTCCAGGGTGTCGGTTTTCTTTACAACCTGTGATGGTTATTTGCCTTTTCAGTTATCCTTTTGTTATATAAGGTGCTGTTTTATATATGTATATTTTTGTTCCTTGCCATTGGCACAATGTTTGCTTGTAAATTAGGGCAGGAATGTCAAAGAAAATTGATCTTTAGAATTGGGGGTTCTCTATATGTATGAAAAACTTTCTATGTTGCTAAAGGTGCCTGTTCTGTCTGCTCTGATGACAGTCGGCGCCGTTTTCACGTCCCAGGCTGCCGTCGTGAGTATTTCCGGCATATGCCAGACCGGCTGTGGCGATGTGGGTGTGCCCGACGAAACCGGCTATTCCGGCGAGATTGAGCTTGTGGATGCTGTTGTCGTGCCCAACGGCTCCTTTGACAGTGATGATGTGCTCGGTTTTTCTTTTGAAATCGGTTCGACAACCATCAGTGACGCTTCGGCCTCCGCCTATAATATTTCCGGCACGTTTGATGCTGCGGTTTCAACATTGGTTCAATTCTATATTGTGGCGACGGAAGCCCTGTATGACGATACCGGCGAGATTATGGTCCTCATCAGCGACGAGTCCTTCTATACTGCCAGTGTGAATGCTGTGGGGAACGGAGGAACGACAAATGACGCTGGATTTGAATTGATTATGGACTTCATCGATTTCACTGATCAGATACAGTTCCAGGAGGTTCCTGAATTTGCTGTTGGGACAGTTTCCGAACCGGCCATGCTCGGCCTGCTGGGTCTGGGGCTTGCCGGTTTCGGCCTGGCCCGCCGCCGTCGCGGATAGACAGCAATTCTGTAGAACAGTAAAAAAGAACGGGCCGCCCTGCTGAGGCGGCCCTTTTTTATGGTGAGTTCTGAAAAAGCTCAGAAGCCGTAATTGACGCTGAAGCGGAAATTGCGGCCCGGCAGCGGCAGCACATCCTTGAGGAAGCTGGTGTGCAGGCGCCGTTCTTCATTGGTCAGGTTCTGGACCTGCAGGGTCAGGGCCAGGTCTTCCTCTTCCCCCATGGGCTTCCAGGACGCTTCCAGGTTTACTTCCGTATAGCCCTCGGTCGGCAGTTCATGTTCGCTGATCTTGTCCTGCTCGCTGACAAAGCGCACTTCCGCCCGGGCGTCGATATAGTCGCTGGCATAGTCGGCGCCAAAGCCGAAGCGGAACGGCGGGATGCGGGGCAGGTCGCCCAGGTCGTCATCCAGCTTGGCCCGCACATAGTCGGCCATGGCATCAAAAGTGATGGATTTGTCATCCTGTTTCCAGATCACGTAGGACGCTTCCGCTTCAAAACCCCAGAAGGTGGCATCCTGCTGCCGGAACTGGAACACCTCGAGTCCGTCTTCCTCTTCACCGGTTTCCACCTCATAGATGAAGTCATTGTACCAGGTGTGGTAAAGGTTCAGGGTGGCGCTAAGACGATCATCCTGATGTTTGAAGGAAATTTCCGCCGTGGTTCCTTTTTCCGTAGTCAGGCTGCTGTCGCCTACCTCAAAGGCGCCGGTGGCAATATGGGGGCCGTTGGAGAACAGTTCTTCCGCGGTCGGCGCCCGTTCCGCCCGGCTCACATTGATGCCGATGAGACTATCTTCCGCAAGATGGTAGGCGGCCCCGGCAGACAGGCTGACGGTATCGAATGCCCGTGAAATCCCTAGGCCGTTATTGTCCGTCTTCTGATGATCGAAGCGGGCCCCCATGTCGATGGTGACCGGATCAAGCTCCAGTTCCTCCACGGCAAAGACGCCCCACTGGAAGGTGTCGGTCGGCGGTACGAAGGCCTCGTCACCGATGGCCTGGAAATCCCGGCTCCGGAGATGAATCCCCATGGAGCCGTGCCAGTTTCCCTGTTCTTTCTGGATCAGCTCCAGCCGGCCTTCCCAGCCCTTGTTTTTGAAGACGGTGCCGGTCTCGCCACCTTCCAGTTCCTTGTGTTCGTAATCGCCATAGCCGAACCGAAGTTTGGCCTGCTGGAAGATGGCGAAGTCCACATCGCTCTCCCCCTTGAGGTCAAAGCGGACCTGTTCCAGGTCGATCCGGACGGGGCCTTCTTCCTCATGCTCGTGGTCGCCTTCCCCGTCACCTTCTTCTTCCTCTTCGTGGACATGGCCGGCGGGGACGCCGTAATTACTTTTGGAATAGCTGACGGAGGCCCCGAGCATGGCGTCATCGCCGATCCAGCTCAGGCCAAATGCGCCGCCCTTGTTTTCAAGGCTTGAGTTTTCCACCGTACCCTCGGCGGCTTCCTCTTCTTCATGTTCGTCATGACCTTCCGCTTCGTGCAGGGCCTCGCTTTCGGCGGATCCGGGGATGTCATAGTCGCCGGCATCCCGGTAATAGCCGTTCACATGGCCGGCAAGCTGCTCGGACAGGCCGAAGGTGAGGGCGCCGCCGGCGGAAAAATCATCGGCCACGGTGCCATAGCTCAGGCGGCTGCGGCCGTCCAGGCCGTCGTCCGGGACCACGGTCGGGATGCGGTCGTCAATGATGTTGACCACACCGCCGATGGCGTTGTTGCCGTAGATCAGGGTGCTGGCGCCTTTGAGGACCTCGACCCGGCGGGCGGTCAGCGGATCACCGGCCACCGCATGGTCCGGGCTGGTGTTGGCGGCGTCAATGGTGCCGATGCCGTTGGTCAGCATGCGGATCCGGTCACCGCCCAAGCCGCGGATCACCGGACGGCTGGCGCCGGGACCGAAAAAGGTGGAATGGACGCCGGGCACCCCGGACAGGGTTTCGCCGATGGTGGCGGCCATCATTTTATCCAGCTGTTCCTCTGTTACCAGGCTCGATCCCTGCAGCACGTCCATCTGGCTTTTGGCATGGGGGCTGGCGGTGGAGAAGATTTCCTCCATTTCGTGACCATGGTGATGGGCCTGGTCCGTATCAGTGGAGGCGGGATCGGCAAACGCCGGTGTTGCCGAGACGGCAAACAAAAGACAAATCAATCGGCTTGAAGAAAGCATAGACATAATAGATACCTTGAAAATGTTATAATATATCGTCCATAAGCCTGTATGTTATATAGTATCATTTATGTCAAGCGCTGATCTCAACTTTTTGACTTTTCGGGTGTCAGGGCTTGAGCGCCTTTTTGATCAGCGCTTTGGCGTCGGCAGAGTTCCATTCCGCCGGTCCTACCAGCCGTCCCAGTTCCTGCCCGTCCCTGTTGATCAGCAGGGTGACGGGCAGGCCCAGCACGCCGATGGAGCGGCTGAATTTGCCGGTCGGGTCAAGATAGGGCCTGAGCGAGGTCACGCCGATTTCATCGAGGAATTTCAGGGAGGCTTCGCGGCCGCCCCGGTCCATGGACAGGATCACTACCTGGAAATCATCGCTTTGCATGTCCTGGTTCAGGGCTTCCAGGTCCGGCATTTCATGGCGGCAGGGGGCGCACCAGGTGGCCCAGACGTTGAGCAGGATCACCTTTCCGTCAAAGGCGCCAAGCGTGATGTCCTTGCCGTCGGGACCGGTGAAGGGCAGGTCAGACAGGGGGGACGGGTCCGCTTTGGCCGTGAATTTTGCCATTTTTCCCACCGCCAGGGCTTGCAGCGGGCCCGCTTTTGGCGTATCCCCGTCCTTTAGGAAAAATAGTGCCACAAGTGCCAGTGCGATGAGTGCAACAAGAGCTGGAAGTGTTCTTTTCATGAATCTGCCTGTTACCTTTTTCTGCAGGATTGAACCATGACCGATAATGATAAAAAATCCGCCAATGCCCTGTGGGGTGGTCGTTTTGCGGCCGGCCCCGCCGAAATCATGGAGAAAATCAATGCCTCCATCGGTTTCGACAAACAGTTATACGCCCAGGACATCCAGGGGTCAAAGGCACACTGCAAGATGTTGGTGGCCCGGGGCATTATTTCAAGGGACGACGGGGACGCCATCCTGGGGGGGCTCGATCAGGTGAAAGACGAGATCGAGGCGGGCAAGATGACCTGGGACCCGGCGCTGGAAGACATCCACATGCATGTGGAATCCCGGCTCAAGGAAATCATCGGTGAACCCGCCGGCCGGCTGCACACCGCCCGCTCCCGCAATGACCAGGTGGCGACCGATTTCAAACTCTGGACCCGCGACGCCATCGACCAGATGGACGAGGCTTTAGGCGGCCTGCAGACCGTCCTGGTGGACAAGGCCGACAAATATGCGGAGGTGATCCTGCCCGGCTTCACCCATTTGCAGAGCGCCCAGCCGGTCACCTTCGGTCATCACCTGCTGGCCTATTTCGAAATGTTTGCCCGCGACCGGGGACGCCTGCAGGATGCCCGCACCCGGCTCAATGAATCCCCGCTCGGGGCGGCGGCGCTGGCCGGCACCTCCTTCGACACAGATCGTTTCATGACCGCAACGGAACTGGGCTTTGACCGGCCGACCGCCAACAGCCTCGACAGTGTATCCGACCGTGACTTCGCGCTCGAGTTTCTGGCCGCGGCCAGCATCTGCGCCACCCATGTGTCGCGGCTGGCGGAGGAGATCGTGATCTGGTCTTCGGCCCAGTTCGATTACATCAACCTGAGCCACAAATTCACCACCGGGTCCTCAATCATGCCGCAGAAGAAAAATCCCGACGCGGCCGAACTGTGCCGGGCCAAGGCGGGACGCATTATCGGTGCACTGAACAGCCTGTTGATCGTGATGAAGGGGCTGCCGCTGGCCTATTCCAAGGATATGCAGGAAGACAAGGAAGCCACCTTCGACGCCGCCAACGCCTTCAGCCTGATCATCGCCGCCATGGCCGGCATGGTCGACGATATGGAAGTGAAGGCCGACAAGATGCTGGCCTCAACCCAGAGCGGCTTTATCACCGCCACCGACCTGGCCGACTGGCTGGTCCGGGTTCTGGGCATGCCGTTCCGCGACGCCCATCATGTGACGGGAACGCTCGTTGCGAAGGCGGAACAAAAAGGCTGTGACCTGGATGGCCTGACGCTGGAAGAAATGCAGGCGGTGGAAGGACGGATTACTGACGACGTCTTTTCCGTGCTGTCGGTGGAAAATTCCGTGGCCAGCCGCACCAGTTACGGCGGGACTGCCCCCGCACGGGTGCGGGAGCAGGTAAAGGCTGCGCGCGAGCGGCTGAAAAGCTAAGCCGCGGGGCTTAGAGCTCCATCTTGCTCGGGTCCATGGTGAAAATGCACAGCTTGTTGCCGTCCAGGTCCCGGAAATAAGCGCCGTAAAAGCCGGGGATACGTTCACCCGGTTCACCTTCGTCCGTGCCGCCCAGCTCAATGGCTTTGGCGTAGAAACTGTCTACTTCCTCTTCTGAATTGGCGGCCAGGGCCACCATCATGCCGTTGCCGACGGTGGCCGGATTGCCGTCAAAGGGCTTCATGACGATGATCATCGGGCTGCCCGGCCCGGTGGCCCAGGAAATGCCCCGGTCGGTTTCAAAACCGCGCCCGGCGTTGAGCAGGCCCAGCAGCTGGTCATAAAATCCGGCCGCTTTCTGAAGATCATTTGTGCCAATGGTTACATATCCGATCATTATATTTTCCTCCTTCTGTGGCTAAGACAGCAAGGAGCCTACGCTGCTTCCGGCCGTCCGGCAAGAGGCAAGGCCGCATAGCCGGTCAATAAAATGTGAAAAGGCATTTGATTCAAGTTTGCCGTGTCTGTTAAGAAGAGCGAAAGACCTTCAAGGCCAAACTTGGCGCCGGGTGTGCGGGGCGGAAAAAAAGGACGTGAAAAATGAAATATTACCTTGTGATTCTGGCGGCGTTTGTTCTGGCCTCCTGCAGTGTACCGCTTGTTCCCGGCATCTGACCGGAACGCCAGGTCCCGCCAATCCCTCTATCGGCGTATAATTATCATGGAATAATTTGTTTGCTGATGCTAGACAGGCATCAGGAGAACACCATGATATTGAGTGCTGAACAGAAAATTCGTCTTCCGGGCCGCCTTCTGGCAATGGCTGTGATGGTTTGCGGTTTGTGCCTGCTGCAGGGGTGCGGCAAGAAAAGTCCGCTGGAGCCGCCGCCGGGCTACAAGGGCGCGCAGGAGACCGGCACTCAAAATTCCGGTGACTAAGTAACAAAGCCCACGCCAGGATAAGGATAAGACTATGGATCATTTCGGTTACCGGAATGGTGAGATGTATGCGGAGGAGGTACCCCTCCGGGAAATCGCGGACGCCGTCGGAACGCCCTTTTACTGTTATTCCAGCGCCACCCTGGAGCGGCATTACCAGGTTTTCACGGAAGCTTTTGCCAAACAGGGCCTCGACCTGTTGCTGTGCTATGCGGTCAAGGCCAACACCAACCAAGCGGTGATCGGTACCCTGGCAGCCCGGGGCAGCGGCGCCGATGTGGTCTCTGAAGGCGAATTGCGCCGGGCGCTCAAAGCCGGGGTTCCGGCGGAAAAAATCGTCTATTCCGGCGTCGCCAAGACGGCCCGGGAAATGGCCTTCGCCCTGGAAAGCGGCATCTATCAGTTCAATGTGGAATCCGTGCCCGAGCTGCACCAGCTGAGCCAGGTGGCGAGCGAAATGGGACAAGAGGCGGCCATCGCTTTCCGGATCAATCCCGATGTGGACGCCAAAACCCATGCCAAGATTTCCACCGGCAAGTCGGAAAATAAATTCGGCGTGCCCTGGGTGCATGCCCGCGACATCTATGCCGAGGCGGCGCGCCTGCCGGGCATTCGGGTGGTCGGGCTGGATGTTCACATCGGCTCCCAGCTTACTCAGCTGGAACCCTTCCGCGAAGCCTTCGAGCGGGTCGCCGGCCTGATTGAACAGCTCCGCGCCGACGGTCATGAAATTTCCCGCCTGGATCTGGGCGGCGGCCTCGGCATTCCCTATGACCCGACCGATCCCGAACCGCCGTCCCCGGACGCCTATGCGGCCATGGTCAAGGAGGTGGTCGGGCATCTGGGATGCCGGATCATTATTGAGCCGGGACGGCTGCTGGTCGGCAATGCGGGCATCCTGGTCAGCCGGGTCATTTATGTGAAAGAAGGCGAAGAGCGGAAATTCCTGATTATCGATGCGGCCATGAACGATCTGGTAAGACCCAGCATGTATGATGCCTATCATGAAATTGTGCCGGTGCTCGAAACCGATGAGATGCCGGAACCGTGTGATGTGGTGGGCCCGGTCTGTGAAACCGGTGACACATTTGCCCGCGCTCGCCCGATCCCGCCGCTGGGAAGCGGGGATTTGCTGGCGATTCGCTCGGCGGGTGCCTATGGCGCGGTCATGTCGTCCACATACAATACGCGACTTCTGGTCCCTGAAGTTCTTGTAAAAGATGGGAAATTCGCGGTTATCCGGCCCCGTCAGTCTTACGAGCAACTGATTGGACTTGATCAGCTTCCCGACTGGCTGGCACAATAGGGGAAACTGACCGGAGAGTTGCGATTAAAGAAAATACAGGTATCCCGGGGTCCGGCCGGACCGGCTTGACGTCTTTGACCCGCGCCCTGCTGCAGAGCGGCGCCGTCCTTCTGTTATATATTGGATTGTCTTTGCTGGATGTCTGGGGTTATTTGCCGCCTCTCGTCCATCTTGCTGTTTGCGGGCTGACAATCGGTCTCGCTGTCAGTGCCTTTTCCCTGTCCCTCAAAAGCCGGCGCGCGCCCTCCCTGTTCCCGATGATGCGGAATTTTGGCCTGTGCGCGCTTTTGGTGGGGCTGCTGGCGCTTGTCGCCGGTGACGACCTGGACCGGCGCTGGACCCTGGCCATCCACCCGGCGGCCCTGTTTGACTATCCGGTTGCGCGGGTGCAGGCCCGGGTGATCCCGCCAGCCTATACCGGGGCCCCGGTGCTGGACCATGAATTCATTGCTGACGGCGGCCGGTCCGTCGGGGCGGACCTTAACCCTATTCCGTCCGGTAGCCGGCTAAAGGTGCGGCTGGAAAACAGTCCCTGGCCGGCCGTGCTGAAGGCCGGACGCAGGGAAGTGCGTCTCGAGGAAACTAGTCCCGGCGTTTATGAAGGCGAATTGGTGATTGAGCAGGCCACCAACTGGCAGGTCCGGCGCGGCAGCGAAAAACTGGGCAGCTGGCCGATCATTTTGTTGCAGGACCAGGCGCCGGAAATCCAGCAGTTTGACATGGCGGAAGAACTGACGTCCCTGGGGCTGGCCTCTTTCACATTGAATGTGGCTGACGATTATGGCCTGAGCCGGGTCCGGATCCGCGTCACCCAGCCTGATCGTCCGGAAGCAGAGCCCTACGAGAAGGATCTGCCGCTGGAGGAATTGCGCACCTACGACGGTCAATTCTATGTGGACTTGTCCATGTCCAACGCAGCCGGTGGGCCGGCCACCCTGTCCCTGATTGCCGAAGATCAGGCGGGGCAGGCAAGTCAGAAGGATATTTCCGGGGTTCACATCCCGCGCCGGCAGTTCGCCGACGCCATGGCCGGAAAATTCGCCAGCCTGCGCGAGGAACTGTTACAACACCCGGAGAACCGCCAGTCCGTGGCCCGGCAGCTGATGGCCCTGAGCCTGCTGCCCGGGGAAGACAGCGATTCTCCGGTCTATCACCTGGCCCTCAGATCCGCTTACTGGCGCCTGGTCAGCCCGTCTGATCCCGGAGACCCGGAGGAAGCCCGCCGGATCCTGTGGGATCTGGCCAATCTGGCGGAGTCCGGCGCCCATGGCCAGCTTGAACTTGCGCTGGTGGAAAAGCTGGACGACATCCGCCTGCTTTTGCTGCAGGGGAAACCGGCCGAGCGGGTGAGGCAGGAACTGGGCCTTCTCGATGATTTGTTTGCCCAGTTGGCCGGCAAGCAGAAAAAGACCCTGCTGTCCAGTGATGAAATCCTTGATCACCGCGTCCTGCATAAACTCTATGGCCGGGTGCTTTATTATGCCGACAAGCGGCATCACGATAAGGCGGAGCGGTTGATGGACTATCTGCGCACGGCCCTGGTCAACCAGGATGTGTCGTTTCTCACCATCGGCGGCTACAGCCGGTTTGTGGCGGCGACCCAGGGACAGCAGATCATGGACAACCTGATTACCATCCAGAAGCGCCTGCTGGCCAACAGCTACAAGGGCGGCCTGAAAGCGGAAATTGTCACCACCGACAAGACCGGCCACTATGAAGCCCGGGTGCGCCGGGAGTGGCAGGAATGGAGCCAAACCCAGAGCCGGATCGGGGACTCCCTGGACCAGCTGTCCTCGGCTCTGATCGGCAGCGGCATTGATTCACGTGATGATGTCGAGGAGGTCCATCGCCTGATCCGTGATGTGCTGGCCAGCCTGGAAGCCGGGCAGATGGAGACCGCAGCACAATATCAGTCGCAGATCCTGGTGCTGCTCAATAACCTGAAACACCGGCTGGGCGAGGAATTGTCCCACGGCACGCTGATGCGGGCGCTGGAAGAAAAGGAAAGCGGCAGTTAGGGTAGCAGCCGCCCTCAGGCGCCGATCGCCGATTTACCGGGCCGCTGCGGATCCTGGCCCAGGACATGATCGACCGCCTCGCAGATTTCATCCAGAGAGAAAGGTTTGCTGATCACATCGTGAATCAGGGCTTCCAGATTGTGGGCCCGTTGTTTTTCATGGGCGAAGCCGGTCATCATCAGGATCGGCATGTCGGGATAGGCGGCAGAAGCTTTGAGCGCCAGGGAAATGCCGTCCATGACCGGCATGACAATGTCTGTCAGCAGCAAATCATAATGATCCTTGCTGAGCGCATCGGCAGCAGCGCCGCCGTCGGCCGCCACAGTTGTGGTATGGCCACGCAGCTGCAGTGCCCGGCTCACAAAGGAGCTGACCGCTTCTTCATCTTCTGCAATCAGGATATGTGCCATAGTGTCGCTCATTAACCATAAAAGGGTTTATCTATCCCCTGATAGCGGAAAATCCTTTATATTTGCTTTACGCAAATAAAGGTTTTAACAGGCAAATATAGCATAATTCGGGCATCGAAGGCGAATCCAGCCGGGGAAAAACGCGCTTTATCCTTCAGTAAAACTGACGCGAAGGTCGCGGGCATCGGCCGGCGGATTGGGCAGGGAAGTTTCAAATTCGACCACTTCATCGGCAGACAGGATCCCCGGCGAAGTCATGAAGGTCCAGTTCCTGATGGTCACGCCGCGCGCGTCCTGAAGGGCGACTTGGAGGGTCGGCACCTCCTGTTTCGTTTCGCTGATGTTATGAACTTCTCCGCGCACCACCAGATAGGGGGTGCCGTTGCGCACTTCCTTGGAGGGGATCAGGTTCTGGATCTCCAGCCGTTCGGAGATCGGGATTTTCGGTTCTTCCTGTTTTTTCTCGGCAGTCCGGTCCGGGCCGTGGGAATTATCGAGGCCGATCGCTTCGTACAGTTTGGCCGAAGGCGGCCAGAATTCGCTGACCGGGCCGTGGAAAATCAGCAGGGAACTGATCACGGCGGTGACGAAAATGCAGAGTGAAATCCAGCCCCATTTGCTCGAGCTGTGGTTATGGTTCTGCAGGGCCGGCAGGTTGGAGCCCTTGGGAATTGGCCGTGGCCTTTTCTTGCGCTGGCGGATGGACAGGTCGAAATCGGCCCCTGACGCCTCTTCTTCGACCTGGACCTGAGGTTGCGAGACCGTTTCGGCTTCCGGCTCCGGCTCCGGCTGAGGCGTTTCCTCTGCTATACTGACCTTTTCCTCGGCCTCTTCGACCACCGGGATATCCGCTGCCGGCGGGTCTTCATGCCAGGTGTGGCGGCATTTGGCACAACGTACCCTGCGGCCTGCAGGAAGCAGGGCCTTGGGATCCACCACATATTTGGCTTGGCATTCAGGGCAGGTCAGTATCATGCAGGTGCCTGTATTATAAGCCTTTTTATAGAATACATCGTAACCATACTTATAGTCTGCCGATTCCCCCTATGCAAGAGTCCTGACAATCGGGCATGATTTTGACATCATTTGGACGAAGATGGAAAAAGAATTGGCCGATCTGTCCCTTTGAAACTTGCGTTGGGACGCGTCGGCCGGATATGCTCTGTCAAAAGTTACAAAGACGAAAAGGCCAGGAAGTGATCCGTTTCGAAAATGTAGGTATGCGATATGGGATGGGCTCGGAGGTTCTGAAGGATATTTCCTTTGACCTGGAACCGGGTTCGCTTCATTTTCTGACCGGCCCGAGCGGCGCCGGCAAGACTTCTCTCCTGAGACTCATGTATCTGGCCCACCGGCCGTCCCGCGGGACGATCAGCATGTTCAACCAGGATGTCAGCGCCACCGAACGCAAGGGGCTGCCCAGGTTGCGGCGGCGGATCGGCGTGGTGTTCCAGGATTTCCGCCTGCTCGACCATCTGACGGCGGTGGAAAACGTTGCACTTCCGTTACGGATTGCCGGCGGGAAGGGCAAGGAAATTGACGAGCATGTGGAAGAGCTTCTGGCCTGGGTTGGTCTTAAGGACCGGATGGCGGCCCGGCCGTCCACCCTGTCCGGAGGGGAAAAACAGCGGGTCGCCATTGCCCGGGCGGTGATCAACCGGCCGGATTTGCTGCTCGCGGACGAGCCCACCGGCAATGTGGACCCGGAAATGGCGGAACGGCTGATGTATCTTTTTGTGGAACTGAACAAGCTGGGCACAACAACGGTCATCGCCACCCACGACATGTCGCTGGTGCGCAAGATCGGCGCCGACCGGATGCATCTGCATGACGGTCATCTGCAGATGGTCAGGGCCGGGGAGACGCCGCTTAGTCCGGTTGGGGAAAATTAATCATGGCACATAGTTTCAGGTTCCTGCCCGATGAGAAGGATCACGAGGCAACCCGGCTCCTGCCCTGGGTGATGGCGGTTATGGTGTATCTCAGCGCCCTGTCGCTGACCGGCGGCATTCTGGTTCACAAGGGATTTGGCGGCTGGACCGAAAGCCTGTCCAATCGCCTGACCATCCAGATCAGCGTCGAGGATGCCGCAGAACGCGAGCAGATGGTCACGACGACCCGGGAGATACTGGAAAAAACACCGGGGGTCATGACAGTCCGGCGCCTGAGCGATCAGGAGATTGCCGACCTGCTTGAGCCCTGGCTCGGCGAAGGCAATATCACCGGCGACCTGCCGGTACCGGCGATGATGGATGTGCAGATCGACAGCCGGCTGGCGCTGAACCTGAAGGCGCTTTCCAGTCGTCTTCACCAGCTGTCGGACAAGATTCATATTGACGATCACCAGAAGTGGCTCGGACATTTTGTCCGGCTGACCCGGATGGTGGAATATGTGGCGCTCGGGATTTTTCTGCTGGTGATCCTGGCGACTGTGGCCATTGTAATTTTCGGCACCAAGGCCGGCTTGGCGGAACATAAGGAAACCATCAAAATCATGCACTTGATGGGAGCGGAGGACAGCCTGGTTGCCCAGGCCTATCAGAAAAGATTTATGCGGCACGGGATCAAGGGCGGCGTGGTCGGGCTTGTCCTGGCGCTGCTGACAATCTTTGCCATGGCCAAACTGGTCCAGAATCTGGCCCAGGGTCTGGTGGAGGCGCCGGACGTTCCCTATCTGGAAATGTTGCTGCTCCTGCTGCTGCCCCTGCTGTCCGGTCTGATTTCAATGGTGACAGCGCGTATTACCGTGATCAAGGAACTGGCCAGGACAATGTGATCCCCGGACAATGTGATCAATGGGGGGGAAGTATTGGAGGACCTCCCGGCAGTCCGGTAAGAATGTAGAAGGAGTTTGCTGACGTTAATTTCAGCGATCAGGCATGAAGTTATTTTATTATATAGCAATAAGCCTTTTTCTGATCTGGCTGGGCGGCTTCGGCTGGTTCCTGCACGGGCTGTCGGCGGAACAGGACCTGTCTGCCCGGAAAGCCGATGCTATCGTGGTGCTGACCGGCGGCCGCAATCGTCTGGAAGAGGCGGCAAAACTTCTCAAAAACCACATGGGTGAGAAACTGTTCATCTCGGGGGTCAATGAAGTCGTCACCGAGCAGGAGCTTTATGACTATCTGGACAGCGGAGAAGAGCTTGCAGACTGCTGTATTGAAATCGGCCGGGAAGCACTGAACACCGAAGGCAACGCCCGCGAGACGGCGCTGTGGATGACCCGGAACCATTACACGTCGCTCCGTCTGGTCACCTCCCTGGAGCATATGCCCCGGGCCCTGGTGGAAATGAAACGCTTTATGCCGGAAACGGAAATCATTGGTCACCCGGTCGGAAACTGGCGGCCGGAAAATACCAGGTTCTATTCCCTGGCGCGGGAATATAATAAATATGTTTTCAGTCTTGTCAGAGCGGTTCTGACTGATAAATTGACGTCGGAAAAATCATTGGAGGAACAGCCCGGTTAACTTGCCTCGAAGGGGGATGAGAAGCTGTGGTAAACGGATGGAAGCCGGGGGAGCAGGGTGCGGTCGGGATTATTTAAACTGGTTTTTTACACATGGAGCACGGTCTTTTGTATCCTGTTCCTGCCAACAATGCTGCTGCCTCGCAAGTATCTGGTCAAGGGGCAGACCCTGTGGTCGCACAGCGTGGTGTTCCTGACGAGGGTTATCGGCGGTATCCGGCTGGAGGTGCGGGGCCGGAAAAACCTGCCCGCTGAGCCCTCTATTGTGGCCATGAAGCATCAATCCGCCTTTGATACCTTTATCATTCATTCCCTGTTTAAAGATCCGGCCATCGTCATGAAGGCCGAACTGTTGCGTATTCCGATCTATGGGGTCTTCTGCCGCAAGTCCGGGATGATTCCCATTGACCGGAGCGCCGGCGCCAGTTCGCTGCGCAAGATGATGAAGGCCTCCGGCAAGGCCCTGGCGGCCGGCCGGCCGGTGATTATTTTTCCGGAAGGGACTCGCACCCTGCCGGGCGAACACCACCCTTATCAGCCGGGAATTTCCGGCCTTTACCGGCATCTGGACAAGCCGGTGGTGCCGGTTGCGGTAAATTCAGGACTATACTGGCCCAAGTCAGGAAAGGTCCGGCCGGGGGGGACCATCGTGATAGAATTTCTTGAGCCGATTGCGCCCGGAATGGGCAAGACGGAGTTCCTGCCCCTGCTGGAGCAGCAGATAGAGAGTGCCAGCCAGCGCCTTCTGCCCGACCCCTCCGGAAGGGAAAATGTTACCTGACGGTTCCCCCTCACCGGCAGGGAAACGGATATTTTATTTCTTTTGAGGGCCGGCCATATATGCTATGCCCGAACCAAGAGGGTGGGATTACAGGACGGAACGAATGCGCTTTAAGGCTCTGGTTGTTACAGTATTGCTTGTGGTCGGGGGCTATACGGCCTTTTGGTTCTATATTGCCGGAAAAGTTGAAGAGAAAGCGAGAATCTGGATCGCCGCCCAGGAAAGCCGGGGCGTTCACGCCTTTTACGGCGACCTGGCCGTAGAGGGTTTCCCTTACAAGATCGTTGTCAAGCTGTCGGAATTGAAAGTTGAACTGGCGCCGGAGCTGACCCGGCGCGGTGAAGCGAATCTGATCTTTCCGGAAGTGGCCATTGTCGCGTTCCCCTGGAAGCTGAACCACGCGGTGCTGAGCAGCGCTTATGGCGACGTCGTCCTCGGGCCGATGCAGTCGCCGGATATGACCATGGCGGTGGACGGCCTGAAAGCCTCGCTGGTCCTGGACCGGGACAGTCGCCAGCCCGAGCGGTTATCGCTGACGTCGGAGCGCCTGTCCTGGGCCTACAGCAGTCTGGGGGACAAGGTGCCGCCGTCAGAAGCCCGTAACCTGCAGCTGCATGTGCGACGCGCCCTGGAGGTGACTGACGGCCGGCAGGCCATGGAGCTGCCGGCCCTGCTGGAAGTATTCCTTTCTGCCGAGGATGTGGTGGCCCATGAGATACCGGTGGGGATTTTTGGCAAAAAGGCAGATCTCATCCGCCTCCACACCGTTCTGCATGCGTCCGAATTTCCCCGCTATGACCGGGAGGGTCTGTCCAGATGGCGGGACGAGGGCGGCACCCTGGCTGTCCGTACGCTGGAAGTCCGTTCCGGCAAGATGGAATTTGCCATGGACGGGGAACTGACCCTGGATCAGGACCTGAAGCCGCTCGGCGCCTTCTCTTCCCAGATTCGGGGGCTGGACCATATCGTAGCGGTCTTGTCCGGCCACTCCGGCTTCCAGGAAGAGCCCGGCTCCATGATCCTCGAGGAACTGAAAAACATGGGTGAAAACGAGGGGGACAAGGGAAAAATGCTGTCCCTGGCGATCAGCCTGCAGAACGGCCTGCTTTTCCTCGGGCCGATCCCGGTCTATGAACTGGCCCCGCTGGCGGCGGAATAATCAGTCTTTTGCCTGTTTCTCGGGCGGGATTTCGTGGGGACGACCGAAATCCGGGGCTTCCTCGTCCTGACCGGCTTCGATGATCTGCCTGCGCACCTCGCGGGTGTGGCTGAACAGGTTGAACAGCGCGTCGCCGTCGCCCCAGCGTATGGCCCGCTGCAGCGCGGTCAGGTCCTCGGTGAAGCGGCCCAGCATCTCCAGCACCGCCTCCTTGTTGTTCAGGAACACATCCCGCCACATGGTGGGATCTGAGGCGGCAATACGGGTGAAATCGCGGAAACCACCAGCGGAGAATTTGATCACTTCCGAATCCGTCACCCCTTCAAGGTCATGGGCGGTGCCGACGATGTTATAGGCGATCAGGTGGGGTATATGGGAGGTGATGGCCAGCACCAGGTCGTGATGCTCCGGCGTCATGATCTCCACTTTGCTGCCAAAGGCTTCCCACATTTTCTTCAGTTTTTCCACGGCCTCCGGATCGGCGTCTTGCGGCGGCGTCAGGATCGCCCAGCGCCCGGCAAACAGGCTGGCGAATCCGGCCTCGGGTCCGGACTGTTCGGTCCCGGCGACCGGGTGGCCCGGGATCAGGTGAACATGTTCGGGCAGCACCCCGCTCAGGGCCTTGAGCACACAGCCCTTGACCGAGCCCACATCGGTGACGGTGGCGCCAAAGTCCAGGGCCTGGCCGATGGCCTGGCCGATGTCGCCGTAGGTGCCGACCGGCGTCGCCAGGATCACCAGGTCTGACCCGTCGACCGCCTTTTGCAGGTCGGCTTCTGTCTTGTCCGCCAGTTTCAGTTCCGCCACCTTGTCGAGGCACTCCGGGCTGGCGTCACAGGCAACGATGATTTCGCAGACGCCGTTTTCCCGCAGCGCCCGGGCGACGGACGATCCGATCAGGCCTAAACCGATGATGGTGGCTTGTTTAAACAGGGTCATGTCAGGCGTCCATAAATTCCTTGAGCAGGGCGACAACCGCCCGGTTGTCCTCTTCCAGGCCGACGGTCAGTCTCAGGCAGTTGCCAAGCCCCTGGCCCGGCAGCCATCTCAGAATATAGCCCTTTTTCAGTAAAAATTCATTGGCGGCTTCGGCGCTTTTTTCCCCGCCCGGGAACCGGATCAGGATAAAATTGGTCACGCTCGGCACCACCTGCAGGCCGAGGGCGCCAATTTCCGCAGTGAGCCAGCCGAGCCAGTGGCTGTTGTGCGCCACGGCCTGTTCCTCGAAGGCGATATCGGTGAGCGCGGCAGTGCCGGCCAGCTCGGTCGGGGTCGGCACATTGAACGGGTCGCGCAGCCGGTCCAGGTTGGCGGCCACGTCCGCCGAAGCATAGCCCCAGCCGAGCCGCAGTGCCGCCAAGCCGTAAAGCTTGGAGAAGGTGCGGGTCATCAGCACATTGGAAGCTGACGACGCCAGCGCAATGCCGGCTTCGTAATCCTGGGCGGCGACAAATTCCGCATAGGCCGCATCCAGCACCAGCAATACATTGTCCGGCAGCCCCCGATGTAAACGTTCCACTTCCGGAACGGAGATATAGGTGCCGGTCGGATTGTTGGGATTGGCCAGGAACACCAGCCGGGTCTTGTCGCTCACGCTGGCCAGGATCTTGTCCACATCGGCGGTATAGTCCTTGTCCTCCGATTCCACCGGCACGCCGCCGACGGATTTGGCGGCGATGGGGTACATCATGAAGCCGTAGCGGCTGTAGATCACCTCGTCGCCCGGCGCCACATAGGCGCGGCAGGCCAGCTTGAGGATTTCGTCAGAGCCGATGCCGCAGACGATCCGTTTCGCCTCCAGGCCGTATTTGTCGGCGATGGTCTGTTTCAGGGTCGCATAGCTGGCGTCGGGATAGCGATGCAGGGTATGAACCGCGGCCGCATAGGCTTCCATGGCCTTGGGGCTCGGCCCCAGGGCTGATTCATTGGAGGATAGTTTTATCGCTTTTGCCACGCCATCTGTCTTGGATTTGCCGCCTTCATATACTTCAAGGCTTTCAATCCACGGCCGTGGGACCAGTCCGCTCATCTTGCTACCTGCTTTGTCAGAAATATTGGCACTCATCGGTACGGCACAGGCTGTACCGGTGGATTTGTTCTATCTGCAACGGCCCGGAACTGCAAGATGATATTCGGTGAAACTGCGCCTAAAACAAAGAATTTATTGACTTATATGGGCTCTGGGTTAAGACAGACTGACAACAGAAGGCAGATTATGACAGGCACAGAGATACAGGAAATTCAGGATGACGGCATTGCCGAGGTGGCGGTCCTTGGCGTGGACAAGCCGCTGCGTCTTGATTCTGGTGCCGCGCTCGGTCCCATTCATGTGGCCTATAAAAGCTGGGGCACCCTGAATGAGGACAAGTCCAATGTGGTGCTGATCTGCCATGCCCTGACCGGCGATCATTATGTGCGCGGCGTCAATCCCATCACCGGCAAACCGGGCTGGTGGCAGAATATGGTCGGCCCCGGTTGCCCGATCGATACCGACCGTTTCTATGTGATCTGCGCCAATGTGCTGGGTTCCTGCTGCGGCACCACCGGCCCGGCCGAGATCAACCCGGCCACCGGCAAACCTTACGGGCTCGATTTTCCGGTCATCACCATTCGCGACATGGTCAAAACCCAGGCCCTGCTGCTGGACCATCTTGGTATTGACGAGATTTTTGCCGTGGTCGGCGGCTCCATGGGCGGTATGCAGGCCCTGCAGTGGGCGTCGCTGTACCCGGACCGGGTGCGCAGTGTGGTCGCGATCGCCACCTGCTGGCGCCATTCGGCCCAGAATATTGCCTTCCACGAGGTGGGGCGCCAGGCCATCATGGCCGACCCCAACTGGAAGGGCGGGCGTTATTATGACGAAAAGGACAGTCCCCACGCCGGTCTGGCCGTGGCCCGCATGGCGGCCCATATCACCTATATGTCGGAAAGCGGGCTGACCAACCGGTTCGGCCGCAACCTGCAGGACCGGGAGGCGCTGACCTTTGGTTTCGATGCCGACTTCCAGATCGAGAGCTACCTGCGTCACCAGGGCATTTCCTTTGTCGACCGCTTTGACGCCAACAGCTACCTCTATATCACCCGCGCCATGGATTATTACGATCTGTCGGCGGACCATAACGGCGTGCTGGCCGAGGCATTCCGTGGCACCAAATCCCGCTTCTGCATCCTGTCGTTCAATTCGGACTGGCTGTACACCACCGAGGAGAGCCGGGAAATCGTCCGCGCCCTGAATGGTGTCGGCGCCCGGGTCAGCTTTGCCGATATCGACATGGACAAGGGCCATGACAGCTTCCTGCTCGAGTGCCCGGAACTGGATGATATCATCCGCGGCTTCCTTGTTTCGCAGGCGGAACAAAAAGGCGGAGGGCTGTCATGAACCGAGCTGCCGAATATGGTCCCAAGGATATCCGCGTCGACCTGCTGCTGATTGCCGACATGATCGGGGAAGGCTCCAGCGTGCTGGATGTGGGCTGCGGCGACGGGGTGCTGCTGGATTATCTGGTGCACCAGAAGAAGGTCGACGGCCGCGGCATCGAGATCAGCCCGGAAGGGGTCAACAAAAGCATTGCCAAGGGGTTGAGCGTGATCCAGGGCGATGCGGAGACGGACATCGTCCATTACCCGGATGACAGCTTTGATGTGGTGATCCTGAGCCACACCCTGCAGGCCATGAACCGGCCGGACCTGATGCTGGACCAGCTGCTCAGGGTCGGGCGCAAGGCCATCGTCTCCTTCCCCAATTTCGGTTACTGGCGGGTGCGTGGCGGCCTGTTTTTCAAGGGCACCATGCCGGTCACCAGGAACCTGGATTATCCCTGGTATTCCACGCCCAACATTCATTTCTGCACCATCCGCGACTTTGTCCAGCTGTGTCAGGAAAAGAATATCCGCATTGAACAGCAGATGGCCATCAACAGCAGCGGTCATCGCATGTCGTTCGACAGCCTGTGGTTCTCCAATATTTTTGCCACCCAGGGCCTGTTCGTCATCAGCCGCGGCTAGACCTTAACCGGCTTGGTCTTTACCCTTGTCACTCTGACCGGTCAGGCCTTTCAGGAAGTCGACGGGAACCGGGAACACCAGGGTGGAACTCTTGTCGGAGGCGATATCCTGCAGGGCGGTCAGGTAGCGTAACTGCATGGCTTCCGGCCGCCCGGCCAGGATTTGCCCGGCGTTGAGCAGTTCGTCGGCCGCCTGGCGCTCCCCTTCGGCGGAAATGATCTTGGCCCGCCGGATCCTCTCGGTTTCCGCCTGTTTGGCGATAGCGCGGATCATGCTCTGGTCCAGGTCCACATGTTTCAGCTCCACGTTGGAGACTTTGATTCCCCAGGCGTCGGTCTGTTCGTCCAGGATATTGCGGATGTCCTGGTTGAGCCGGTCCCTTTCGGCCAGCATCTCGTCCAGGTCATGCTGGCCGAGCACCGAGCGCAGGGTGGTCTGGGCCAGCTGGCTGGTGGCATATCGGAAATCCTCGACTTCAATGATAGCCCGCTGGGAGTCGATCACCCGGTAATAGACCACGGCATTGACGTGCACGGACACATTGTCCTTGGAGATCACATCCTGTTCCGGCACATCCATGACTGTGGTCCTGAGGTCGACCCGGACCATCTGCTGGATGATGGGGATGACGATGATCAGGCCGGGGCCTTTGACTTTCCAGAAGCGGCCAAGCTGGAAAACGACTCCCCGTTCATATTCCCGGAGAATGCGGATGGCCGACAGCAGCAGCGCCAGAACAAAAAAGATTGCCACATAGAGGGGAACTGAAAATTCAAATGTCATGGTCTGCCTCCTTTTGTTCGCTGTTCTGGACCTGCTCGACGACAAGCCGCAGGCCCTCCAGATCGGTCACTTTTACCCGGCTGTGACCGGGCAGCTTTTCCGGGCCGCGGGCTTTCCAGACCTCCCCGCGGATTCTGATGTGTCCTGTGCCCCCGGACCAGTCGATCACTTCGCCCGGCGCCCCGACCAGGGCTTCCGGTCCGGTCGTGACCGGACGTCGCCAGGCCTTGATGGCCATATACATGATGCCGAGCAGCAGCAGGCCGGACACAAGCGCGATGGAGCCGATAATGGGAATTGAAATGGCCATGCCCGGGACATCCGTATCAATCAGGATGATCGAGCCGATGACCAGGGCGATCAGGCCGCCAAGGCCCAGAACCCCGAAGGCGGGAACAAACATTTCCGCAATCAACAGGACCAGGCCCAGCAATATCAACGCCAGGCCGGCATAGTTGACCGGCAGAAGCTGAAGGGCGTATAGCGCCAGCAGCAGGCTGATGGCACCGGTCACACCGGGCAGGATGGTGCCGGGGTTCCAGAACTCGATGATCAGGCCGTAGATGCCGACCATCAACAGGATATAGGCGACATTCGGATTGGTGATGACGGAAAGAAGTTCGGTGCGCCAGTCCGGCGCTGCCACCCGGACCGCCAGTCCGCTTGTTTTCAGGGTAACGATATCGGTGCCGAGCTTGACGGAGCGGCCGTCCATCTGGGCCAGGAGATCCGGAATATCCGTGGCCAGAATATCGATGACGCCCATTTCCAGAGCTTTGGCGGCGGACAGACTGACGGCTTCGCGTACCGCCCGCTCGGCCCAGTCAGCATTTCGTCCGCGCATTTCCGCCAGGCTGCGGATATAGGCGGCGGCGTCATTGATCGCCTTGTCTTCCAGGCCCGGATGCTCGGCAGCCGGTTTGGCTCCCTCCCCGGCGCTACCCTTTGGCTGTGCGGGAGTGGGCAGGCCGCCGATTTGCACCGGTGTTGCAGCCCCCAGGTTGGTGCCCGGCGCCATGGCCGAAATATGACAGGCATAGAGGATATAGGTGCCGGCACTGGCGGCCCGGCCACCGCCGGGGGCAACGAAGCAGGCGACGGGAACCGGCGACGTCATGATGGCTTTGATGATATCGCGCATGGAGTTGTCGAGCCCACCCGGCGTGTCCAGGCGCAGGATGATCAGCGGGTTGCCTTCCTGTTCCGCCTGTTCCATGCCCCGCACCACATAGTCGCTGACCGCCGGGCCAATCGGGCCTTTAATATCGAGAAGGGTGACGTCCCCTTGGCCGGCATATAAGGGAACCGGCGCCTTCAGGAGGAGAAGCAACAGCGAGATCAGGAGAGCAGACAGCCAACGCTGCCGCCCCCTCGTGAGGGAGAAGTGAGCTATTCTGCGGAACTGGTATCTTGTTTCCATCGCCATCACCCCCGACTTGCACAGGAAGAATAATTTTGCGGAAGAATAAACCTGCCCTGTATCCCGGGCCTTCTGCGGTGCCCTGACAGTCACAAGTCTATCACAGGGGGGAGGGAAAGGCACCCCATGATGCGGCGAGGCCTCTATTTGCGGTTGCGTTGCATCCGGTTGCCAGCCAGGGCCGGCTTGCGCACCCGCTGTTTCGCGCGGTTGCCGCTATCGGCGGCATAGATCTGTTTTTCCGCTTCGATGACCAGGGTGCCGGCGAAATTGGACCAGAAGCGCTGGCCGGTTTTTTCCATGGCGGCGAGCAGGGAAATCATGGTCCGGCTCTTGAACGGCGGCAGGGTCAGGGCGGAGGTGGCGCTGGTTGGAGTCAGCATGTTATCCGCCAGCATCTGGCGGATCTGGCTGGTGCTGTAGGGGGTGCCATGCCCGAACGGGGTACTGTCACTGCGGGCCCAGAAGCCCATGCGGTTGGGCACCACCAGCAGCACGCGGCCGCCCGGCGCCAGAGTGCGCCAGACTTCACGCAACAGGTGCCGCTTGTGATCGGAATGTTCCAGCATATGGACCATGACGATGCGGTCCATGCTGGCGTCCTGCAGCGGCAGGTGCCGCTCATTGGCCAGGGCGCAGAGATTGCCGCCGTAGGTGCCTTCGCGATTGCCGTGGAAGCGGGGCCAGCGGATCACGCCCTGCTGGGCCGGCATGATGGCGATGGTGTGGCGGGCTTCTTCCCGGAATGGATCCAGGTAAGGGGTGGCATAGCCAAGGCCCAGGACTTCCATGCCGTGCACGGTAGGCCAGAGAGTTCTGATCTGGTTGCGGATCAGCCGGGCGGCGACCTTGCCCAGCGGGGATTGGTAAAAGGCGCGCAGATCTACCACATCCTGATACATTGGCGCGCCTCCTTTTCTGTAATGTAACAACCGGGTCTCATCTGGAAACCGATTTTACCGCACAACCCGGGAGTCTGTTAAGTGATATATTGACCGCCGTTGATATTCAGGGTGGAGCCGGTAATAAAGCCGGCCTCATCGGCGGCCAGGAACACCACGGCCCGGGCGATTTCCTCGGGCTCGCCAAGGCGGCCGACCGGAATCTGGGCGATGATTTTTTCCAGCACTTTTTCCGGCACGGCGCGCACCATGTCGGTGCCGATATATCCCGGGGCGATGGCGTTGGCGGTGACGCCGTAACGGGCGCCTTCCTGGGCCAGGGCCTTGACGAAGCCGATGTCCCCGGCTTTGGCGGCGGAATAGTTGGTCTGGCCCATCTGGCCCTTGACCCCGTTGATGGAGCTGATGCAGATCACCCGGCCGAAACCGCGCTCCTTCATGCCGTCCCATACGGATTTGGTCATGTTGAAATTGGACGTGAGGTCTGTGTCAATCACCGCATCCCACATGCTCTTGTCCATTTTGCTGAGCGTGGCGTCCCGGGTGATGCCGGCATTGTTGACCAGCACTTCCACCGGCCCCAGGTCTTTTTCGATCTGGGCCATGCCGGCCTGGCAGGCATCAAAGTCACTCACATCCCATTTATAGACCGCAATCCCGGTGTCTTCCTTGAATTTGGCGGCGGCCTCGTCATTGCCGGCATAATTGGCGGCTACGGTATAGCCGGCATCTTTGAGGGCCTGGGATATAGCGGCGCCGATACCACGGGTGCCGCCGGTGACAACTGCTATTCTGGACATATGTTTCTCCTCACCGTCTCTAGCTGTAACTGTTTGGGTTTCTGTCTTTTTTATTGTTTTTATTTTGTCTCCCCGGATGATGAGCACCCGGGGAGGGTCTTTAAGCTATATCTCTCAGGGCCGTTCAACACAGACCGCGACACCCATGCCGCCGCCGATGCACAATGTGGCCAGGCCTTTCTTGGCGTCGCGGCGTTTCATTTCATGCAGCAGGGTGCAGAAAATGCGCGCGCCGCTGGCGCCGATCGGGTGACCGATGGCGATGGCGCCGCCGTTGACATTGACCTTGTCCGTATCCCAGCCCATGTCGCGGTTCACGGCACAGGCCTGGACGGCAAAGGCTTCATTGGCTTCGATCAGGTCAAGGTCGTCCTTGTCCCAGCCGGCCTTTTCCAGCGCCTTGCGGCTGGCCGGGATCGGGCCGATGCCCATGATGCTGGGGTCCACCCCGGCGGTGGCCCAGGATTTGATGACCGCCAGCGGGGTCAGGCCGCGCTTCTCGGCTTCTGCCACCGGCATCAGCATGACCGCGGCGGCGCCGTCGTTGATGCCGCTGGCATTGGCGGCGGTGACGGAGCCTTCCTTGTTAAAGGCGGGGCGTACGCCGGACACGCTGTCCATGGTCACTCCCTTGCGGATATATTCGTCTTCTTCGACGATGGTGTCGCCCTTGCGGCCCTTAATGGTGACCGGCACGATCTCGTCCCTGAATTTGCCGGCGGCCTGGGCGGCCTCGGCCTTGTTCTGGGAGGCGACGGCAAAGGCATCCTGTTCCTCGCGGCCGATCTGCCATTCGCGGGCGATATTTTCCGCGGTGACACCCATATGCATGACACCGAAGGCGTCGGTCAGACCGTCCTTGATCATGGTGTCTTCGAACTGGGCCGGGCCCATTTTGACGCCGCCGCGCAGCTGGGCGGCATGGGGCGCCTGGCTCATGCTTTCCTGGCCGCCGGCAATCATGATGGTGGCATCGCCGCAGCGAATCGCCTGGCTGGCCAGGGCGACGGCACGCAGGCCGGAACCGCAAACCTGGTTCATGCCCCAGGCTGTGGTCTCCTTGGGCAGGCCGGCATTGATGACGGCCTGGCGGGCCGGATTCATACCGGTAGCAGCGGTCAGGACCTGGCCCAGGATCACTTCATCCACATCGGCCGGGTCGACACCGGTCTCTTCCAGCAGGGCGCGGAGAACTATCTCTCCCAGGTAGTGGGCCGGTACACTGCTGAGCGCTCCGTTGAAGGAGCCGACAGGGGTGCGGCGGGCGGCAACAATGGCGATGTCTGTCATATTACTTCCTTGTCTTTCAGTTTATTTCCCGGCTGTCTGGTGGATCAGGTGCCGGGCGAGTTGTTTCTTGTCTCCAATGAACGATTTCCGAACAAAGTATATGATGTCCGGCAGGTTTCGTCCGTTATTGTTTCGTTACATCAGCACAACAACTATAGTGCGCCGCAACATAATCTTGCAATGGGCTACTCAAAAAAAATCACTGAAATATTCTGCCTTCGGCCTGTCTTACAATAGACAGCCAGTCTTTTCAATTATTTTATAGTCTAATTATTATTTGTAATATTATTTTATATATTCAGTAATTTTTGGCCATAATATTTTATCGGCGCCATATCCGGCGATCATGTTGACATGGCCGCTGGCCGCCGAGGTATGGGTCGCATCAGGCAAGTGCTTCAGGATATCTTTCGCAGATGCAGGGGGCACGATCCGGTCCCGCTCCGGGGTGATCACATGGCAGGGCAGGGTAATTTCCTCGGGCAGGATGGTTCTGCCTTCCACCTGCCATTCGCCCTTGTGGGGCAGGTTGTCCCGGTACCAGCGGTTCAGGCAGTCAAAGGCCAGGTTGAGCGCCAGCGGCGCGCCCTCGTTGGCCCAGTCCTCGATGGCGACAAATATCTCTGTTTTGGGGTCATCGGGATCGAGGGTGGCGAAACGGCGGAACTTGCGGTCCGACAGGGTTGGGTCCAGGCTGAAGAAAAACAACTGCATCACATCCATGGGGACCACGCCCAGGTCCCGGAACAGTTCCTGCGATTTATCCATCAACTTCAGGAAGCCTTCCAGCTGCACATTGCGTTCGGCATGGAAGTCCCATGGCGTGGCGACCAGGGTCAGGCTGTCCAGCACGCCTTCGTCCTTCAGGATATGGGCGGCGGCAATGGCCAGGTTGCCGCCCATGCAATAGCCCAGCAGATGCACCGGGCGGCCGCGGCGGTTGGCAATTTCCCGGATCATGGGCACCAGCCGGCTCGTGATATAGTCATCAAGTCCGAACAGTTTTTCCAGCGGGCCCGGGGCGTCCCAGTCCATCAGATAAGGCCTCAAGCCTTCTCCGGCCAGGTAGCGCATCAGGCTGTGGTCTTCCATCAGGTCCAGGACGTGGTAGCTGTTGACCAGCGACGGCACGGCAATAACCACCGGTTCGTCGCCTTTGGCATTGGGGGCATAGTCCAGCAGCCGGGTGCTGCCGCTTTCCAGCGCTGCCGGCGGTTCCGGGACGCAACGGCGGTAGGGATGGTTCTGGTAGGCTTCGATTCCCTGCATCATGGTCATGAGCCGTTCCTGCGCCTTGAGCATGACGGTCTGCTGCAGCAGCAGCATATCCTCCTTCTCAAGCTTTGCCCGCAGTTTCCGGGCAGTCTCGGCCCGGGCCGGATGGCAGTGCAGACCGTCCAGCAGGAACAGGGGCAGGCTGGCGGCCGCGCTCATCCATTCGCTGGTGGCGGTGGCCACATGCAGCGGCAGGGGCCGGGGCCCGGTGCGCTTGGTCAAAGGAGTAGGAGACTCGTCCGTCATGACGTCAGTATAAACCGGACCGCATCGGGACAGAACAGGGAAAATAAAAAGCCCCGCAAATTCTGCGGGGCTTTCGAAAACTTTAAGCTGTTGCCGTCAGGCGTCAGTTGGCTTTCGGTGTGGCGACCACATAGTTCAGCACACCGGCCTGGCGGACACCTTCGACCACTTCGATCACCTTGCCGGAGGTGGCGTCACGGTCGGCCTTGATCACCACGGACGGGGTATCCATCTTGGCCTTGTCCCGCTCCACGTTGGGGCGCACGGCGCGCACATCGATGCGGCGCTTGTTGTACCAGACCTCGTCACGGGCGGTAATATCGATAAAGATACTCTGGGCCTCGGTGTTTTCGCTCTTCTGAGAGCTGTCCGGACGGTTCAGTTCAACCCCGGTTTCCTTCAGGAAGGAGGCGGTAACGATAAAAAAGATCAACATAATAAAGACGATGTCGAGCATCGGTGTCATGTCGATGTCGGCTTCGTCCTGTGCTGCTTTATGTTTGTGACGCATGTAAAACTCCCTTGTTCGGCAACAGTTATATTGGATTAGTTTTGCTTTTCCAACCCAAAAGTGAATTTAAACCGAAGTCCGGTGTCGGGGACGGGGACGGCATTTGATATTCTTGCTTTATATTTAAAATTTCTGATCGAGGCGAGAGCAGTTTCCTCAAAAATTTCGTTAGAAGAGTCAATTACATAAGGGTCTACAACCCGTCCTTCCGCGCTAAGATCAAAACCAACGACGACGTAACCCGACAGACCCGCCTGTGCGGCAGCAAGGGGGTACAGGGGCGGCTCGCCGCTGACAAATTCGGATTCACTGTGGACGAATCCGGGGCAGGTTGTGGCGGGCCAGTTTGGAATTCCGAACCCGATTCCCGTCAGCGCTTTCGCCTCCGCCGCCGTCATCTGCTGCATGATATAGAACAGACCGAAGGTGACCGTCAGCGCCAGGAAAAGGGAGAAGCCCGCCCGGGTAATCATCACGGACGGGACTTCTCCACCGCTGCGGGGTGTCAGAATGCCGGGCATGGCTCAGGCGTCGTCCTGCAGTTCGAAGGTGAATTTATACATCAGGTTGCCCTGGGCCACCGGGGTGCCGTTCACCACTTTCGGCTTGTATTTGAATTTGCGGATCGCCCGGAGCGCGCTGCGGTCAAACAGGCCGCTGGAGGATTCAATGACATAGGCATCGCTGACCGCGCCGGTCTTGTCGACGGTGAAGCCGACGACCACATAGCCGCTCAGGCCCTTGCGCGCGGCGGCCGCCGGATACTCGGGGGCGATGGCGGTAATGGCATAGACTTCGCCGTCAGAAAAACCAACCGCATTCTTACCGGGCAGGCCGGTCGGGGCGGAGCCGCCTATCGGATCCGGATTGAGGGAAATGCCGGTGCCGGGAGTTGGCTCCGGCGGCAGGGTGTCTTCGAAGACAACGTCAACCGGTTCCGGCCGGTCAGGCATTTTCGGGGTGTTGTCGATATCCCGGATGTCCCTCACGGTGCCGATCACGACCGGGATCGGATCGCGCTCCGGCGCCAGCCGGATCTCGGGGGCTGCGACCATCTGCTGCATGAAGAAAAACAGCCCGAACGTGACCAGGGCGGCCAGGGAAAAACTTGTTCCAGTACGTGCAATCATGTCTACCTCCTCTTATTAGCAATGTTATAAATTAACATTTTTGTTATAAAATAACAATATATGACTATGCGGAGGAAGTCACAGTCCCGGATCAGTCTTTGTCGGAGGGGCGTTTGCTCTGGCTGGCGGACAGGGTCTCGACCCATTTTTCCAGCGCCTTGGGATCGGTGGCCCAGACGGTCAGATTCTGCTGCCAGAAATCCAGATACTGCTCGGCCAGCTCCTCGAGGGTGGGGGAGGAGGGCTTGGTTTCCGACTCCGGCCGGGGCGGTGTGGTCTTGGTTTCCTTTGGCATACCGGCAGACTAACACCGGATTCGGCGGGCAAAAACCCCTTATTGGACCATTGGCCGCATTTTTGTTATTGTTGCGCAGCATTTTTCTTGCGCCCTGCAGCATTTTTACAGCATGATACCGGCTGCACACAATTGCATGCAGGAAAGGAAGCAGCCGAACCATCAGGGTTTCTGCTGTGTATAGGGGTCAAGTTGTTTTAAAAGGGAATTGGGATTTTGGCTAAAAAAGATAAAACGGAAAACGGGCAGATTGTCATAAAAAAATATGCCAATCGCCGCCTGTATAATACGGACAGCAGCAGTTATGTCACGCTGGACGACCTGGCGACCATGGTCCGCGACGGCAAGGACTTTATCGTGCGCGACGCCAAGAGCGGCGAGGACATCACCCACAGTGTCCTGACGCAGATTATTTTCGAAGAGGAAAGCAAGGGCGAGACCCTGCTGCCGATCAATTTCCTGCGCCAGCTGATCAGCTTTTACGGCGGCGGCCTGCAGCAGGTGGTGCCGGATTATCTGGAATCCAGCATGTCCATGTTCGCGGAAAACCAGGAGCGGTTTCGTCAGTTCGTGGAGGAAAATTTCTCCTCCGGCACGCCGTTCTCCTTCAAGTCGTTCAAGCCGTTCGAGGAGATGACCCGGCAGAATATGGCCGCCTTTGAAAATGCCATGCAGATGTTCAGTCCGTTCCACGGCATTCCCCAGCCGGAAACAAAGGAAAAAGAAAAAGCGGAGGAAGGCGCCAAGGGGGATGAGCAACTGAGCAAGCTGCAGGAACAGCTTGCCGCCATGCAGCAGCAGCTGCAGGAACTGCAGAAAAAATAATCCACATCCAACACAACAATCAAACAAGGTGAACAATGAAAAAGTATCTGGGATATACCGGGCTGGCCCTGCTGCTGGGATCAGCCTTTCTTGCCGGGGGCTGTTCCCCGGCCAATGAATCTTCGGAGGAACAGGCAACCCTTTCTTCCGGCGTGCATCAGGCACATATGAACAAGGAAATCGCCCCGGGTGATGACTTCTTTGAATATGTCAACGGCACCTGGCTGGCGAATACGGAAATTCCGGCCGATAAATCCAGCATCGGCACCTTCTATTACCTGCGCGACAATGCGGAAGATGATGTGAAGGCCATCATCGAGGAATCTGCCGCCGCCGACAATGCCCCGGGTTCCGACGCACAGAAGGTGGGCGATTTCTATAACAGCTATATGGATATGGAGACCCGCAACGCCCGTGGCATCGAGCCGTTGCAGCCGGAGTTCGCCAAAATCGACGCCATTTCCTCCTATGACGACCTGGCCAAATGGTTTGCCTATGCCGACAAGGTGGGCTTTGACGCTCCCTTCGGTCTCTATGTGAACAATGACGCCAAACAGGCCGACCAATATGCCATCTATGCCTGGCAGTCCGGGCTCGGTCTGCCGGATCGGGAATATTATTTCAAGGACGACGAAAAGTCGGTCGAGACCCGGGAAAAATATGTCGCCCATGTGGAGCGCATGCTGGCCCTGGCCGGGATTGATGAAGCCGCCGCCAAGGCCCGGCAGATCATGGACCTGGAAACATCCATTGCCGACAAGCACTGGCTCAAGGAAGACAACCGCGATTCCGTCAAGCGCTATAATAAATATGAGCGCGCCCAGCTCAAGGACCTGGTGCCGGGCTTTGACTGGGACGATTATCTGGCCGAAACCGGCCTTGCCGACCTCAAGGAAATCATCATCAACCAGCCGAGCTTCATGGAAGGTCTGGCCGGAGTTATCAAAGACACCGACCTCGATACCTGGAAGACCTGGGCCAAATGGAGCGTGATCAACAATACCGCCAGCCGGCTCACGGCCGAGATCGACCAGGCTAATTTTGATTTCTATGGCAAGGTCCTGAGTGGCACCGAGGAGCAGCGGCCCATGTGGCGCCGGGCGGTCTCTGCCGTCAACAGCACCCTCGGCGAAGTGGTCGGCAAGGTCTATGTGGACAAGCACTTCAAGCCGGAAGCCAAGGCCCGCATGCAGGAACTGGTCGGCAACCTGGTGAAGGCCTATGAAGTCAGCATCAAGGACCTGGACTGGATGGGTGAGGAAACCAAACAAAAGGCGCTGGAGAAACTGCATAAGTTCACGCCCAAGATCGGTTATCCGGACCAGTGGAAGGATTATGCCAAGCTGGAAATCAAGCGCGAAGACTATTTCGGCAACGTGATCCGGGCCCATATCGTCGAGCATGAGCGCGAACTGGCCAAGCTCGGCGGCCCGATCCAGCGCTGGGAATGGTTTATGACCCCGCAGACCGTCAACGCCTATTACAACCCGACCATGAACGAGATCGTGTTCCCGGCCGCCATCCTGCAGCCGCCCTTCTTTGACATGGCGGCCGACGATGCGGTCAACTACGGCGCCATCGGCGGCGTGATCGGCCATGAAATCGGCCATGGTTTCGACGACAAGGGCAGCACCTATAACGGTGACGGCGAACTGCAGAACTGGTGGACCGATGAAGACCGCAAGGCCTTTGAGGAACGCACCGGCCAGCTCGTCGCCCAGTATAACGGCTTCGAAGCCCTGCCCGACCTGCATGTGAACGGCGAATTCACACTGGGCGAGAACATCGGCGACCTGGGCGGTCTCAGTATCGCCTACAAGGCCTACAAGATGTCACTGAATGGCAAGGAAGCGCCGGTCATCGACGGCTTCACCGGCGAACAGCGTTTCTTCATCGGCTGGGCCCAGGGTTTCCAGGGTAAATACCGGGACGAGGCGCTGCGCACCCGGATCCAGACCGATCCGCACAGCCCGGCCCGCTTCCGGGTCAACGGCGTGGTCCGCAACGTGCCGGCCTTCTATGAAGCCTTCGGCCTGAGCGAGACCAGCGGCCTGTACCTGGCGCCGGATGAGCGGGTGAAAATCTGGTAAAGCACCGGATAAATATTTAAGAGAAAAGGCGGTCCCGGTGACCGCCTTTTTTATTACTCCGACTGGGTTTCCCGATAGTGCAGCTTGGCCCGGATATGCGGCCAGTTGGCGTCGGCCTGGGTCCGTTTCTCACGGAAATTTTCCAGCCAGTAGGCCTTGGTTTTTTCATTGTTGTGCAGATAGAGCTTGCCGTCGCGCAGGGTCCAGATCTGCGGGTCCGTGGGGCTGGAATAGCCCTTGGCGATGAACACCGGCTCATAGCCGCCGAACTGGGGGGCGTAGTCGTTGGGGGCTTTGGCGAACAGGTCGCGGTGCTCCTGGGACGCGAACCGCCATTTGGCGCCGGCCCAGTTCACTTCATAGAGGGGATTGCCGAAGGTGGCCTTTTCCTCGGTGAAATAGGCGACCGGGTCATAGCCGAGGATTGCCACGCCCTCTTCGTCGTCGAAGATCACGCTGTCGGCGAAGTAGCTCTGGGACGTGTAATAAAAGACCAGACCGCCGAGCACGGCGACGGTGATGGCGGAAATAAAGAGCAGATATTTGGGAAGCTTGTCCATTCCGGCCTCATTCGTTTCGGATGATTTTCCGCACCTTACTGCGCATGGGGTCAATTGCCAACGACAGAATGATTCCCAAGTCTAATTTACATCGGCCGGCGCCGCCGTCATTTATCCTTAATGAAACTGACATTTTTATTGGATGGTTAATCCTTCGCTTACTTATTTACCTCAATATGAACATATTCCCGTCTCAAAAAGGCCGCGTCTTTTTGGCATGGTATATGCAAGGTTAGTAATATAGGCCGGGGTTTTATTCAGGGACCGGCCCGTAGACCGGAGTGAAAACAATGATGACTGCAAAAAGCGAACGGCTGACACATACCCGCGAAACCGCTTTGCGCCTGATTAAATGCATGGGCGTTTCCGCCGCACTGGAATATTGCAAAGACAGCCAGTGGATGGGAATTGCCAATGAAATCAGGATGATACGGGAAGAGCGCCAGAGTCGCTGACACCCGGATCATTATCCTAATATCCTCTCTTTTCTGCCAAAGAGCTGTGAGCTCACCGGCGGAACGGTCTTCCCGGAGCTTGTTGCCGGGGTCAAACTCCCCCCCCTTCGCCGATTTCAGTCGCTGTCCAGAATTGGGAAAAACCCCCAAAATTTGTAAAATTTTCCGACATTTTCCCGAGTCCCGCGCCGCGCCGGGGGAGTCGATATTTTCTATTATCGGTTTTTTTCTCGTCAACTTAACCTTACACTAACGGCTGGGCGCTAAAACTTGGTGCACGACTAAATACAGGGGTAATAGGCGCGTTCATGCACAGCGTTAAACTGATCATTCTCTATCTGGCCAAAGTGCTCGGCCTGTTCCGTTACAGCCGCAACAAAACCAAACGGGGTCTGCAGATCCTGTGTTATCACGGTTTTTCCCTGGCTGACGAACATGAGTTTCGCCCCAAACTGTTCATGACCGCGGCCACGCTGGAGAAACGACTCCAGCTGCTGAAAAAAAGCGGCTTTCCAGTCCTGTCCCTCGATGAAGCCTGTGAGGGGCTCCGGGCCGGCACCCTACCCGACAATGCGGTGGTCATCACCATGGATGACGGCTGGCAGGGCGCTGCGGATCATGCCTGGCCGCTGTTCCGCAAATACGGCTTCGACTGGACCCTCTATCTCACCACCTATTATGCGGAAAAGCAGACCCAGGTGATGAACCTGGCGCTGCAGTATCTGTGTTGGAAAAGCCGGGAGGCGAGTGTTGACCTGAGTTCGCTCAGTCCCGACTTCGGCAAGGAACTGCGCCTTGACGTGGATATGAGCCGGGATGCGCTGGCCGAAAAGCTGGTGGAGATCGGCGAAAAATGCCCGACGGCCCAGGACCGGCAGGACTTCGTCCGCCGCGCTGCGTCCGCCTTCCGCCTCGACCAGAAGGAATTCGAGGACAAAAAGCTGTTCCGCCTGATCGATCTGGACACCGCCCGGGAGATGGCGAAGTCCGGTGTGGACCTGCAGCTCCATACCCACCGCCATACCCTGGGCGACGGCAGTAAAGAGTCGCTGGACAAGGAACTGGCCGACAATCGCAAGGGCATCGCCAAAGCCGGCAATGCGGATCCGGTGCATCTCTGTTATCCCAGCGGCTATTTCGAGCCGCAGCACCTTGAGTATCTGCAGCAACTGGGCATCAAGAGCGCTACCACCTGTTTCCCCGGCCTCAATTACCAGGACACGCCGCTGCTGGAGCTGAAGCGGTTTCTCGATGGCGAGGATGTCAGCCAGATCGAGTTCGAGGCCGAGCTCTACGGCTTCCAGGAACTGCTGCGCAGGCTGCGCAAATAAAAAAAGCGCCCGGTCGGGCGCTTTCCTTTTGGAAAATTTCTGGGTGACTTAGCGGGTCGGGACCGGCTCGTCGCCGCGGTAGTCATAGAAACCGCGGCCCACTTTCTGGCCGAGCCAGCCGGCTTCCACATATTTGACCAGCAGCGGGCAGGGCCGGTATTTGCTGTCGGCCAGGCCTTCGAACAGCACCTGCATGATGCTGAGGCAGGTATCCAGGCCGATAAAGTCAGCCAGCTGCAGCGGGCCCATGGGGTGGTTGGCGCCAAGCCGCATGGCCTTGTCGATGGATTCGACGGAGCCGACCCCTTCATACAGGGTATAGATCGCTTCGTTGATCATCGGCAACAGGATCCGGTTCACGATAAAGGCCGGGAAATCCTCGGAACTGGCGGTGGTTTTGCCCAGCTTGTTCACGATTTCCTTGGCTGTCGCATAGGTTTCCTCGCTGGTGGCGATGCCGCGGATCAGCTCCACCAGTTTCATCAGCGGCACCGGGTTCATAAAGTGCAGGCCGATGAATTTCTCCGGGCGGTCCGTGGTGGACGCCAGCCGGGTGATGGAAATGGAAGAGGTATTGGTGGCCAGCAGGGCTTCCGGCTTCAGCTTGGGGCAGACATCCTGGAAAATCTGCTTCTTGATCTCTTCGTTTTCGGTGGCGGCTTCGATCACCAGATCGCAATCACCGATCCCGTCGGTGCCGACGACCGGGGTGATTCGGGCGATGGCCGCGTCGGCGGATTCCTGAGACACCTTGCCCTTGGAGACCTGACGGCCGATATTCTTTGCAATGGTGTCCATGGCCTTGTCCAGATTGTCCTGGCTGATATCGCTCATCAGTACGTCGAATCCGGCCAGACAAAAGACGTGGGCAATGCCGTTGCCCATCTGCCCTGCACCAATAATGCCTACTTTTTGAACCATGTATGGTTGCTTTCTACTGTTATTTTTTTGTTGGGTTATGCTGTACTATAAAGTCCCCTTCCCGTTGGGGGAAGGGGAACATATCGGATGTTATGATAACGCTTTCTCGAGCTCAGGCAAAGCCTGAAACAGATCGGCGACCAGGCCGTAATCGGCAACCTGGAAGATGGGAGCTTCCTCGTCCTTGTTGATGGCAACAATAACTTTGGAATCCTTCATCCCGGCCAGGTGCTGGATGGCGCCTGAAATACCCACGGCGATATAGAGTTCCGGGGCGACGATCTTGCCGGTCTGGCCGACCTGGTAATCGTTGGGGACGAAGCCCGCATCCACGGCAGCGCGGGAGGCGCCAACCGCAGCGCCGAGCTTGTCAGCCACGGCTTCGACCAGGGCGAAATTCTCGCCGCTGCCCATGCCGCGGCCACCGGAAATGATGATCTTGGCGCTGGTCAGTTCCGGACGTTCGGATTTGCTGAGCTCCTGTCCGACGAAGCTGGACAGGCCCGGGTTTTCGCCGGCAGAGATATTTTCCACAGCGGCGGAACCGCCGTCCTTGGCCGCAGCGGCAAAGGCGGTGGTGCGCACAGTGATGACTTTCTTGGCGTCAGCGCTCTGCACGGTAGCAATGGCGTTCCCGGCATAGATCGGACGCTGGAAAGTATCGGCGCTCTCGACGGAAATAATGTCGGAAATCTGCGCCACGTCCAGCAGGGCGGCCACACGGGGCAGGAAGTTTTTACCGGTGGTGGTGGCGGCGGCCAGGATGGCGTCATAGCCGTCGGCCAGGCCGACCACCAGCGGGGCCAGGACTTCGGCCAGCGGATGGGCGTAATCGGCGCTATCGGCCACCAGGACCTTGGCGACACCGGCCACTTTGGCGGCGGCTTCCGCCACGGCGCCACAGCCGGAACCGGCCACCAGCACATGCACGTCGCCACCGAGGGCGGCCGCGGCCGTGATGGTGTTCAGGGTGCTGTCCTTGAGGACCGCATTGTCATGATCGGCAACTACAAGTGATGTCATGTTCAGAGTACTCCCGCTTCGTCGCGCAGCTTGGCGACCAGTTCTTCCACGCTTTCAACCTTGATACCGGCCTGGCGTTTCGGTGGCTCTTCCACTTTCAGGGTGGTCAGGCGGGCGGCGGTGTCCACACCGTAATCGGCGGGGGTTTTCTCGTCCAGCGGCTTGCGCTTGGCTTTCATGATGTTCGGCAGGGATGCGTAACGCGGCTCGTTGAGGCGCAGGTCGGAGGTGACCACGGCCGGAAGGTTCAGCTTCACGGTTTCGAGGCCGCCGTCGATCTCGCGGGTCACATCCACGCTGCCGTCGCCGAGGTTAACCTCGGAAGCGAAGGTGCCCTGGGGCCAGCCCAGCAGCGCGGCCAGCATCTGGCCGGTCTGGTTGCAGTCATCATCAATGGCCTGTTTGCCGAGGATCACCAGACCGGGATCTTCTTCAGCGACCACAGCCTTGAGAATTTTTGCCACTGCCAGGGGTTCGACGGTTTCATCGGTTTTGACCAGGATCGCCCGGTCGGCGCCCATGGCCAGTGCGGTGCGCAGGGTTTCCTGGGCCTGGGCCGGGCCGATGGATACGGCGATGATTTCTTCTGCCTTGCCTGCTTCCTTCAGACGGATGGCTTCCTCCACAGCGATTTCGTCAAAGGGATTCATTGACATTTTGACGTTCGCAAGCTCAACGCCTGTGTTGTCCGCTTTGACGCGGACCTTGACGTTATAGTCGATAACCCGTTTTACCGGGACCAATATTTTCATTTGTCTGGGTCTCCGTTTGCTTTTTCAGACTAGAAACTACTCCGATCCATTACGCTCCGCAATGGATGTTCGTTGTTTTTGGCAGTGCAATGGTTCCCGGACGGTAATTAAACCGCCTTGGGCTGTCAACATTTCATTGCAGCTGCGTTGTCTTGTTGTCCCTCGATTCAAAACATTCGTTTGAAAATCGCAGCATAATGGCGGAAATCAGCCATTTGTGCAACATAAACCGCCATTGGAATGCCGCCTTCAGGGAAAGTAAAAAGTCAGCGGGACGGTCGTCAATTCTTCCAAATGGCAGGGGCTGCGGCGATTCTTTTTTGCGGATGCGAAGGGAAAATGGCAGCGACGAAATGTAATTAGTCGGCGTGCGCGGGAAAAATATGCTATCAGCAAAGACGTGTAGCTTACGTCGTCAGGGGCAGGGACAAACCAATATATGCTGAAAAACCAGTTTCATCTTCTTGCGGTTCGACGGTTTTTACCCCTGTTCCTGGTCCAGTTTTTCGGCGCCTTTAATGACAATCTTTTCAAGAATGCCCTGGTGATCCTGATCACTTACCGGCTGGCGGCCGACATGGACATGAATGTGGCCATTGCCGTGACTGCCGCCCAGGGCATTTTTATCCTGCCGTTTTTCCTCTTCTCCGCCCTTGCCGGCCAACTGGCGGACAAGTTCGAGAAAACCGCCCTGATCAGAAAGCTGAAACTGGTTGAGATCGCCCTGATGCTGCTGGCCGGGGCCGGCTTCTGGATAGGTCAGTTCTATGTGCTGATGCTGACCCTGTTTTTGATGGGCTGCCAGTCCAGCTTCTTCGGCCCGCTCAAATACGGCATCCTGCCCGACCACCTGTCCGAGGACGAACTGATCGCCGGCAATGCCCTGGTCGGGGGCAGCACCTTCCTTGCCATCCTGCTCGGCACCATCATTGGCGGGCTGAGCATCCTCGGCGGCAATGGCGCCCTGCTGGTGTCGGCGCTGGTTATCCTGGTCTCGGTGGCCGGTTTTATCGCCGCCCGGGCCATGCCCTGGACCGGGGCGGCCTCGCCCGACCTGGCGCTTGAAAGCAATATCCTGAGAGAAAGCTGGATCATCATGAAGCATGCGCGCGGAAACCGCGCCGTCTTTCATTCCATCATGGGCATTTCCTGGTTCTGGTTGCTGGGGGCGACGGTGCTGGCCCAGTTTCCGGCCCTGACCCGCACGGTACTGGGCGGTGATGAACAGGTGGGGACCCTGTTCCTGGCAGCCTTTTCGGTGGGGATCGGCCTCGGGGCGCTTCTATGCCACAAGCTTCTCAGGGGCATTGTCTCCGCCCGCTATGTGCCGCTGGCTGCGCTGGGTATGGGGCTGTTCTGCCTCGATCTCTATCTCGCCTGCCAGTCGCTTGGCCCACCGGCTGACGGCTCACTTCTGGGCATCGGCCAGTTTGCCGCCGACCTCCGCTACTGGCGGATTTTCATGGATTGTCTTTTGATTTCCATTTTTGGCGGCCTTTATATCGTGCCGCTTTATGCTCTGCTGCAGGACAGAAGCGATCCCGCCCTTCGCTCGCGTATGGTGGCGGCCAATAATATCTTCAATGCGGTCTTCATGGTGCTGGGGGCGCTTGTCACCATGGCGTTACTGGCCGCGGGACTGTCCATACCGGGGGTCTTCCTGGCGCTTGGCCTGCTCACTTGGGGGGTGGCTTATTATATCTTTCGCACCATCAGGCCATCAGCGCCGTCGCCGTCACATTGACGATCCAGGCCATGAAGTAGGCGAGGGCAAACAGGTAACCGGCCAGGAAGAAAGTCCATTTCCAGCTGTTGGTTTCCCGGCGCACCACGGCCAGGGTGGCAAAGCACTGCGGCGCATAGATATACCAGACCAGGAAGGCCAGCGCCGTCGGCAGCGGCCAGGCGCCCTGCAAAAGGCCGGACAGGCTTTCGGCGACCTGTTCGTCATCACCGCTCAGGGAATAGACGGTGCCGAGCGCGGCAACAGCCACTTCACGGGCCGCCATGCCCGGTACCAGGGCGATGGAAATTTCCCAGTTGAAGCCCAGCGGGGCGAAGATTTTTTCCAGGAATTTGCCGATCGTGCCGGCAAAGCTGTAATAGATATCCGGATGGGGAGAACCTGAAGGGGCCTTGGGATAGCTGGCCAGGAACCACAGCATGATGGTGGTGCTCATAATGATGGTGCCGGCCCGGCGCAGGAACACCCGCGCGCGTTCATAAAGGCCGATCAGGATATTTTTCAGCACCGGCAACTGGTATTTGGGCAGTTCCATCAGGAAGGGCTGGGCAGCGCCTTTGGTAACGGTCTTTTTCATGATCGCGGCCACAATCAGGGCGCTGACGATCCCGGCCAGATACAGGGTGAACATGACCAGGCCCTGCAGGCCGATGGGACCCCATACTGTTTTATTGGGAATGAAGGCGGCAATGATCAGGGTATAGACCGGCAGGCGGGCGGCACAGGTCATCAGCGGAATAATCATGATGGTGGTGAGCCGGTCCCGGGTATTTTCAATGGTCCGGGTCGCCATGATGCCGGGGATCGCGCAGGCGAAACCGCTGAGCAGCGGGATGAAGGCGCGGCCGTTGAGGCCGACCTTTTCCATCAACCGGTCCATGATAAAGGCGGCCCGGGCCATATAGCCGGAGGCTTCCAGCACCAGAATAAAGGCGAACAGCACCAGGATCTGCGGCAGGAAAATCACCACGCTGCCGACACCGGCAAGGATGCCGTCATTGAGCAGGCTGAGGATCCAGTTGTCGGGCAGGTGGGCCGTGGCCAGATCCTGCAGTCCGATGACGCCGGCATCGATCATATCCATGGGCGCTTCCGCCCAGCTGAACACAGCCTGGAACATGATAAACAGCAGGGCGAAAAAGATCACGGGACCGGCAAGAGGATGCAGGACGACCTGGTCGATCTGCCGGGTGATCTTGTGCTGGCGGCCTTCGGAAATCAGCACCCGTTCTGCCATCTGGCGGGCATGCCGCTGCAATTCCCGGGTGGTGCTGTGTTTGCCCTGGTGCGGCGGCTGATGATGGGACATTTCCCGGAGGTCCCGGTCGAGGATTTTCTTCAGCTCCGTCATGCCGACCTGGCGGACGGCAACAGAGGTGATGACCGGGACGCCCAGTTCCTCTGCCAGTTTGTCCACATCGATCTTGATCCGGTCCCGTTCGGCCAGATCCTGCATATTCAGGACCAGGATCAGGGGCAGGCCCAGTTCCTTGACCTCGAGCACCAGACGCAGGTGCACCCGGAGGTTGGTGCTGTCGGCGACACAAAGCAGGATATCCGGCTGTTCTTCTTCCGGGTGCCGGCCGGTGATCACCTGGCGGCTGATCCGTTCATCCAGGGTCCGGTCCTTGAGGCTGTAGATGCCGGGCAGGTCGATCAGGCCGATGTTGCGCCCGGTGCTGCTGGTATAATGTCCGCTGCGTTTCTCTACAGTGACGCCCGGGTAATTGGCCACTTTCTGGCGGCTGCCGGTCAGCATGTTGAACAGGGAACTTTTTCCGCAGTTGGGGGTCCCCACCAAAGCGATGCGAAGCTCAGTCATGCCGCCTGCTCCCCGGACTGGGTTTCGCCCGAGTGGTGAATATCCCTGACTTTCACCACATCGGCTTCCATACGCCGCAGGGCGATAGTGGCGCGGCCGACCTGGACGGCAAGGGGGTCACGGCCGATCAGGCCTTCATGCAGCACTTCCACCTGAAGGCCTTCCTCAAATCCGATTTCCAGGAGACGTTCTTCCAGGTCGCGGGCAAATTCCGCATCACTGCAGCGGGAGGTGTCAAATCCGGTGATAACGGCCTTGTCGCCGATGGTCAGGTCACTGAGATATTTCATCACAAAACTGGTTTCTTATAATCATTCGCAAAAACTCTATAGACTAAAATGTCCCGATTGGAAATGCTAATGCAACAAAATCCGTAAATTTTATGGGGAATGTTCTTCTCATCCGCCTGTCGATAAGGTAAAACGGACAGGAATTAAAACGATCGTATGAATTTTTTAAATTGGGAGATTGGTTATGTCCTTTGATTTTTCCGGCCGGGTGGCCGTGGTAACCGGTGCCGGCGGCGGGCTTGGACGCTGTCATGCCCTGGCTCTGGCAGAACGCGGCTGTGCCGTGGTCATTAACGACCTTGGCGGCGATGTGCGCGGCGAAGGCGGTTCCGAGTCGGCGGCCCAGGCTGTGGTTCGGGAAATTACCGACAAGGGCGGCAAGGCCATGGCCCATGGCGGAAACGTAACCTCCTTCGAGGACATGCAGGATATGGTGGAAAAGACGGTCAGTGAATTCGGTCGCCTCGATATCCTGGTCAACAATGCCGGGATTCTCCGCGACAAGACCTTTGCCAAGATGGACATGGCCGACTTCCGCACCGTTGTCGATGTGCACCTGATGGGCTCCGTCTATGCCACCAAGGCGGCCCTGCCGGTGATGCAGGAACAGGAATACGGCCGGATTATTGTTACCACCTCCTCCAGCGGCATGTACGGCAACTTCGGCCAGAGCAACTATGGCGCGGCCAAGGCGGCGCTGAGCGGGTTCATGAACACCATGAAACTGGAGACCGCCAAGTTCGGCATCAAGGTCAATGCCCTGCTGCCGGTCGCGGCGACCCGCATGACCGAGTCGATCATTCCTGAAGAAATGCTGGCGCTGCTGAAGCCGGAATTGGTGTCCCCGGCCGTGCTGTTCATGGCTGATGAAACGGCGCCCACCGGCGAGATCATTGCTGCCGGCGCCGGCACCTTTTCCCGCTCCGTGGTGGTGGAAACAAACAGCGTCTACCTCGGCGATGCCCCGACTCCGGAAATGATCCGCGACAGCTGGGACAAGATTTCCGACATGAGCACCGCCACACCGCTGAACAG
The DNA here is from genome assembly GCF_006385175.1 of Emcibacter nanhaiensis. Classification (NCBI taxonomy): domain Bacteria; kingdom Pseudomonadati; phylum Pseudomonadota; class Alphaproteobacteria; order Emcibacterales; family Emcibacteraceae; genus Emcibacter; species Emcibacter nanhaiensis. The sequence continues at coordinate 359,111 of NZ_VFIY01000005.1, forward strand.
CGGCAGCGACCATACCCAGAAGGTGATGAAGGCCGTTTTCGAGGCCAAACAGAAATAGCCTTAAAAGAAAATCTGATCGGCCAGGGCGTCGAGCACGCCCGGCTGGTCATAGAGCACCGGCGCGATGGTGACCTTCACCGCCGGATGGGTTTCGGTAAACTTGGCGATGGTTTGTTCCGTCCGGTCCTTGAGGCGGCCGGAAAACAGCAAAAACGGACTGACCGCGAGGCGGGCCATGCCCTGCTCCACCAGCTCTTCCAGGGTTTGCTGCAGGCCCGGTGCCTTGTCGCCGGTAAAACAGAGCCGCCCGGTCGGGATCTGCAGCCTCTGCAGCAGGGCCTCCAGCACGTCCTGCCCCCGTTCGGCGACGGCCGGATTGGACGATCCCTTGACCAGCAGCGCCAGGCCCTCGGCATTCTCGCCGCCCGACTGGCGTACCGCCTGCGCCGCGGCCTCGATGATCCGGCCACTTGATCCTGTTTCACTTCCATAATGAATTTTCATGGCGCTGCCCGAGAGGCGATAGCTGCGCAGGATTTCGGGGATATCCTCGCTCACATGCATGGCCGGGAACAGCATCAGCGGCAGCACCAGCACTTCCTGGATGCGGTCCTCTTCCATGTGCAGCAGGCTCTGGGTCACCGACGGTTCGGCGAGCTCCAGATAGGCGGTGCGGATCTCCACATGAGGAAAACGCACCCTGAGCTTGTCCGCCAGTACCGCCTTTTCCTTTGCTGGTTGTGGCGAGCGGCTGCCGTGACTGACCAGCAAGATGCCTTGTTTTTTCATCATGGTCGCAGGATAGAAGAAGTGGGCGGGGGCGTCATTAAAAAAGGGCAGGCCGTTGGGCCTGCCCTTGGATAAGATATTCGGCCGGACCTAGTCGTCGGACCCGAACTTGATGCCTTGGGCCAGCGGCAGCTCCTTGGAATAGTTGAGCGTGCTGGTCATGCGGCGCATATAGCCTTTCCAGGCGTCGGAACCGCTTTCCCGGCCGCCGCCGGTTTCCTTCTCGCCGCCGAAAGCGCCGCCGATTTCCGCGCCGCTGGTGCCGATGTTGACATTGGCGATGCCGCAATCGCTGCCGGCCTCGCTGGTGAACAGCTCGGCTTCGCATACATCGGTGGTGAAGATGGAAGAGCTCAGGCCCTGGGGCACGTCATTCTGACGTTCGATGGCGGTTTCCAGATCACTATATTTAAAGATGTAAAGGATCGGGGCAAAAGTTTCCTCGCGCACATTGTCGACGCTGGCCGGCATTTCGACAATGGCGGGATGGACGTAATAAGCGTCCGGATACATTTCCTGCAGCGCCCGTCCGCCGCCAAACACTTCTCCGCCCTGATCTGCAGCTTTTTCCAGCGCCTTCTGCATATTGTTGAAGGAGTCCTCATCGATCAGCGGCCCGACCAGGGTTTTCTCATCCAGCGGATCGCCGATGGAAAGACCGCCGTAAGCTTCCTTGAGGCGCGGCACCAGCTGGTCATAGACATCCTCATGGACGAACAGGCGCCGGGTCGAGGTGCAGCGCTGGCCGCAGGTGCCGACCGCGCCGAACAGGATGCCCTGGAACGCCAGGTCCAGGTCGGCGTTGGGGGTGACGATGATGGCGTTGTTGCCGCCAAGCTCGAGGATGGTCTTGCCGAAACGGGCCGCCACTTTCTGGCCCACGTCCCGACCCATGCGGCAGCTGCCGGTGGCGCTGATCAGCGGGACCCGGTGGTCGTTGACCAGTTCCTCGCCGATGTTGCGCTCGCCGATAATCAACTGGCTCAGGCCCGCGGGCGCTTCGCCGAATTCGGCGCAGGCGCGTTCGAACAATTTCTGGACGGCGATGGCGGTGACCGGGGTTTTTTCCGACGGTTTCCAGATCACGCTGTTGCCGCAGACCACGGCCAGGGCCGCATTCCAGGCCCAGACCGCAACCGGGAAGTTGAAGGCGCTGATGATGCCGACCGGGCCCAGAGGCTGCCAGTATTCGCGCATCTTGTGACCCGGCCGTTCGGAGGCGATGGTCAGGCCATAGAGCTGGCGGCTCAGGCCGACGGCAAAGTCGCAGATGTCGATCATTTCCTGCACCTCGCCGAGGCCTTCCTGATAGATTTTGCCGCATTCCAGGGTCACCAGCGCGCCGAGCGCCTCTTTCTTTTCGCGCAGGATGTTGCCGAAAATGCGGATCAGTTCACCTCGTTTCGGAGCCGGCACCGTGCGCCATTCCTTGAAGGCGCGCACACTGTCATGGATCTTATGGTCGGCATCTTCCACATCGGTCATATGGATATGGCCGATCAGGCTGCCGTCGCCCGGACTGTTGACATAAAGTGAGCCGCCCTTGAGCTCGGCGTCGGTCAGGTCCAGGCTTTTGAAAATTTCTTCTTTATTCATTCTGTATATCCCTTGTGATTATTTCTTTCTGATGTCGTCCAGGGTGGCCGCCGGTGTCAGGGCCTGTGGATCGACGATTATTTCAATCAATGTGGTTTTATCGTTTTTCAGCGCCGCCTCGAAGGCGGGCGCAAAGTCCCCCGTGGTCGTCACCTTGACGCCGTCCAGCCCGTAAGCCTTTGCCAGCGCGGTGAAATCCGGATTGGTCAGCTCGGTGGCCACAACCCGGTCCGGATAGTTCCGTTCCTGATGCATGCGTATGGTACCATACATGCCGTTGTTGAACAGCAGAATGGTGACCGGAAGGCGATGGTGGGCGGCGGTGGCCAGTTCCTGGCCGGTCATCAGGAAGTCGCCGTCGCCGGTAAAACAGACCACCGGCCGGTCCGGGGCCGCCACCTTGGCGCCGAGCGCCGCCGGCAGTCCGTAGCCCATGGCGCCGCTGGTGGGGGCAAGCTGGGACGGGAAGGTGGAATAGCGGAAAAAGCGGTGCAGCCAGATGGAAAAATTGCCGGCGCCGTTGGTCAGGATGGCGTCTTTCGGCATGGCCCGGTTGAGATAGGCATAGATCTCGCCCAGCTGCACCTTGCCGGTCCTGCTGCCCCTGAGGTCGCCCAGGGGATTGCTCCAGGCCTCATAGTCGGCCCGTGCGCCGGCAAGCCAGTCAGAGCGGTCAGCGACGTCGCCGACTGGCAGGGCTTTCAGGGCCGTTGCCATTTCCGGCAGGCTGCAGGTAAAGCTCAAATGGGCGCGGTAGACATGGCCGGTTTCCTCGGCTCCGGTATGTACCATCACCAGTTTTTGTTTCGGAAACGGAATGTTTAACAGTTTGTAGCCGCTGCTGGTCATTTCCCCGAGCCGGGCGCCTATATTGAGGATCAGGTCGGCTTCCTGGAGGCGCTGGAACAGTTTCGGGTTCACGCCGATGCCGACATCGCCGATATAGTGGGGATGATGATTATCGAACAGGTCCTGGTAGCGGAAGGCGCAGCCCACCGGCAGCTGCTGTTGTTCGGCGAACTGGCGGATGTCATCTAATGACTGATCGCTCCAGCCGCGGCCGCCGAGGATCACCACCGGCTGTTTGGCCTGCTGCAGCTCGACGGCCAGCTGGTCGAGGGAAGCCCGGTCCGGGGCGGCGACCGGCGGCGTTGCCGGAAGAAGAGAGGATATAGCCTCCACCTCGTCGGTCAGCATATCCTCCGGCAGGGCCAGCACCACCGGGCCGGGTCTGCCGGACAGGGCCACATGGAAGGCGCGGTTGATATATTCGGGGATGCGGTCTGCTTCGCGGATTTCGGCCACCCATTTGGCCAGCGGACCGAACATCTGTCGGTAATCCACCTCCTGAAAGGCTTCGCGGTCGTACTGGTCGCGCGCCACCTGGCCGATCAGCAGGATCATTGGCGTCGAATCCTGGAACGCGGTATGGACACCGATGCTGGCGTTGGTGGCGCCCGGGCCGCGGGTGACGAAACAGATGCCGGGACGGCCGGTCAGCTTGCCGTAGGCCTCGGCCATATTGGCGGCGCCCGCTTCCTGGCGGCAGGTGATCAGGTCAATCTGCTCTCTCACGTCATAGAGCGCATCAAGCACCGACAGATAGCTTTCTCCCGGCACGCAAAAGGCCCGGTCGGTGCCGTTGGCAAGCAGACACTGCACCAAGATTTCCGCTGCAGAGGTATTTTTTCCCATTTCAGACACCATCCGGATGTGATTTCATTTTTCTGTATATTTATCCTAAATATGAACAAATATAAATAAAAAAGGAACAAAAATAAGAAATAATGAACAAATATAATATATATCTGACAGATAAACTTTACGTGAAGCAGGTCCGCCGGTCGAATTTGGGCGACAATATGATATGGGTTTCCGTCTTCAGGATTCCGGGCATCATGGCGATTTTGGTCAGGACCTCGTCCAGGTGCGGGTGCGTGTCCGCATGGACCAGGGCAATGAAATCAAAGCTGCCGGCCACGGTGCTGAGGCAGGCCACCTCCGGCATATTTTCCAGCGCCTGTTCGATTTCCTGACTTTTTTTCGGATCCCGGGTAATCATCACATAACAGCGGATATTGCCGTTGTCCGCTTCCGGTTTCAGGGTCACCGTATAGCTGTCGATGACCTTTTCCTCCAGTTTCTGCAGCATCATATGGATGGTGGAGCGGGCCAGGCCCAGTTTGCGGCCCAGCTCCGCCGCACTCAGGCGGCTGTTGACCTTGAGGAGTTCCAAAAGCTTCTTTTCATTATCCTGTAGCTGCATTACATCCTCTTGTACAATTGATTATGAACAATCGTAGCATAAAAAATACAATTGTTCATAAAAATGTTGCGAAAAGGGACGATTTTACAGGCCGTGCAGGTGATCCAGCATCATTTTGCGGGCTGCCTCGTCGGGCAGCGGGCTCATGCCGGCCATCACATTGTCCCGGGCATGGTCGGGCCGGCCGGTGCCGGGAATGACCGCGGTGACCGCCGGATGGCCGAGCAGATATTTGAGGAAATACTGGGCCCAGCTGTGAATGCCGAGGTCGGCGGCCCAAACAGGCAGTTCTCTGCCTTTGACTTTGTTAAACAGGGCGCCGCGGCCGAACGGCCGGTTGCACAGGATGGCGATTCCGCGCTCCCGGGCCAGCGGCAGCAGTTCCTCTTCGGCCAGCCTGGCATTCATGGCATACTGGCACTGCACGAAGTCGAGCTGCTCCTGCTTCATGATTTCGACCAGTTCCCGGGTGCCGTTGTCGGTATAATGGGTGATGCCGAGATAGCGGATTTTCTTGTCTTGCTTCATTTCCCTGAGCGTACCAAGCTGGGTCTGCCAGTCCACCAGGTTATGCACCTGCATCAGGTCCACATGGCTGGTTTTGAGCTTGTGGAAGGAAGCGTTCATCTGGTCGATGCCAGCCTGTTTGCCGTTTTGCAGTACCTTGGTGGCAATAAAGCTCTTGTTGCGACTGTTCAGCCGGGCCACCAGGTCGCCGACGACGGCCTCGGCCGGGCCGTACATGGGCGCGGTATCGATCAGCGAGCCACCGGCGTCATAAAGGATCTTGAGGGTGTCCAGCAACGGGGCCCGTTCCTCCGCGCTGCGGCCGACATCAAACACCCGGGAGGTACCGAAGCCGACCACCGGCAGGAGCTCGCCGCTGGACGGAATCGGCTTCCTGACCATCTTGTGCAAAAAGGTATCAGCCAGCGCCGGGGCGCCAACTCCGCCGGCCAGGGCCAGGCCGGCCGCGCCGGTCAACTTGATGAACTGCTTGCGGGTGATGTCCGTCATGGGGATGTCTCCTCCGATGTTTCCAGTTTCTGTTCATGTATACGGCCGAGCCGGATACTGAGAATAGCCCAAATTCCGGCAATGGGAAGGATGAACAGGGCCAGCGGTTGCAGGCCCCAGCCCAATCCCTGGGCCAGCGAAGCATAGATCCAGCCGCTTGCGGCATCGCCGCCGCGGACCCCGACCGTATCAATGAACGGCTGGGCCTTGTATTTTTCCCCGTCACTGACGGTGGTATAGAGTACCCGGTAGCCGGGCTGGGCGATGGCGAAATTCACCGCCCTTTGGGTGGCCTGGAAGCCGACCACCACCAGCAGCACCGGGGCCGCAGCGAGGGCGGCAAAGCCCATGAGCGTCACCAGCGGGAACAGGGCCAGGGTCAGGCTCACGCCGAACCGGCCCATCAAGCGGCCGACAATGAAGATCTGGGTCAGCAGGGTGAGGCCGTTTACCGCCAGGTCGATACGGGCGAACATCCGGATGCGCTCTTCGGGGCTGTCAAAGGCGTCGCGGATGATCACCGCCTGCTGGAAATAGAGAAAGGTGGCGGCCAGGGTCGACAGCAGGATCCAGGCGGCAATCCCGGCCATGTAGCGGGAACGGAAAATGGCCAGCAGGCCCTCGAGCCAGCTGCCGCCCAGCTTCCGGTCCGCCTTCGAGACATGGAATTCCTCGACATCCTGTTCATGCCGAAGTAATGCCAGCATGCAGACCAGGGCCAGGAACAGGAAGGCGGCCGAGACCAGCAGCAGATTGGCAGTGCCGAGATGGGTCACCAGGGACTGGGTCAGGACCGGGCCGGTGATGGCGCCGATGCTGCCGCCGGCGGCGATAATGCCGAACAGCCGCTTGCCCTGTTCGGCCGAGAAAATGTCGGACATATAAGCCCAGAAAACGCTGACCACGAAGAAGTTGAACACCGACACCCACCAGAAAAACCCCCGCGCCACCCACGGACTGGTGAGCTCCGCCTGGAACAGGGCGTAAAAGACCAGGATATTGACCAGGAAAAAACCATAAGTGACGGGAATGATCTGTTTGCGCAGGAAGCGGCTGGCGAGAAAGCCGAACAATGGGGTGACCGCCAGCATGGCGAAGAAGGTGCCGGTAAACAGCCACTGCATGTTCTCCACGCCGCTGGCGATGGCCATTTCGTCGCGCATGGGGCGCAGGATGTAATAGCTGCAAAGGAGGCAGAAAAAATAGCCGAACGCCAGCAGTACGGCCGGTAGCTCCCCGGCCCTGATGTTGAGCACCGGGATAAGTCTGGTCTGCTGTCCTGTCCCTGAAATATCCATCCCCTTTTCCGAATTTTTCGGTTCATTGTTGTAAGGCGGAGTATGGCACAGATTCCATAACACTGGCCAGTCCAATCGGGTAAAGCAATTGCCGTCCGTGACGAAACCTTTACATTCCGCCCGGCACGCCTATCTACAGGGGGTATTTTATTGAAGACCCGCGGGTCTTTTAGTGTTACAAGCCCCGGTCATGAAAAATCTGTCCAACCGGGCCGTTGACAGCCGCTCTCATATCAAGGCGGTGCTTGGCCCGACCAATACGGGAAAGACCCACCTCGCGGTAGAGCGCATGCTCGGTCACAGCACCGGCATGATCGGCCTGCCGTTGCGCCTGCTAGCCCGGGAAATCTATGACCGTATTGTGAACTCGCCGCAGAACCCGGCCGGCAAGAATGCCGTCGCCCTGATCACCGGCGAGGAAAAGATCATCCCGAAAAACCCCCGCTGGTATGTCTGCACCGTGGAAAGCATGCCCATGGAGATCGAGGTGGCGTTCCTCGCCGTGGATGAAATCCAGCTGGCGGCAGATTTCGACCGCGGTCATATCTTCACCGACCGGCTGCTGCGTGCCCGCGGCCGTGAGGAAACCATGTTCCTGGGTTCGGCCACCATGGCCGGGCTGATCCGCCATCTGGTGCCGGATGTGGAATTTATCACCCGCCGGCGTTTTTCCACCCTGACCTATGTGCCGCCGAAAAAACTCTCCCGCCTGCCGCGCCGCTCGGCCCTGGTCGCGTTCAGTGCCGAAAATGTCTATGGCTACGCGGAAATGATCCGCCGCCAGAAGGGCGGTGCCGCCGTGGTCATGGGGGCGCTGAGCCCGCGCACCCGCAACGCCCAGGTGGAGCTTTATCAGAACGGTGATGTGGACTACCTGGTGGCGACTGACGCCATCGGCATGGGCCTCAACATGGACATCGACCATGTCTGTTTTGCCGCCACCAGCAAGTTCGACGGCCGCCGCATGCGCGACCTGACCCCGGCGGAGCTGGGCCAGATTGCCGGCCGCGCCGGACGCCACATGAACAACGGCACCTTCGGCACCCTGACCGAGGGGGCGGATTATGAGCGCGGCCTCAGCGAAGATGTCATTCGCGCCATTGAAAATCATGATTTCCCGCCGGAAACGGTGCTGCAGTGGCGCAACAGCCTGCTGGATTATTCCGGCCCGGGGGCGCTGATTCGCTCGCTCGAGGCGGCGCCACAGCGCAAAGGCCTGAGCCGGGCGCTGGAAAATATCGATCTCGCCACCCTGCGCCGGCTGGCCGCACAGGAGGATATCCGGACCCTGGCGGCGGGTCCTGCGTCGCTGAAACTGCTGTGGGAAATCTGCCAGATTCCCGATTTCCGCAAGACCAGTGACGACGAGCATGTCAAGCTGACGGGCGACATTTATCGGCAGATTTCCTCGCATCACGGGGTGATCGATCATCAGTGGATGGCGCGCCAGGTCGACCCCCTCAACCGGACCGACGGCGGCATCGATGCCCTGTCAGCACGTATTGCACATATTCGCACCTGGACGTATATTTCCCACCGGTCGGCGTGGCTTGACCGGGCGAAACACTGGCAGGATGTGACAAGAGATATTGAAGACAGACTGTCAGATGCGCTACATGAACGCCTGACCCAGAGATTTGTAGACCGGCGCACGTCGGTCCTGATGAGAGAGTTACGCCAAAAAGGAAGATTGATGGCCAATATTGATACCGACGGCAATGTGTTTGTGGAAAGCCATTTCATCGGCACCCTGGAAGGGTTCCAGTTCCGGGAGGACCCGGGGGCTTATGGGGAGGACAGCAAGACATTGCGTCATGCCGCGGACAAGGTATTGGCCGAGGAAATCGCGAAAAGGGCGCAGGAGCTGAATGAAGCCGGTGAAGGTGAACTGTCGCTGGTGTTCGGCAATCCCCTGACCCAGAGCACCATCAACTGGCGCGGCGTGCCGATCGCCCGGGTGGTCAAGGGACAGGATATCCTGTCGCCGAAGGCGTCCGTGCTGCCGACGCCGGTGCTGCAGGGCGACAGCCTTGCCCTGGTGCAGCAGGCAGTAGACCGCTGGCTGAGCGGGCATGTGCAGGAAGTTCTGGAGCCGCTGTTTGTGCTCAAGGAAGCCGTGGAGGGCGGCACCAATGATGAGGGCAAACCGCTGATTGACGGCCTGGCCCGGGGCATTGCCTTCCAGATGGTGGAAAAGCTCGGCACCATTCCGCGGCGGCTGATTGCCCGGGACTTCAAACAGGTGGACCGGGACGGCCGCTTCCAGATCAAGAAACTGGGCGTCTGGCTCGGCGCCGCCAGCCTATATATTCCGGCCGTGCTGAAACCGGCCCCGGCCCAGTTGCGGCTTTATCTCTGGGCCTTGTTCAACGACATGGACCAGCTGCCGGAGATGCCGCCGGCCGGTCTGTGCACCATCAAGATCGACCAGAAAGCGCCGCGAACTTTTTACGAGGTGTCCGGCTACCGGGTGACCGGCAAGAATGCGGTCCGGCTTGACATGCTGGAGCGTCTGGCCAATGCCGCCCGCGAGGTGTCCATGAAGGGCCCGTTCCCGCCCAACCCGGATCTGATGAGCCTGGTCGGGGTCAGCGGTGAGGACTTTGAAGAGATCATGCGCTACCTCGGCTATGTGACCAGGGAATTCAGCCCCGAGGAAGCCGCCGAGATCGAACGCAAGCGCCAGGCGGCGGCATTTGCCGAGCTGGCCGCGAAGGCGGAAAAGGCTGAGGAAGTACCGACCTCCGAAGGCGAAGCTCCTGCAGAGGAAGTAAAGGCAGAAGAAGCAAGGGCGGAGGAAGCTCCTGCGGAAGAAACCTCTGCCGAGGAAGAGGATATACGGGAAAAGCAGACCGGAGACCGGGAAGAAAAACCAGCTCCTGAAGCGGCTGTTGCCGAAGAACCGGTTGCAGAGACCTCAACGCAGGAGGCCGCCGGAGAAGAGGCCGCCGAGGACAAACCGGCGGAACCCGAGAAATACATATATTTCATCCACCAGCCCGACGTGGCCAAGGGTGGCCCGCGCCGGGAACATGGCAGGGAACGCAGCCGCGAGCGCAATGGTGCCCGCAAAGGCCAAGGATCAAAAGGCCAAGGATCAAAAGGTCAGGGGCCGAAGGGTCAGGGAGCCAAAGGTGGCCGCAAGCCGGGCGGCAGGCCCGGTCGCGGTGGGCCGAAGGGGCCCAAGGTGATCAGCGCCACAGCGCCCAACAAAAAGCCCCAGGCCATTGACCCGGATTCACCATTTGCGGCACTGGCGGATCTTAAAAAATCCCTCGCCAAGAAAAAATGACCAAGAAAAAATGACTTCTGCACCGGAGCCACAGAATACTGCGACGCAACGTATCGACCTGTGGCTCTGGCATGCCCGCTTTTTCAAGACCCGCTCGCTGGCGACCAAAATGTGCCGGGCCGGCAAGGTGCGCCTCAACGGCCAGGTGATCCGCAAGGCCAGCGTCACGGTCGGGCCGGAAGATGTGCTGACCTTTCCCCAGGGCGATCATGTGCGCATCGCCCGCATCCTGGCCCTGGCCGAGCGGCGCGGTCCCGCCGCCGAGGCGCAGTCGCTCTATGAAGACTTGAGCCCGCCCCGGATCAAAAAAGAACGCCCGGCGCCGGTGGCGGTGCGGGACGCCGGCAGCGGCCGCCCGACCAAGGCCGAGCGGCGCGCCCTTGATCGCCTGCGCGACCAGTAATTTGGCCGTCTTTTACAATCTGATCTTTCCTTAAATCCCCCTTAACCGACAGATGCTAGAGTATCTTCCTGATCAGTTGAGGGGTGCTGGAGCATGAATGCAGGCAAGATATTTTTCGGCTTTTTGCTATTGACGGTTGTTGTGGCCGTCATGGCAGACACGTCTGACCAACCGGAGGGGCAAAAAGAACTGCCTCATTTTGCGGGCAAGGTTCGTCCGGTTGAACAGCGGGTGATGGCCAGTCAAATGCCCGACGAGGTGCGCATCCCCCGGGGCGAGGGCGGTCATTACTGGACGGACGCCTATGTTGAAGACGGCAGCATCACCTTTGTCGTCGATACCGGCGCCAGCCATATCGCGCTCAGCTATGAGGATGCGGAAGCGATCGGGCTTGACCCGTCCGACCTGGAATTTGACGGGGCGGTCTCTACCGCCAACGGGACTGCGGCGGTTGCCCGGGTGACCCTGTCTTCCGTGCGGATTGGCAACATTGAAATGTATGACGTGCCGGCTATTGTCTCCTCCCCCGGCGCCCTGCCGGTGTCGTTGCTGGGCATGAGCTTCCTCAACCGGCTGAGCAGCTTTGAGGTCGAGCAGCGGGACCTTGTCCTGCGCTACTAAACACCCTATATCCCGTATATATGCAGATTGGTCGGAAATGGCTGGCCGCGGCAATAGGTATTCCCTATGCTTGCCGCGCGAATGCGGAATTATTTTATAAAGGTTTGTCAGGTGTCTTTATTTGCGAAACTGGGGGAATTACTGTCGGGAGATGACGGAGGCTCAATGTCTTCCCTGCCGCCGGAAAAGCTCGCCGCCGCGGCGCTGATGGTCGAGGTGGCGCTGCAGGACGGTGATTTTTCCAGCTCAGAGCGGGACCATATCCTGATGCTTCTGGAACGCCGCCTTGGCGTTGAGAGGGAGGAGGCTGAAGACATGCTGGCCGAGGCCGAGGCCCAGGTGGACAACAGCAATCAAATCCTGAACTTTACCCGCCGTATCAAGGATCACTTTGATGAGAAGGGCCGGGAAAAGATCCTCGAGCTTTTGTGGGAAGTAGTCTATGCGGACGGCGAGGAGACCGCCTATGAAAGCAACCTGTTGCGCCGCATCACCGGCCTGCTTTATGTGCCCGATAAAGAGAGTGGCCGTATCCGTCGCAAGGTTCGGGAACGTCACCAGGGCAGATAAGGACTTACAATTCCCGTTTTTTGGCTTGTGAATAAAGCGAAAAATGTTATATGCCTGTGTCAGGGTATATTGATCGCCGTTTCGGAAGACCAGACGGTGCGGCGGTAAATGGAGGAGAACTTTATGACTTACGTTGTCACAGAGGCATGTATCAACTGCAAATACACCGACTGTGTGGAAGTTTGTCCGGTGGACTGCTTCTATGAAGGCGAGAACATGCTTGTGATCAATCCCGACGAATGCATTGACTGCGGCGTGTGTGAACCGGAATGTCCTGCCGAAGCCATTCTGGCGGATACCGAAGACGGACTGGAAAAATGGATTGAGCTTGGTGAGAAATATTCTGCCGAATGGCCCAATATCACCGAGCGTGTCGATCCCATGGACGGGGCTGACGCCGCCAAGGACGAACAGGACAAGTTCGAGAAACATTTCAGCGACAAACCCGGCGCCGGCACCTGACCGCATTTATAAAAGGGCCGCTGGCCGGCCCTTTTTCTTTGTTGCAGACCCGAAAGAATTAAGAAAGAGCACCTCTTTTCAAGGCCATATGCGTCTTAAGGGGTGTTTTTTTGTTAAATTTATGTTATATTATATGCATTGCACAAGGATTCTGGCAGCAATTAGAGTAACCTGTTGCTTTTAAATCCTTAATTTCAGATATTCGCTAACCTTGGCTTGCGTATATGCAGTGGCCTGAGGCGGTGTTTTTTGGCGATTCTGATACATTTATGTCGCCGTTAACCATAGTGTGGCCCCTGCCTGGTGGTTTTTCGGTGCTTTGCTAACCATGTGGGCCTGGGGTGATAATCCTGCCCATTTAGTTCAGTTGGAGAATATTTTTCTAAATGGTTAAGTCGAATACATTAAGATTTGCAGTCAATGACAACATCGTTTACCCCAAACATGGTGTTGGCGTTATTATTGATATTGAAGAACAGGAAATTTCCGGCATGAAGCTGGAGCTGTATGTCATTCGCTTTGAAAGCGAAAAGATGACGCTCCGTGTCCCCACCAACAAGGCTGAAGGCGCCGGCATGCGGGCCCTGTCCAACAAAAATGTCATGGACAAGGCGTTCGTCACCCTCAAAGGCAAGGCCAAGGTCAAGCGGACCATGTGGAGCCGCCGGGCGCAGGAATATGAAGCCAAGATCAATTCCGGTAACCTGATTTCCCTGGCCGAGGTGGTGCGCGACCTGCATCGTTCCGGTGACCAGACGGAACAGTCCTACAGCGAACGCCAGATCTATGAATCTGCCATCAGCCGCCTGGCCCGCGAAGTGGCTGCGGTCGAGGATATCGCCGAAAAGGAAGCCCTGGAAAAGCTGGAGACCTATCTCCAGGTTGCCTGATCCCTCTGCGGAAAAGAAATGAAAAAAAGAGCCTGTCTAATTTCAGGCTCTTTTTTTATTTAATGTGATGTTCTAGAGTGATTTATCCGGCGCAGGAAGTCCTGCTATACGCCGGATTCGGTAAAGAGGGACGTAAAAATTGATGAGCGGTACAGACCTGTCAGCCATGGATCCGGAAAGATACGGATGCCTTGACAATGTGCAACGCATTTGGGCCGTTGGCGCCATCCACGGCCAGGTTGATCGCCTCAGGGAACTCCACCGGATGCTGCTCGACAAGCTGTACAAGAAGGACAAACTTGTCTATCTCGGCAATTATTTCGGCAGCAATGACGGCAATCTGGAGACCATTGACGAACTTCTGCGCAGCCGCCGGGAAATCATGTCCATGCCGTCGGTTTATATGCCCGAGGACTTTGTCTATCTTCGCGGTGCCAAGGAAGAAATGTTTTCCAAGCTCCTGCAACTGCAGTTTGCACCAAATCCGGGAGAGGTGATGGACTGGCTGCTGGATCACGGCATGGGAGCAGTAATCGAGGCTTATGGCACCAAAGCCCATGTGGCCCGCGCCATATCCCGGGAAGGAACGCTGTCTATTACCCGCTGGACCAATGGGTTGCGCCGGGAAATCTATAATCACGCCGGCCATGGCGACCTGCTGAAACACCTGCGCCGGGCCGCTTTCAGCCGGGACGGCAAGCTGTTGTTTGTCCATGCCTCGGTCGATACCTCGCGGCCGCTGGATATGCAGAAGGACCAGTTCTGGTGGGATAACGGCAGGTTTGACGAGATTGACGGCCCTTTCTCCGGTTTTACAAAAGTCATCCGCGGTTACGACCATTCGAATGGCGGGCTTTCCCTGGACCGGGCTCATACGGCGACGGTGGACAGCGGCTGCGGCCGGGGCGGGGACTTGTCTGCGGTATGTTTTTCGGCTGAGGGTGAGGTTCTGGACCGGATCACGGCCTGAATAATCGCGGCGTGAAATAAAGACGTCATATTGCATTGCGATAAAATCACATAAATTTGAGACCAAGTGATCTTGCGGCTCTCGCCATGCGGGAATTTTTTTGCTATGACTGGAGGTGGAAGATATCAGTTATTTTTAACTGAATATGGACCCGGACCAGAAGACATAAAGAAGAAATTTCGGACGGGTTCAAGGAATTGTGTGGATGAACAGGATTTCCTTGTTGGTGTGTGCTGTATCAGCGACGGCGTTGACAGCGTGCACAAGCATACCGGTCGCCGACCGGGATCTTCCAGGACCCGAAACTGCCAACGCCTGGCAGGCTTCATCAGACAACGACGGTATGGTGCGGGACGGCTGGCTTGACGAGCTGAATATGCCGCAGCTGTCGCAGTTTGTCACCCAGGTCTTGGACAATAACCCGGATTACAGAAGTACAGCACTGCTGATGGAAGCCGCCAGCTATGACCGCGGTGTGGCCGCAGCAGACCTGTACCCGTCTTTGTCGGGCTCCTTCGGCGCCCAGCGCCAGCACACCAGCAATCCGTCTGTGACAGAAAATGCCCTTTCCCTCGGCCTCGACGCCAGTTGGGAACTGGATGTCTGGGGACGTCTGAGCGCCCAGGAAAAAGCCGCGGCTTCCGACTATGCGGTGGCGAGATATGATCTGGAAGGCGCCCGCCTGTCGCTGGCCGCCCAGGTGGCCCAGAGCTGGTTTCAGGCCCTGGAAGCCGAACAGCAATATGCCCTGGCCCGGCGCACCGTGGAAAGCTACGAACGAAGCGAACGGATCATCCGCAACCGGTTTAACCGCGGCCTGAGCGACGGCCTTGACCTGCGCCTTGCGCTCAGCAACCTGGAAGCGGCCCGGGCTTCGCTCAGCGACCGCCGCGACCAGCTTGATGCCGCCCGGCGGGCGCTGGAAGTGCTGGCCGGACGCTATCCGGCAGGCTCAGTTATGGCCGACGGCGCCATTCCGGATGAATTGCCGGAGGTACCAGCCGGTCTGCCGGCGGAGCTTCTGGAGCGCCGGCCCGACCTGCAGGCGGCCAAACAGCGCCTGTATGCCGCCGGCTACCGCTCCCAACAGGCGGACAAGGCGCTGCTGCCGTCCTTCTCGCTTACTGGATCAGCCGGTAATACCTCCGACAACTTCAGCGATTTGCTGAAATTCGACAATATTTTCTGGAACCTGATCGGCGGTATAACCCAGCCGATCTTCCAGGGCGGCCGCCTGCATTACAACGCCAAAGCCCAGGAGGCCCGGTTCGAGGCCCAGAAGGAACAGTTTGCCCAGACCCTGCTGCAGGCATTCCGGGAAGTGGAAGATGGTTTGTCTTCCGACCGCTCCCTGCATGAGCAGGTCCTGCATACGGCCAAGGCGGCCGAAGCGGCGGTCTCCGCCGAGGAAGTGGCCATCGACCAATATTCCCGCGGACTGATCAATGTGACCACGCTGCTGGATTCCCAGCGTCAGGCGCTGGCCCAGCAGAGCCAGCTCCTGCTGGTGAAAAGATTACGCATCAATAACAGAATAAGACTCCACCTGGCACTGGGCGGGGACTTCACAACGACAACTATGGAAGATCATCAGGCAACCAACAGCTACCAGCAAACCGCTTACGAGATCGAAGGGGATAAAAAATGAGTATCAAGCAAAAGACGGTGTCTTTCCTGAAACGGGTTTGGTTGCCTGTTCTGGTTCTTGCCTTGGGCGTTGTTGCCAGCGTCGGCCTGGTCAAGGCCAAGCCGGAACCGGAGAAAAAGGAGCATGTGGTCGAAGCCCGCAAAGTGCGCGTCGTGACCGCCCATGCGGACGCCACCCGCCTGAGTGTGGAAACCCAGGGAACGGTCCAGCCCAAGCAGATGATCGACCTGACCCCGCGGGTGTCCGGCAATATCGTCTATGTGTCCGACAAGTTTGTTGCCGGTGGCACCTTTAAAAAAGGCGAAACCATCCTGCGGATTGACGCCCGTGACTATGAGGCGGCGGTAACTTCCGCCGAGGCCCGGGTGGCGGAAGCCCGTCAGCGCCTGGCGCAGGAGCAGCAGGAAGCAGCCCTTGCCAAGGAAGAATGGGAACTCCTGGGCCAGGGCGAGGCCAGCGACCTGGTGTTGCGCAAGCCGCAGCTTGCCGATGCCGAAGCCAAGCTGAAAGCAGCCGAGGCCGCGCTCTATACAGCCCGCCTGGACCTGGAACGCACTGACATTACTGCGCCGTTTAACGGCATTTTGACGGAAAAATTTGTCGATCTGGGCCAGTATATGAGCCCAGGCAGCAAAATGGGGATGTATTATTCCACCGACGTGCTGGAAGTGCGCCTGCCGCTCACCAACCGGGACCTCGGCAAGTTCGACCTGGTCAAGCTGCAGAACAACAAGGCCGACCTGAAAGTGACCCTGACCGGTACCTTTGCCAACAAAAATTATACCTGGAAGGGACGGATTGCCCGCTCTGAAGGGGTGATCGACACCAAGAGCCGGATCCTCTATGTGGTGGCGGAGCTGAAGGGCGATGAGCTCTATTCCGTTGAAAACGGCCTGCGGATGACCATTGGCCAGTTTGTCTCCGCCGAGATCGAGGGCCGGGCCTACGCCAATGTCTACCAGCTGCCGCGCCAGGCCTTGCGCCAGGGTGACAGTGTCCTGGTGGTGGATGCGGACAATAAGCTGCGCACCCGCAAGGTCGAGGTGCTGGAAAGTACCCGTGAGCATATCGTAGTCGCGAACGGCATCAAGGAAGGGGACAAGGTTTGTATTTCCCAGCTTGGCATTGCCGTGGACGGGACACTTGTGGAAGCCGTGCCTGCAGATGCCGGCTCCCTGTTGTCAGCCGTCGATAGCGCAGGAGGCAAGTCATGAAAAGCATCGTCAAATGGTTTGTCAACAACCCGGTTGCCACCAACCTGATCATGATCGTGATCCTGATCGGCGGCATCATGGGCTATCAGAGCGTGGGCAAGATTGCTTTTCCGACCTTTCCCCTTAACGAGATCCGGGTCAGTGTGAACTATCTTGGCGCCGGTCCCCGCGAGGTGGAGGAAAGGGTGCTTGTCCGTGTCGAGGAAGCGGTCTTTGACCTGCAGGGCATCAAACGGCTCTATAGCCGCGCTCGTGAAGGCAACGGCATGGTCCGTATCGAGGTCGAGGATGGCTATGATCCCGACAAGATGCTCAATGAGGTCAAGGCGCGGGTGGACGCGATCAATACCCTTCCGGCTTTGTCAGAACGTCCCATTGTGGAGCGCGACTACGCCCAGAGCGACGTGATCAACCTTGTGGTTTACGGCGACATTGGCGAAAAGGAGCTGAAGGAACTCGGCCGCGATATTCGTGACAAGATCGCTACCATCCCCGGAGCAGCCAAAACGCAACTGGACGCCGTACGCGACTATGAAATTTCCATCGAAGTGTCCGAACTGGACCTGCAGAAATACGGCCTGACCTTTGACGATGTCTCCAATGCCATCGCCCGGTCTTCCGTCAATATGCCGGCCGGCAAGGTGGACAATGAATCCGGCCAGATCCAGATCATGACCCGCGGTCAGGCTTACGTTCAGGAAGACTTTGAAAATATCGTGGTCCTGCGCAATGAAGACGGCACAAGGGTACTGCTGAAAGATGTCGCCAGGGTTGTCGACGGTTTCACCGACGACCAGTTCCGGATCGGCTTTAACGGCAAGCCGGGCGTACTTCTGTTTGTGCGCACCGAAGGCACCCCTGACGTGGTGCAATTAAGCAAGCAGATCAATAAAATGATCGAGGAAGAAATCCGCCCGACCCTGCCTGAGGGCGTGCAAATGGACAACTGGTTCGACACTTCCGACTTTTTCAACAGCCGGCTCAGCATGCTGTTGTGGAACGGTATTTCGGGCCTGATCCTGGTGTTTGTCTGCCTGATGATTTTCCTGAATGTGGAATTGTCCTTCTGGGTGACCGCGGGGATCGCCATATCCTTCCTCGGCTGCCTGATGCTGTTGCCGTCGACGGGGGTCAGCCTGACCATGATTTCCCTGTTCGCCTTTATCCTGATCCTGGGGATTGTGGTGGATGACGCCATTATCATCGGTGAAAGCATTCACCGGGAAAACCAGCATGGGGTGATTGGCGGCGAGGGAGCAATCGTCGGCACCGAGAAAGTGGCCAAGCCGGTGATCTTTTCGGCGCTGACCACCATGATCGCCTTCCTGCCGCTGGCGTTCCTGCCCGGCAACTCGGGCAAGGTCACCTATGTGATCCCGGTGGTGGTGATCCTGTGCCTCTGCTTTTCCCTGCTGGAATCCCTCCTGATTCTGCCGACCCATCTGCGTCACGGCGGAGAGAAGGGCACCGGTTTCCTGTCCAAAGTCGCCAACTTGTCGCTGATCCGCAATGTCCTGGATAACATGTCCAAGCTGTTCACCCGCATCCAGGATAAGGCGTCGCAGTTCCTGAACTGGTTCGTCTATTCCTGGTACCGGCCGTTTCTGGACAAGGTATTGCATCGCGCCGGGCTGTCGCTGTGCATTATCCTGGCCGGCAGCATGATCGTCTTTTCCCTGAACATCGCCGGCTGGGTGAAAAACACCTTCATGCCGGACGTGCCCATGGACTTTGTCCAGGCCCGGATCGACTTTCCGGCCGGATCGCCTTATGACACCATCGATCAGGCGACCCATATCCTGGAGGATGCTGCCCTGAAGCTGAAAGATGAACTGGCACAGGAGTATCCGGACCAGAAAGTTATCAAAGATGTGCTGACCTGGACCAGCAACCGCAGCGGCTCCGCCCGCGCCTTCCTGATCCTGGTGCCGGCTGAAGAGCGGGATGTCAACGTGGTGCAGATCACCGAGCGCTGGCGCGACATGACGCCGGTCATTCCCGATGCCAAGAATGTCAACTTCGACTTTTCCGGCCAGGGCAGCAGCGGTCCCACGATCGATCTGTTGATCAAGTCCCGCAATCCGGAGCAGATTGAGCAGGCGGCGCTGGCGCTGAAGGATGTCTATCGCGGCTACAACGGCCTCTATAATGTCACTGACTCCGGCGATACGGCCCGTATGGAAGCGGTGCTGAACCTGAAGCCCAGTGCTGAAAACCTCGGCCTGTCCCTGGCGGATATTGCCCGCCAGGTGCGCCAGGCCTTTTACGGGGATGAAGTGCAGCGTATCCCGCGCGGCCCGGACGATGTGAAGGTGATGGTCCGCCTGCCCAAGGAAGACCGTACCTCCTTTGACACCATGAACGACCTGTATGTGCGGACCCCGGGGGGCGAAGAAGTGCCCTTTGGCGCCGCCGCGGACATCAGCTACCGCCAGGCCTATACCACCATCGAACGCACCGACCGCATGCGGACCCTGGAGGTGATGGCCAACGTGGACCCCGATGTGGCCAATGCCAGCGAAATCCTGAAGGATATCGAGGAAAAATATTTCCCCGAGTGGAAGAAGAAATTCCCCGACGTGGAATTCAGCCTCGAAGGCGACCAGCGGGAAGAGCAGGAATTCATGCAGTCCCTGGCGTCCGGGTTCGGCATCGCCCTGCTCGCCATCTACTTCCTGATGGCGGTGGCCTTCAAATCCTATATCCAGCCGTTCCTGATCTTTACCGCGATCCCGTTCGGCTATATGGGCGCGATCCTCGGCCACCTGGCGCTCGGCATGGATCTCAGCATCTATTCGATCCTGGGCATCGTGGCGGCCGCCGGCGTGGTGATCAACGACAACCTGGTGCTGCTGGACTATATCCACAAGCTCAGGGACCGGGGCCATGACGCGCTCAGGGCGATCGAGATTGCGGCGGAAGAACGTTTCCGTCCCATCTTCCTGACCTCGCTGACCACCTTCATCGGCCTGGTGCCGATGATGATGGAAACCAGCGTGCAGGCCAAGTTCCTGGTGCCGACCGTGGTCTCCCTCGCTTTCGGGGTGGCCCTGTCCTCCATCGCGACCCTGTTCCTGGTGCCGATCCTCTACCTGATGGTGGCCCGGACACGCGAGAAGCTGAGCTTCCTGCTCGGCCACAAGGAACCGTCCGTGATTGTCGGAGAGTGAAGAGAGTAGAATAAAAGCCTAGCCCACTATAACAAGCAAGCCACACAACCTGTGCCGGGAGAGTACTCTCTCCCGGCCTTTTTTATCATTCGACAATCAGTTTCAGGCGCTCGCCGACCCGGAGTGTGCTGTTTTTCTGCAAGCCGTTCAGGGTCAGGAATCGCTCCAGCTGATAGTCGTCAAAGGCCATATGCCGGGACAGGCTCTGGGCGGTGTCGCCCTTTTGCACGGTAATCACCTTGATGCGCTTGGCCTTCACTTTGTCGGCTTCGGAAGCACTGAGCTTGCGGAAGCTGTAGGCCATGGTCTTGAGGCCTGGTTCCAGCGCGGCGACATTATTCTGCGGCATGATCATCAGGAAGTGATAGGCCTGGGTGGCGGAATAGCGGATTGCCACCATGCGCACCAGCACCGGCTGGTTGCTGAGGGTGCCGGTGGTGGTGGCGGTCAGTCCGGCCATGCCGTTGATGGTCATGTCCTGCCAGTTTTCCAGTGCGCCATTGTCGCTGATGCTTTTCCAGGCTTCATTCATATATTGCTGCAGGCTTTTGCCCTCGGCGCTGCCGCCGGCGAAGATAACGGCCGCGCCTTCTGCGGCGCCGCTGCCCTGGGCGACGACGGCGGTGGAGCTGTTGCTCATTTTATAATTTTCCGGCACCTCGAAGGTGAACAGCATCTTGGGATGCCAGAAGATGCGGCCGCGGATCAGGCCCTGGTCCGGATTGTCGCCGTAAATCATGCCGTCGATGACGCTGAGATAGCGGTCGTGTCCCGAATCGCGGCTGCCCTGGGCGATGCCGGTATCCCTGGCCAGTTGATAGGCGCGGCTGGCCCGGTCCTCGGTATTGGGGTGGGTCGAGAAAAATTCCGGCGTGCGTTCCGACCCGCTGCGGTTGGCGATCAGGTCGGCGAGGTCGCTTTCGGCCTTCAGGCTGTCCAGCATGTGGCCGGCGCCGTAAGGATCGATGCCGGCCCGGCTGGTGTAGCGCACGCCGAGGCTGTCGGCCTGGTATTCCTGGTCGCGGCTGTAGCTCAACAGGTACAGCTGGGAGCCGTAGTTGACCAGGTTCGCCACTTCCTCGCTGCCGGCCAGGACGCCGACCCCGGCGCCAAGAATATTGGCGAAGACCGACTGGTTGTAGCGTTTGGCGGTATGGCGGGCGGTGACATGGCCGATTTCATGACCCAGCACGCTGGCCATTTCCGCCTCGGAATTGAACAAGGCGAGAATGCCGCGGGTCACATAGATATAGCCGCCGGGCAGGGCGAAGGCGTTGACGATCGGGCTGTCCAGCACGGTAAAGGTGAAGCCCAGTTCCGGCAGCTCGGACACCGCCGCCAGCCGGCCGCCGACCGTGGCCACATAGCCGCCGATATTCGGGTCGTCATAAACGCCGCCATGCTCCTTGATCACCGAGGGGTGGGCCTCGGCGCCCAGCGAAGCTTCCTGGCTCGGACTCATGAAGGGGGTGAATTCCCGCTGGCCGGTGGCCGGATTAAGGGTGGTACACCCCGCCAGAGAGACGATCATCAGACCGCCCACAAGCCATTTGCTGACAATTCCGGTGATTTTGTTCAATGCCATGTTCTGTTACTCCCCTCATCGGCTGCTGATCAGTCCGGCGCCGACCCGACAATCTGGACCTGTTCCGGATGGGTCAGCTGGATCATGGGGCCATTATAATATTTAAGCCAGCCCCTGACATGAATTTTTTTACCGGGCAAATGGGACAGTTTGATGTCCGAGTCCAGGAACAGCCGCCGGGCCTTGCCCTCGACCACCAGGGTGAAGTCGGTGCGCCAGTCATCGCCGAAATTGATGAACACCCGGCCGCGTACGCTGGCCACATCCCTGACCACGCCTTCGACGATCTGGAAACTGTCGGTGAAGCGTCCCGCCTCCAGGTGATGCTTGATGGCGTAGTAGCTCAAGGCCCACATGCCGCGCCGGGCCTCTCGCGCGTCCCGCTCGATCGCCTGCATGTCGCGCACCAGCGCCCGGTTGTCGCGGAAGCTGTAAACCCGGGCCATGCCGCGGCGGAGCATTTTCCCCTGGACCCAGCTGCCGTCTTCCAGGAACAGATGGGCCAGGGCCCGGCCATAGCGGTCGGTCTGCCGGCCGCCGTAGCGTAGCGAGACTTTCTTGCCGAGGGTCAGCTGCTCAAGTGCCTGCTTGGACTCTTTGGCGAAGGGCCATTCCTTGAAGCCGCTTCGGCCCAGCGGCAGTTTCGGCGCCTGCAGGCCGACGAGGCGCACCTGGCGGCCGTCCTCGAGCCGCAGCGTATCGCCGTCGACCACCTCCGTGACCAGCAACGGTCCCTCCGGCGGAGACAGTCCACTAAAATCCGCCGCCCGGGCCAGGGCGGGCAGGACCAACAGCAGGAGGAAGGGAAGGAGGCGTTTCATCATGGGGGCCTGGGGCTATTGTTCGGCGGCCAGCATGGCCCGGGCTTTGGCGGCGATCTCTTCCGGGAAGGGAACGGCCTTGCGTTTGGTGCGGTCGAGATGGGCGCCGATCAGCTCGCTGGTGGCGACTTCCTGGCCGCTTTCCGCGTCATACATGACGTGCAGGAACTTGATGGTCTTGTTGTTGATCTCCAGCAGTTTTGATTTGATCACCAGCAGGCGGCCGACCATCACTTCCGCCTTGTAATGGGTGGTATTCTGCAGGGCGGCCATGCCCATGCCGCTGCCTTGCACATAGTCCTGGGTGAGGCCGAGCGCGGAGACGAAATGCCAGGTCGCCTCGTCAAACTTGGCGGTATACCATTGCACATTCATATGGCCCATATGGTCCAGCTGGGTGGGATAGACAATGCCGCGATAGGTTTCGATCATGAGTGTACTCGACTGGTTTATTGTGATTGTTTATGTGCCGGGGAGACAGGATAGACCGGGAGACGGGGGAAATAAAGAAGTCTTCTTTCCGCCATGCTATGGAAGATATTGAATTAAGAGCTGAAATTTATTTCAAAGGTTCAATATGAGTTGGATTATCTGGATCGATTATACCCCAAGGCATCTTTTCATAATCCATGATAGGTCTTCCAAAAATACAAATATTCCCGTCTTCTTTCGTGGGCCAAAAGATACCAACCGGTGCAACATTTGCATGTTCATAGATTTTCACCATTTGGATTGGCCCACCTACACTAGGGAATCGATTGCTTCTGATTATGTCGCGTAGAATACAAAATGGCTCCATATTGAAGGAGCCCTTATCAATTTTATCCTTTGATTTTAACATCTCCACGAGCATGTCTTTTGCCTCTGCAACAGCATCTTCGTCTCCATTAAACGCGATTACCTTTTTAGAATTATCATTTTGTCCTTGCCAAGGAGTGGTGGGTCGAAATGTGAATTTATCAATATTGCTGTCGAAGTGCAGTTTCCAGATACGAAATTCTTTCATTTTCCATGAGTATCCACTTAGAACGAACACTGCCTCCGGGGGAGACGGTGAAATTTGTCCATGAGGAAGGTTGGAAATGAAACTTCTTGAATGATTGAAAAGTCTAACTAAGTGGCCTTTCAAGTCTGTAATATCCATTGCTCTGGATACAGCAGGTGGATAAAGGCGTATCCCGTCAATTGCTTGTTGTATAAATGGGTAAGCATCGTTGGTAATACCCGCAAATGAAATCACTGCATCACTTCTAGGGAGTTGAAAAATTTTTGGATTTCCATCCCAACTCTGTCCGCCTGAAAGTCTGCTATCTGAGATTACGATTAGTTCCCGTGTAGACTTCACCGTTCTAATCCAAGACATGCTTAAGGTCATGACGTCACCCTAATTCACTGATCTCAATTTATAGTAGAGTAATATACATGCTATCTTGTTGCATAGCTAATTTGCGTTATCTTTGTCATTATGTGCCATGTCAGCCACTTAGAACTAGGGCACAATAAGGTTGACTTGAGAGGCGCTTTTCGGCATCACTGAACTCACTGAAACGAGGGTCCCGTAGCTCAGCAGGATAGAGCACCAGATTCCTAATCTGGGGGTCACAGGTTCGAATCCTGTCGGGATCACCAAAATCAAACCGGCCCTTTGCGGCCGGTTTTGTTTTTGGTTCTGGCGCCGCCCGGATTTGGACCTTGTTCGTTCACGGAGCGTCAGCGGAGTAGACGAGGCAGTCGAGAGACTGACCGTCAATCCTGTCGGGATCACCAATAAAAAAAGCCGGGAATTTAACCCGGCTTTTTACTTTCTGGTCGGCGCTTTAAATTCTATTCCGCCAGTTGCGGCTGCGCGGATGCCCTCCGTTCCCGGGCCTTCATCGGCACCCCGAACAGCGGGCGCAATAAGGGGGTCCGCCGGATGACATATTCATGGAGCAGCAGGCAGCCGCCCGCGGTGACAGTCAGGATCACGAGAAATTCGCTCCAGACGCCAAGCCCCATCGGATCAACCATTACGCCCGCGAGCACGATCAGAGTCTGGTGCAGGATATACCAGGGGAACACCGCCTCGGTGCAATAGCTGAGTAGCTTCCCCGGCCGGTTGAGGTAAGTCTGTCCGGCGCCGAGGATCGCCATGATCGTCACCCAGGCATAAAGCGGGTACATGGCGCGGACGATATTCTCGATCCAGGTGATGCCGCCAAACCAGTTATCCCAGTTGGCCCACAGAAGGAACAGGCTGACCGCCAGGAGTACTGTTCCCACGGCCGCAATCCGCCAGGTCCGGGCGAGCACGTCCCAGAAAGTGCTGTTTTTGGCCAGCAGGAATCCGATCAGGAAATAACTGCCATAGCGGGCGTGTGCGCCCCAGTCGCCCCACAGGGCATAGGTCTGGGGGAAGGCGATATCTGTGGTGAAGCGGTAGGTGATGAACAGTGTCGCGGGCAGAATAAACAGCCGGCCCCCACCCATCAGAGCGCCGAACCAGGGCCGGTCCAGCACGTCCGCCAGTTTGCGCACTGCGGGCAGCAGCGGCAGCAGCAGCATGGTATAGGCCAGGAGATAGGCCACATACCAGAGATGGTTCCAGGTCGGCACAATGATGGAGAAGTTGCCGTCAGCAGACAGGTAGCGTCCGTAAAATTCCAGATAACCGGGGGTGATTTCCCCTGTTGCCAGGAGCTGGAAATAGGATTGCGGCGTGACAATCACCAGTATCCCGAACAGCAGCGGGATGAATAAGCGGCCAAAGCGGCGGACGGCAAAGCGGGCGACCGAACCATTCTTGTCAACGGCATAGCGCAAGGCGACGCCGGAAATCAGAAACAGCAGCGACATCCGGAACGCGCTGGAGAGCCACATGAAATGATCGAGCGTGTCATTCATATGCACGCTTTTGACATGCCAGCCCTCGCTGTTGAAAAACATGCCGATGTGATAAAAAATAAGGATGCCAAAGGCGATTACCCTGATCCAGTCCAGATCATAACGCCGGGTTGAATTTCTGTCCATGTCAGTCTCCAATGCGGTTGCGGTTAGTGATCTGCACTGTGGCAGAGCAACTGGGGCCGGTGCACGCCTGATGGTGCCTGCGGCGTCTGTCAGGGACGAACGGTGAGGCGGTTTTTTTGGCCAGGGATGAGCGGTGAGTGGCTTGGGACAAGCGGTAAGGTGCTGTTATTTTATCGCTTTTACATGATTAAAGACTGGCGTATGCTGCGACTCATGGAAACTCTGCGGACATATTGGCAGGCGATGGTGCAGATGGCGCTGCGGGACCGTTTGCTGCATTTTCTCGCGGCGTTCACTTTCGGTATTACCGTTGTCAATATCATGACCTATATTTCGGATGCGCGAAGGCAAGGCGGCGAGCCGGACCTGCTGCGACCGGTCATTACCGAATTTTCCAGCGCCCTGGCGCTTGTACTTCTGCTGCCGGCGCTGTTTGTCTTTTTTGATCGCCTGCCCCTGACCCGAAAAGACTGGGTCCGGCTCCTGCTCCCCTATTTTGCGGTCAGCGTTGCCTTTTCTTTGCTGCATGTGACCATGATGGTCCTGATGCGGAAACTGGCCTGGGTCGTCTTGTTTGACGGCACTTATGATTTTTTTTCCAATGGTCCGGGAGATATCCTTTACGAGTATCGCAAGGATCTGCTGAGCTTCCTGCTCTATGTGTCGGTGCACAAATTGCAGCGGCAGGTAAAGATGGCGGGAAAAGCCGGCCGGGAGAAAGCGCCTGTGGTCCTGAAAAGCGGGGCGACCACGATTCACCTCTATCCTGACGATTTTCTCTATGCAAAAGCCGCCGGCAATTATGTGGACATTACCTCGGGGTCGGGCACACAGCTGGCCCGCATAACACTTTCTGACCTTGAAAACCTGCTGCAGGACAGCGGGGCCGACGTGGTGCGGATTCACCGCTCTGCTATCGTCAATCGCAGTTCCATCGTGGAAACCGCGCCGATTGCCGGCGGGGATATGAACGTGAAACTGAAGGGAGGCGAGATGTTGCGCGCCAGTCGCCGTTACAAGGAGCGTCTGCTGTAAAATATTTCCGGACAGTCCGCACAAAACATCTTTCGCAATGAGTGTTGTTGGCTATACTTCGCGGACAAGTAAAAGGGGTATCTTGCCATGAAACATCAGATCAGCACCAGCATTGACATCAAGGCCCCGCCGGCCGAGGTCTGGAAGATCCTGACCGATTTTGACAGCTGGGGCGAATGGAATCCCTTCATTCCCAGGATCAGCGGCGATCAGGTCAAGGGCGGCAAGGTATCGGCCTCTATCCGCACCCCGGGCGGCAAGTCCATTTCCTTTACCGCGACAATCACCGACTATGAGGCGGAGAAAGTGCTCGAATGGTACGGCAGCCCGCCGATTCCGGGGCTGTTTTCCGGCCGTCACTGGTATCGGCTCGAACCCATAGACGGCGGCACCCGTTTTTCCCAGGGAGAAAAATTCAACGGCCTGCTGATCCGGCTGTTGAAAAAGACCCTGGATACCACCGTGGTAGACGGCTTCCAGCAAATGAATGAAGCCCTGAAGACGCGCGCGGAAGGGAACTAAAGGCTTCCTTATCCCGTGAAAAAAAGCGGCCCCGTTCGGGACCGCTTTTCGAGTCTGGCGGTCCGGCAAATTCAGCGACGGCGGCGGCGGGCCAGGCCGATGCCCGCGAGGCCGAGGCCGAGCAGGGCCAGCGTGGCGGGTTCGGGCAGCTCGTTCTGATTGATCACCAGATAGTCCAGGGAGAACCAGGAAGACGGTTCATTGGCCCGGATTTCCAGATAATGGATGTCCTCGAAATTGAAAATATAGGTTTCCATGGTTTCGGTCAGCTCAAAGGCGCTGCTGGAGACAATTTCGTTGAGGTCCGCATCGTAGCCGAACAGCTGCAGGGTCTCGGCGCTCCAGAAATAGTCGACGCCCAGTCTGGCAAAGCGGCCGAGGGTGAAATCCGCCGGGCCCTTGAAGTCGATCCACAGGCTCAGCGGCCCGCCCGCATTCCAGGCATAGGCGGTGCCGCTTACGTTGTACGGGGCCGCGGGTGCCGGCGGGTCGGCCACGGTCCCAATGGCCCAGCCGGGTGAGCCGTTGTAGAAGAGCGGGACGCCGGGTGTTTCGCCATAGGCCCATTCATAGCCGTAATAAGTGTCGCTGATCCCCAGGTCGGCGAAAGTGTCCATGACCTGATATTCTTCAAAATCGATGATCACGGCCCGGGCCGGGGCGGCGCCAAGGATGAGCAGAAAGGCGCCGATAAGGATACGGAATATTTTTGTCATGGCAGGTTCTCCACAAGTTCCCTCAAGGCAAAAGGAAAGCGGCCCACTCAGCTGATCGCAGGAGCTGCTTTCAATTCTGTGATTCTGTTACGCTGCACTGCCGGCGCCGGGCCAGGCCGACGCCGATGAGGCCGAGGCCGAGCAGGGCCAGGGCGGCGGGTTCGGAAACCTCGTTCTGATTGATCACCAGATAGTCAACGGCATAGAACCAGTCGGTGTCGTTGGCGCGGATTTCCAGAAACTGGATGTCCTCGAAATTGAAGATATGGGTTTCCAGGGTGTCAGTCAGGTCAAAGACACTGCTGGAGACGATTTCATTCATGCCGGCGTCATAGCCGAACAGCTGCAGGGTGGTGGCGTTCCAGAGATAGTCGGGGCTCGCCTTGGCAAAGCGGCCGAGGGTGAAATCCACCAGGCCCTTGAAGTCGATCCACAGGCTTTGCGGGCCGCTGGCATTCCAGGCGTAGGCGGTGCCGCTGACGCCGGCCGGGGCCGGTAATCCCGTGATTGCGGGATCGGACAGGGTCGCCAGCGCCCAGCCGGTCGGGGCGTTGGCGAAATTGGCCACACCGGGGGAGGTGCCGAAGCCCCATTCATAGCCGTAATAGCTGTCGCTGATCCCCAGGTTGTTGAAATTGTCCCGGACCTGATATTCTTCAAAATCGATGATCAGGGCCTGGGCTGTGGAAGCGCCAAGGCTGAGCAGCAGGGCGCCGACAAGGATGGCGATTTTTTTACTCATAGCGAAATCCTCTCCATATTCTGCACTTCTTATGTAAGCAAATGCTGTGCCAGAATCTAAGTGGCTGATAATAAGATGTTTTGTAAATATTAGGGTGAAATAATGTAAAGAATTCCGACAAAGAGTCAGGAATCTTTACAACATTCGCCACAAGGTTATTTCCTGTGGATGGACAAGAGCCTGGGACTTTCTACCTGTGGTAGATTTCCGCCGCGGCTTTTTGATGCAAAAAAGCCGCGACGCAGATCGATTTTTCAATGATTTCGCCTGCAGAATTATGGTGATTTTGCGAACCCGCCATACTGTTACGGTAACATCCGGAAAGCTTACTGTAACAATATTGTCATATTTCCGGCGGGCCCTACAAAGGAGGCACACATAAACCACAAAACCATGGGGATATCACTTTGAAAAATAATCACAAAAACCATCGTTTCACAGCCGTCACTATCCTTCCGCTGCTGCTGGCGGCTTCCCTGGCCACCGGGGCCCGGGCGGACGACGGCCGGGCGGACTCCTTTGCCTTTGTCGGCGGCAGCCTCGCCACCTTCAAAGACGACAGTTACGGCGACAACAGCCATTTCGGCTTCGGCGCCGATGCCCTGTACCTGAAAAAAGTCTGGGGCGGCCTGTCGCTCGGCGTCAATGCCAATGTCACCTTCGGACTGGAAAAGTCCAATGACCTCGCCTTCAATAACGGCACCCGGAACTTCAGCGGCGAGGCGAAGGAAACGCTCACCGTCTATACAGTGTCGCTGGTGCTGGGCGGCATTTCGGAATTTGACAGCGGCGGCCGGCTCGCCTATTTCGCAGGCCCCACCATCGGCGGCCGCTCCGGCGATTATGACGTGTCCTGGGAGCCTGATGCCGCCGCCGAAGGACTGACCAGCCACAGCTCGTCCGACAGCGACACCCTGTACGGCCTGACCGCCGGCGCCTATTACAAATTCCCGGGCTCGGGCTGGACTGTCGGCGTCAACGCCAGCGGCTATTTCGTCGCTGACGAATATGATGACTATGTCTTTTCCCACAGGCTCGGCCTGTCGGTGGGCTACAGCTTCTAGGCGCTCGCCGCGGCGTCCCGGCCCTGGTTGAGGAACATCAGGGTCAGGGCGCAGGGGCCGGGGCAAATCATGGGGGGCGGCGATGAAATAACCTTTTGCTAACTTGCTCAAGCTAGACTCTCTGGAAACGTCCAGGAGATGAGGGAGTTAGAGTGGGGAAAATTCTCAAATTCCGCAGAAGAAGACCATTCGGTCTCGATGTCTTTGTTGCTGCCTCGGTTGGCCTTGTCGCCGGGGGCGTCATACATTTTTCGTTGCCTGTGAATGTTTGGGATCGAAGCACCGCAATCGTGATGCCTTTCAGTCAAAGCGATTTTGCCGGTGGGGAAACAATCTCCGGTCCGGCAGTTGTGATCGACGGCGACACTCTCAGCATTCACAGCCGCCGTATTCGGCTTCAGGGGATTGATGCTCCGGAGTTAAGTCAGAATTGTGCCCGGAACGGAAACGCTTATTCCTGCGGCCATGAAGCCAAGCGTTATCTTGAAAGCCTGATTGCCGGGCGGCCGGTTACCTGCCACAGTGGCGAGCAAGATGAATACGGCCGCGCCGTGGCCAAATGTTTCGTCGGCGGGGGCACCGACCTCAATGCCCGCATGGTGGAGCGTGGACAGGCTATCGCCTACCTTTATTTCTCCCGTGACTATGCTGCGGAACAATCCCGCGCCAAAGAGGCCGGGCGCGGCATCTGGAACGGGGAATTCCTCGAGCCCTATGAGTATCGCCAGCGGAGACGGTAAGTTTTTGAGTGACAAAAATTGCTTTTTTGGGCACCCTTACAACCACAGGGGTTGTATTAATGGTCAAGGCAATTTTAACACTAAAACCAGATTCTTCCTACAATGACAAAAGGGAGGAATGGTATCATTTCCCACAGACTTATCTAAATCAAATCCGGAACTCATTGGGTGACTGGTTCATATATTATGAGCCAAGACGATTATCTACGCATTTGAATAAGGCTGGCGGAAAACAGGCTTACTTTGCGGTAGGTAAGATTGCAGATATTAAAAGTGATCTGCACAATGAGGGCCATTACTACGCAAAGATAGAAAAATACCTGGATTTCGATCATATGGTTTCGTTCAAGGAAGGTGATTTTTATTATGAGGGCGGACTGGTAAAAGAGGATGGGAGTACTAATAAAGGTGCTTTTGGCCGAGCCGTACGTAATATAGAGGATCATGAGTATGAAGCTATTTTGCGGGCCGGTTTTGAATTTTCCTTGATTGGTGAAGAAAAATACTACAGGCGTAATGCGGAACCAGTTCAAGAATTTGGAGAAGGTGAGCAACAGGAGTTTGAGCGCCCAATTGTTGAAAAATTGGTAGCTCGCCCGTTTAGAGATGACGCGTTTCGTTTTTCTGTAAGACATGCCTATAATGAAACCTGCGCAATGACAGGACTGAAAATTATTAATGGTGGGGGGCGTCCAGAAGTTCAAGCCGCGCATATTATGCCTGTGGCTGATAAGGGACCAGATTCCATCCGAAATGGCCTAGCTTTATCCGGTACCGTTCATTGGATGTTTGATAGGGGTCTTTTGTCGCTAGATGACGAATATAGAATACTGACAGCCGACGAGTATTTACCTCCGCAAGTGAAGCATTTGTTGAACTCCTCTGGAAGAATAACCTTGCCGGAGAGATCTGAGTTTTTCCCTCATCCAAGATATTTGGAGTTTCATAGAAAAACATTTTTCAAGGGATAGTTCCCCCCAATTGACATCCCCGCGCCCGCGCCGTAGGCTTTTTTGATCTGAACGCCTGCAAAAAATAATAACCTCAGGGGATATCATCATGCGCCTTGCCCGCCTGCTACCGGCCTTCATCGGCCTCATTTGTTTCACCTCCGGAACGGCCCTTGCCGCCGCGTCCGACTCCGACCATGCCCAAAAGACTTTCGAGATCTACAAGCATATTGTCGAGATCGACAGCTCGAAAACCAGCGGTGGCGCGCCGGCGGTGGCCCATTATCTGGCGGACCAGCTGCTGGCCGCCGGCTTCCCCAAAGAGGACGTGCAGGTGGTGATGACCGACGGCGTGCCGGCGCTGATCGCCCGCCTGCGCGGTGACAGCTTCAGCGGCAAAAAGCCGATCCTGATCCTCGGTCACATGGATGTGGTCGAGGCCAATCCCGCCGACTGGGAGCGCCCGCCCTTCACCCTGACCGAGGATGACACCCATTATTTTGGCCGCGGCTCCGAGGACGACAAGTTCGGCATCGCCCAGGCGACCGCCACCTTCATCCGCCTCAAAAAGGAAGGCTTTGTGCCGAACCGGGATATTTACCTGGCCTTTTCCGGTGACGAGGAAACCGGCATGGTCAGCACGAAAATGCTGGCCGCCCATCCGGTGCTCTCGACCGCGGAATATGCGCTCAATACCGATGCCGGCGGCGGCATGCTGGAGGCGGACGGCACGCCCGTCGCCTATGGGGTGCAGGCGGCGGAAAAGACCTATGCCACCTGGGAAGTGACCGCCACCAATCCCGGCGGCCACAGCTCGCGCCCGCGTCCGGATAACGCCATCTACGACCTGGCCGACGCCATCAGGAAAATCCAGGCCCATCGCTTTCCGGTGCGCTGGAGCGACATGACGCTCAATTATTTCCGCGAAACCGGCCAGAAGGTGGGCGGTGAACTGGGCGCGGCCATGATCGCCTTTGCCGATAATCCCGAGGATACGGCGGCCTCCGACCGGCTGTGGACGGAATCTTCCTATGTGGGCACCACCCGCACCACCTGCGTGGTGACCATGCTGCGCGGCGGCCATGCGGAAAACGCCCTGCCGCAGTCGGCGACCGCCACGGTCAACTGCCGCATTTTCCCCGGCGTCAAGGTGGCCGAGGTGGAGCAGGTGCTGAAAAAAGTGGTGGCCAATGACAAGCTGGAGTTCAAAATCCTCGGCGATGCGGACGCAAGCCCGATTTCCGAGCCCCGCGCCGACGTCATGGCGGCGGTGGCCAAAGCGGTGCATGCCCGCTACCCCGGCCTGAAGCTGATCCCCTATATGGAATCCGGCGGCACCGACGGCAAGCAGTTCCGCAAAAACGGCATCCCCACCTGGGGGGTCTCGAGCCTGTTTATGGACCCGAACGAGATGTATGCCCACGGCCTCAACGAGCGGGTGACCAAAGCGGCCTTCACCGGCGCGCTTGATCACTGGAGCATTATTCTCAAGACCCTCGCTGGCGGGAAGTAACTTCCCGGTTGCTCTTATGGATCAGGAGTCCTATACAGGGCTCCTGATTTTCTTTGTGCAAAGGATACCGTCATGAGCGAACTGCCGCCCTGCCCGAAATGTAACAGCCCCTATGCCTATGAGGACGGGGCGCTGCTGATCTGCCCGGAATGCGGCCATGAATGGAACCCGGCCCAGGCGGCCGAGGAAAATGTGGTGCGCGACAGCGTCGGCAATATCCTGTCCGACGGCGATACCGTGACCGTGATCAAGGACCTGAAAGTGAAGGGCTCCTCTTCCACGGTCAAGGTCGGCACCAAGGTCAAGAACATCCGCCTGGTCGAGGGCGATCATGACATCGACTGCAAGATCGACGGCATCGGCTCCATGGGCCTCAAGTCCGAGTTCGTGCGCAAGGTCCAGGACTGAAGTCGGCCTGATCACTATTTGATTGTGACAGCTTCGAAACGGGTGTAAATTGCGCCGGATAACGGTTTTGGCGCATCGCTGCCTGTGGGAAAGGGCGCCCTTCGGAGTGATGATTACCTGTGACCTCTTTGCCTCTTTCCCCGCGTCCCGGCCGCGGGAGTTCCCTCGAGGGCGGTGCTGATCAGCGCCTGTTCGAGCATATTGCCCGGGAGCTGGAGGACAAGGGCTATTGCCTCTATACCGGCGGCCTGTCCGACCAACTGGACTATATCCTGGCCGGGCAACTGCCCGAGTTTCCGGCCCGCGACTTTCGCCCGGCCCGCATCGGCCGCGAGAAGACCCGCCAGAAAAACACCAGCATCCGCCGCGACGAGATCAGCTGGATCACCGGTGAGCGCCCGGCCGGCCGGGCCTGGCTCGACTGGGCCGACGAGCTGCGGCTCTATCTCAACTGTCGCCTGTTCCTGGGCCTCACCAGCTTCGAAAGCCACTATGCCCGCTACGGCGAGGGCGATTTCTACCGCCGCCATCTTGACGCTTTCCCGGGCGAGGCCAACCGGGTCCTCTCCCTGGTCGCCTATCTCAACCATGACTGGGCGCCGGGCGATGGTGGCGAGATCATCCTCTATCCGGACGCCGCCGCGCCGGTGGCGACGGCCCCGGCCTTCGGCACCCTGGCCATTTTCCTCGCTGAGGAAATGCCCCATGAGGTGCTGCCCTGCCGCACGGAACGGCTGTCCATCGCCGGCTGGTTCCGGGTCCGGCCGCTGGAAACGCCGCTCCTGTAGCCGTCGGGCCGGGACAGCAGGTTCCTCCGGTCAAGAAATATTAGAATATCCCTGGCCTGCAAATATTAGGAAAAAATTAACCCTAAGCATGCTAGGCTGACCAGTCAGGGCTTGTCTGGGAGTAGCTGTGGGTGTATATGGGTAATCTTTGTAAATACCGAAAAGCAGTTAGCCGTTTGTATTTCAACGGTTTTCCGGATAATTTCTATCCATTGTGCACATGGACTGGCGCCTGCGAAGTTACAGGCCTTTCCCGGGGGG
This sequence comes from Emcibacter nanhaiensis, assembly GCF_006385175.1. NCBI lineage: Bacteria > Pseudomonadati > Pseudomonadota > Alphaproteobacteria > Emcibacterales > Emcibacteraceae > Emcibacter > Emcibacter nanhaiensis. The sequence continues at coordinate 393,471 of NZ_VFIY01000005.1, forward strand.
TCTATTCATAAGATGACACTCGACTGGAATATTCTCGACAAGGAAAGCACCGTTCTTCTGGAGATTTTTGAGAACTCCGTTGATGCTTTTATTGCCCTGGACAAGGACCAGAAGATCACTCTTTTTAACAAGGGGGCCGAGGGTATTTTCGGCTATCGCAGCGAGGAAATCGTCGGGAAAAAGCTCGATGTCCTGCTGCCTGACGGTGTGGCCCGGATTCACCGGCGTCATGTAAACGCCTTTAAAACAGAAAGCAACCCGTCCCGCATGATGGGAGATCGCAAGGTCTTTTATGGCAAGTCCAAGGGCGGTGGTTTGATTCCCCTGCATATTGCCATCCAGCATCACAACTCTGACCAGATACAATTTTCGGCGATCTGTCGGGATATTTCCCACAGGATGGACCGGGAAAGAAAGCTGTCCGAACAGAAATCAAAATTCGAGGCCCTGTTCAACAGCTCCAACCGGCTGATCTTCCTGATAGATGAAGAAGGCAGGGTTCGGGAAGCCAACAACACGGCCTTTGATATTTTGGGCCCCGATCAGGATTGTTGCCTGGGAATGTACATCTGGGAATGCGCGTTCTGGAAGGATGATATTGACCGGGCCCGGCTCCGGCGGGAACTTGGCACCCTGGAAGGGGGACGGTTTGGCAAATTGCAGGCAAAAATAGTCTCGCCGGACGGGAAAAAAATTTCTCTCGATATCAGCCTGAAGAAATTTTCCATCGACGGCTATGACGAAAAACTCATCGTTCTTGAGGCGATGGATGTGACCAGGCTTGCGGAAACCAACGACGCACTGAGAAAAAGCGAACGCAGTCTGGCGCGGGCGCAGCAAATTTCTCACCTGGGAAGCTGGGAATGGGATATGGAGACGGACGACCTGTATTGGTCGGACGAAGCTTTTCGCATCTTCGGCCGGACACCCAACGCTTTCGGCGCGTCCTATCCTGCGTTCCTGGAAAGCATTCACCCGGAGGACAGGTCAAAGGTGGAAAAAGCCGTGGCCAATGCCGTCGAGTATTGCAAGCCTTACAATATCATTCATCGCATCCGCACGCCTGACGGTGAAGAAAAAATCGTTCATGAACTGGGAGAGGTCTTGCGGGACGAGATGGAAAAACCGTTACGTATGACCGGTACGGTGCAGGATATTACGGAAAACTGGCACCGGGAAAAGGCCCTGTCCGAAGCCCATAGCAGGGCGGAAGCGGCCAACCGCGCCAAGTCCCAGTTCCTGGCCACCATGAGTCATGAACTGCGGACGCCGCTGAATGCTATTATCGGCTTCAGCAGCAGCATGAAGGACGGTATTTTCGGCGAGCTGGACGCGAAATATAAGGAATATGTCGGCTATATAAAGGACAGCGGGGAACATCTGCTCTCCATCATCAATGATATTCTCGATCTCTCCCGCATTGAAGTGGGCACCATTGACCTTCGATCCGACTGGATCAGTCCATCACAGCTTCTGGACAAGAGCCTGAAATATATTTCGGAAAGAGCCCATAACAAATGCATCAAGCTGAGCGTCAACAGGGAAGAGGACCTTCCGGACGTTTATCTGGATGAACGCCACACCGGCCAAATCCTGATTAATCTGCTGACCAATTCGGTGAAATTTACCGATCCCGGGGGAACGATTGAACTTGGGGCGCGGCGCAAAGGCAAAGAAATCGAAATGTTTGTCCGCGATACCGGTATTGGTATGAGCGAAGAGGATGTGAAGAAAGTTTTCCAGCCGTTTGTGCAGGCCGATATGAGTTATGCCCGCAACCATGAAGGGGTCGGTCTGGGACTTGCGATCGTCAAACAGCTGGCGGAACTGCAGGGCGGCCATGTGGAAATTGAAAGCGCCCCCGGTGAGGGGACCTGTGTCTCTGTTTCCTTCCCGATGGCGGCGGATCGGGAAGGTCTGCCGCAGACTGCAGAAATGCAGGATGCCGACCGATAAGATCTATTTCCCAGCCGCTGGGAAATCTCTGAAATCCACATCCCCTCCAGGCAGTGATGGCATTTGCAGCTGTCGATTTTTTTCCTCTGTGCTGCAGATCACAGCATCTGGTTTCCCATCCCGCTAGAAATATGTCAGGAACCGAACGCCTGATGTGTTGAACAATAATTTCGTCCGGCGTTCTCTGGAACTTCTGGAGTGAGACTAGATGAAAACCAAGAACAAGCAGGGCGGGCGACAGGAGCAGAAAGCGCTGGAAACAGCGTTCCGCCATGCCGTCAGCTTTCGGGAAAGCCTGTCCGTCAGACCGCCGCGACCGACCTGTGACGCCGGCTTTCTGGATTTTGCCTTCGGCAAGGCCACACCGGAAGCCGGAGAGGGTGCAAAAATTTATGACGACACGGGAACAGGTGCTGCCGCAGGCAATATAGAGGTTGTTTATCCTGCCGCTGCAGGGTTAGACTGCTTTCAACCAGAAATTCAAGCCCGAATGCGGACAGAAGGGTAAACCATGGCTGATATCATCAAGCTCCCGGACAATTTGATCAGCAACGACGACCGTCAAAAGCTGGAAAGCTACGGCGCCCACGAGATTGCCCGCGGCCGGGCAACCCGTTTTCACTGGACCGAAAGTGAGCAGGGCGATCCCCTGTTTGAAATCTATCGCGGCGGCGCCGTGGAGGAACTTGTGCTGCAGATCGGCCGCCACCGGGAACAGGATGAATATTACGCCCTGGATCCGTCAGGCCAGGACCTCACGTCCGGCAGCCTGGACCATGTTATGGCACAACTGGACCGGAAGCTGGCCTGGGACCATGGGGAATCCTGAGGCGATGAGGTAACTTAGTGGTGCGGGGCTGACAGGATGGATCTTTCCAGCTTTTTTCATAGCCTGCCGATGGCGTTCAACCTGCTGTTGTTCTGCGCTTTTGCCACGGTGATCTGGTTTACCGGTACCCGCCTGTCCTATCTGGTGGACGCCCTGGCGGAGCAGACGAAAATCGCCCGCGCCCTGATGGGGCTCGGCGTGCTGGCGATCATCACCGAATTGCCGGAAATGGTCACCACGGTGACGGCGGCGCTGGCCGGCAATGCCGAACTGGCGCTCAACAATATGTTCGGCGGCATCAGCATGCAGACCGCCATTCTGGCGGTGGCCGACATGTTTGTCGTCCATGCGGCGCTGACCACCTATCCCCGCAAGCCGACCCCGGTGATCGAGGGGCTGTTCCTGATCCTGATGCTGACGTTCTTGCTGCTGTTGTTTACTACCGGCGACACCGCCCTGCCGGGGGGCATCGGCCTGTCGGCTCTGCTGCTGGCGGGCCTGTATCTGTTGTCCATCTTCATCATCCAGAAATTCGTCACTGCGGAAGTGTGGAGCCCGGTCGACCTGCCCAACCCGGAGGAAGAGCAAGAAGGCGCTGAACGCAACAACCATTATGACCACAAGCCGTTGAGCAGCCTGTATGTTGCCATTCTGTTATCGGCGGTGTTTATCCTGGTCATCGGCGTCTTGCTGACCCACACCGCGGAGACGCTGGCGGATCAGACCGGTCTCGGCAGCAGCTTCATCGGCGTCACCCTGCTGGCGGCGACCACCTCCCTGCCGGAGCTCAGCACCACCATCGCCGCCGTGCGCATCCGCGCCTATACTATGGCCATTTCCAATATCCTGGGCAGCAACCTGATCATGGTATTCCTGATTCTGCCGGCGGACATTTTTTACCGGCCCGGCCCGATCCTCAATGAAATCGATTATTCCGCCGCGCTGGCCCTCGGCTCGGGAATCCTGGTGACGGCCATCTATTGCCTCGGCCTGTTGATCCGCCGCAAGGGGAAAATCTTCAAGATGGGTGTCGATTCGGCACTGGTGCTGCTGGTCTATCTCGCCAGTCTCGGGGTATTTTACTGGTTCAGATAGCCGTGGGCGTCAGAGCGGCAGGAATTCAACGAGCTTGAACAGCAACATTCCGCTGCAGCTTATGAAGCCGAGCAGCGGTACCCCCCACCAGGTGGTGAACACACCATCCGGCGCGGCTTTGCCGGTCCACTTCAGTTTCAGTAGGGAGGCATTCACCGCGGCAAAGACAAACAGGATGACTGCGCTGGTGGTCTTGGCCAGGGTGGCGAGGTCCAGCACCAGCGAGAAAAACAGCACCAGCCCGATCACGAACAGGCTGGCCTCCAGCGGCGTGCGGGTGAAGCTGTTGACCCGGCGAAACACAGCGGGGGCTTCGTTGCCGTTGGCCATGCCGTGCAGGACCCGGGAACTCATGATGATCTGCACCAGGATGCCGTTGATCGTGGCCAGGATGCTGATCGCGCCCAGCAGCCAGGGCGGCAGCATATGGTCCGACCAGGACGCAATGGTGGCGAGCGGCGTATTGCTCTGCGCCAACTCCTGTGGCGGCACGGTCAGGACCGCGGCCAGCGCCACCAGCACATACAGGGTCATGGACAGGAAGATGCAGATCAGGATCGCCGCCGGCAGGGTGCGGCGCACGTCCTTCACTTCCTCGGCCACATTGACCATATCCTCAAATCCGATGAAGGTATAGAAAGCCAGGAAGGCGGCGCTGAATATGGAGCTCCAGATGGCGAGATCGCCGGCCCCTACTGGGGGCAGAAGCTCTCGCCAGCGGGTACCGATGGTGGCCAGCTCCTGGCGCGACAGCACCACCACCAGCAGCAGGCCACCCACCTCGATCAGGGTGATGATCGCGACCAGCGAGACCGATTCCCGGATCCCCCAGCAGGCGATCAGCCCCAGCAGCAGGATAATCCCGGCCCGGAGCGGCAGGACCGGCAACTCAATGAAATCGACGATAAATCCTGCCGTCGCGTTGGCCAGTGTGGCGGAGGACACAATGCCGGTGAAAATGATCATCCAGCCGATCAGCATGGAGAAACGGCGTCTTGAGAAACCGGCGTCCACATAGCGGACTTCGCCGGCGCTGAGCGGGTAACGGCCGGCCATTTCAGCATAGGAGAAGGCGGTAATCAGGGCGATGGAGGCGGAGATCAGGAAGGCCACCGGCGCGTACAGGCCGGCGATGCCCGCGACCTTGCCGGTCATGGCGTAGATGCCGCCGCCGACGATGGTGCCGAGGCCGTAAAAGACCAGAAACGGCAGGTTGATACTGCGTCTGAGCCTACCGTTGCCGCCGTAATTCGTTTGCCTCATCGCTCCCTCCCTGCGTTTCCTTGGGGATATTTTACAGGGAAAAACATGCAAAGGCAGTTGTTTTTGACCCTAAAGTATGACGGGTTAATGGTGGACAAGGCAGCTGGCGGTCTGGTCTACTCGGGGGAACAGTTTTTGAGCTAGACGAGACACAAAATGAGACCCAAGGGCAAGGGACTTTATGATTCCCTGTATTTTGACTATCCGACCTTTCCGTTCCGGCGGCCGCCGGAACTGGACGGGCAGAAACTCGGTCACCCGGTGGCAATTGTCGGTGCCGGGCCGGTCGGCCTCACCGCGGCGCTGGAGCTGGCCCGGCGCGGTATCCGCTCGGTGGTGCTGGACGACAAGGACACGCTCAATGACGGCAGCCGGGCGATCTGTATCTCCCGCAACAGCTTTGAGACCCTGCAGCAGCTGGGGGTGGTGGCGCCGTTTCTGGACAAGAGCCTGGGCTGGACCCACGGCCAGTGTTTCTACAGGGACAAGATGATTTACCGGCTGGAAATGCCTCATTCCGAAGATGAACGGTTCAAGCCCATGTATAATATCCAGCAGCAATATATCGAGCAGTTTCTGGTCGATAAGGCGGCCGACTACCCCGGTCTGATCGACCTGCGCTGGCAAAGCCGGGTCACCGCGCTCGAGCGGAAGGAGACAGGTGTACGCCTGACCGTGGAGACACCGGAGGGCGACTACGAACTCGCGGCAGACTGGCTCCTGGCGGCGGACGGGGCCCGCAGCACGATCCGCAAGATGTGCGGCCTGTCGCTCCAGGGCAAAAACCTGGAAGGCAACTATGTCATTGCCGACGTGCAGATGAACCATGATTTCCCCACCGAACGGCGCTCTTTTTTCCGGTCTTCCGCCAACCCGGACGCCACCATCCTGATCCACAAACAGCCGGACAATATCTGGCGCATCGACTACCAACTGCAGGAAGGGGAGAGCGCCGAGGAGGCGGTCCGCGAGGAAAATATCCGCACCAGGGTGCAGGCGATCCTCGACATGGTCGGCCACACCGGCGACTGGCAGCTGGAATGGTGGAGCATCTATACCGCCAATACCCTGTGCCTGGATGATTATCGCCACGGCCGGGTGATGTTCATCGGCGATTCCGGCCATATTGTGCCGATCTTCGGGGTCAGGGGCCTGAACAACGGGTTTGCCGATGCGGTCAATGCGGCCTGGAAACTGGCCTATGTGCTGAAAGGAGCCGCGCCGGAGGCGTTGCTCGACAGCTATACACCGGAGCGACGCGGCGCGACCCTGGATGTGTTTGCCAATGCGGGCAAAAGTGCCCGCTTCATGACGCCGCCGACGCCGGGTTATGCGCTGATGCGCGAAGCGGTCTTGTCACTGGCAGTCAATAACGACTTCACCAAACGTTTTGCCGACCCGCGCCAGGTGCAGCCCTACACCTATGCGGAAAGCCCGCTGACCAGTTTTCCAGAGCGGGATGCGGCGTTTGACGCGGGACCGTCCGCCGGGGCTCCGGCCGTGAACCAGCGGCTGGGCGCGGATGATTACCTGCTCGATCACCTGGGACGGGGTTTCAGCGGTTTTTATTTTTCCGAAGACGGCAATGTGCCGGGCGACATTGAAAAACTGTTCGGTGAACTGCAGGCGGATGGTGACGCCTTTACCCCTGTGGTTCTTGGCCGTGCCGATCATGCAGGTATATTTGCCGCCTATGGCGCCGGGACCGGGAGCTTCTATCTGATCCGGCCGGATCGCCACATTGCCGCCCGCTGGAAAAAGATTGTCCCCGGGGAGGTGCGGGACGCCGTGCACATTGCGCTGGGAGAAAGCAAATGACGGATATGGCGTTCGAAGATCTGGAAAAGACCTATGACCGGCTGGCGGAGGTGCTCGATGAAGTGGGGGAAGAGAAACACGCCCTGCTGCTGGCCAAGCTGGTGATGATCCTGGCCCACAAGATCGGCGATCCGGAAGAGGTCGAGCAGGCCCTCCTGAATGCCCGGGAGGGCCTGCTCGACGGTTGAAAAACTAGCCTGCCATCGCCTGCAGGATGGTCTGTGCCGGCGCATGGCTCGGCAGGTTGTGGTGTTCCGAACTCAGCTTGTCGAGAATTTCCATCACTTTCTGTGACGCGGCGTCGGCTTCATGGACCGCCTCGACGGCGCCGTCAATGTCTCCCCGGTTGAACAGCCGGGTGGCGCGGATCCCGGCCTCGTGCACGGCCCGGTGCGGTTCCTTCAGCGCGGCCCATTGCGGCAGGGAGGTCAGTCCCGGGTCATTCTGCTGGTCATACCATTTGCCAAGCCGGCAGCTGTGGTGGTCGGACAGTTCGTCGGCGTTGAGTGAGATGCGCCCGGCCAGCATCTGTGACAGTTTGCGCATCCAGATCATATGGTCGGATTTGGCCGCACAGACTGTGGCGCGCTTGCCTCCCCTTTCAATGAGATCGTTAACCCCATCAAGGATCGGCGCCTCGGTCGCTTCCAGGACATCAATGACCTGGTTGATTTTTTTAACGTTGGCGGCGCTCATGACGGCAATGGTCTGGGCGCCCCTGGCGACATTCTGGGTATCGGAGATCTGTTGTTCCAGGATGCCGTTGATTTTGGCAATGCGGCTGCTGACCACATGGACTTTATCGGAAATGCGGGTCATTTCCCCGGCAGAAGCATCGATGATTTCCTTGCCCTGGGAGGCTTTCTCGTTTCCTTCGTTCATGGCGGAAACAATGGCGGCCATTTCACTGCGCAGGTTTTCGATGCGGTTGCGAATGGTTTCGGTCGCTTCCGCAGTCTGGCTGGCCAGGTTTTTCACTTCGTTGGCCACTACGGCGAACCCTTTTCCGGCCTCGCCGGCGCGGGCGGCCTCGATGGTGGCATTGAGCGCCAGCAGGTTGGTCTGTTTGGCGATATCCTCGATATCCTTGACGATCTTGCCAATGTCCTCGGAGGCCAGAGAGAGGTCGTTGACCTTGCCGGCGGCATGCTCCACGGAGTCGGCAATTTCACCCATGGCGCCCTGGGCTTTCTGGGCAGCATCAAGGCTGGCGGTCGCGCATTCCGAAACGCTGGCGATCTCCTGGGCGGCATCGCTGGTGTTTCGGTAGATTTCGTCGACAGAATGGGTCAGGCTGTCAACGGCGCCGGCGATGGAGTGAGACTGGGAGTCAACTTCCTTGATATCCCGCATCATTTCGGCGACACCGGCAACGCCCTGGTTGGCCGTCACAGACATCTGAACCGTCCGGTTCAGGTTTTTGCGAACCCTCTGCAGGTTGCTGTCGGCAATGGATTTGATGAGATTTGAGATCGGGCAGATTCCTGCGGGAACGTCTTCAAATTTCCCCTCCAGGATCAGGGTGAGAGACTGTTCGATGGCCTCCCGGTTATTATTATGCATTATACTTTTCCGTACACACGTTGGTTCAAACTCGGTAGGGGAAATCTATTTTTCCAAAGTCAAAATTTGGTTAATCAATCTCAAAAAATAGGAAGAATTTTCGAAAAATCTTATTTTTACCACTTTTGAATGTGAAGCCTGTTACTCGGGAAGATACAGCTGGCGACACCTGTCGCTGAAACGTTTGTTTAAAAAGGTTGCATATTCCTGATTATTTATGTAGAAATTTCCGGACGGCGGAGCATAATTTTTATAAAATCACCCTAAAAAGGCATAATCTTCTAAATTTCTTTGTATTATAGAATAATGTTTCTATTTTCATGCGGAACGGTATGCGAAAATGCAAGGACATTTCGCGGCTTTTGCGCGTATCCTCCCCTCTGGCGGGAGGTTGCCCAGTCAATAAGGCAGTAAAAAAATAATATTTATCCCTTTTTCGGCGATTGCATCCAGTCCTGTGATTGCCGCCAGTAAAGTGAGATGGACTGGAACAAGACAAAATCGGAGGAAACAAAGACCATGAAACTTAGCAGAAAAATTCTGACTCTTGCGGGTACTGCTGTTGCAGGCACCCTGCTGGCCAATGCTGCAGCAGTGGCCGAAGAAAATGACGAAATGGTGCTGGAAGAAATCACCGTGACCGCGACAAAAAGGGCGTCCACAATCCAGGACGTGCCCTTTTCCATCAACGCCCTGACCGGCGCCGATATCCAGCGTACCGGGTCCCAGAACCTTGAAGACGTTGCCCGCAATGTGGCCGGCCTGATGATCCAGAACCTCGGCCCGGGCCAGAGCCAGGTGGCGATCCGCGGCGTTTCCGCCGGCCAGATCGTCCGCGACCAGCCGGGTGTGAAAGAGCAGGTGGGGGTTTATCTTGATGAATCCGTCATCTCCCTGTCCCTGTTTACACCGGATATCGACCTCTATGACCTGAACCGGGTGGAAGTTCTGCGTGGTCCGCAGGGCACCCTGTTTGGTTCCGGTTCTGTTGGCGGCACCATCCGCTATATCACCAGCCAGCCGGACCTGGATGGTTTCGAAGGCACCGCGGAAGGTGAACTGAATGTGATCGACGGCGGCGGTGTTGGCGGCCATATCAAGGGTATGGTCAATGCCCCGATTGCTGACAAAGCGGCCCTGCGTATCGTCGGTTATCATACCGAATACGGCGGCTTTATTGATGCTCTGCGCGAAGATGGCAGCGTTGACGAGAATGTGAACAGCGGCAACCGCACCGGCGGCCGTATCGCCCTGCGTTTTGAACCCAGTGATACCTGGTCCATTACGCCGCGTGTGATCTACCAGAAAATTGACATGGACGGCTTTAACCGCCAGGAAGTTTTCAACCTCTATGCCAATCCCTTCACCACAACCCGCACGCCGGTAACTTTTGACGAGCGCCAGCAGTTCCTGCTGCTCCGCGAAGCCTTTGAAGATGAAACCTTCATTGCCGATGCGGTTATTGAAGGCAGCTTTGACGGCTTTGATGTGACGTCTGTTTCCAGCTACACAGACCGTGACATCCTGGTCAGCCGCGACGCCAGCGCCCTGACCGGCAGTGTGTCTGTTGATCTCGGCTATCCGGATGCAGCCGTTCTGCTGCCGTCCAACCTGCGCGACACCACCAAGGTGGAACAGTTCACCCAGGAAATCCGCCTGAGTTCCAACGGCGATGGTCCGCTGCAGTGGGTGGTTGGCGGCTTCTACGCCAAAACCGATCGCGGCTATGAGCAGTTCCTGCCGACACCGGGCTATGACGCCTACACGGACGCCGTTCTTGGGGCCGGGACTGCTGCGGCGACTTCTGCCGGCGTTGGTCCTGCGGATTCACCCTATTATTCAACACTTGACTATACCCTGGAGCAGGTGGCGCTCTTCGGTGAAGCCACTTACGACGTTACCGACCGGCTGCAGCTGACTGTCGGCGGTCGTTATTATGACTATAACGAAGACCGGACGGCGACCATTGTCGGCCTGTTCGGCAGTGGCATTATCGGTCAGATGGATGACACATCCTCTGACGGCTTCTCCCCGCGGTTCCTGGCCAGCTATGATGTCAGCGAAGAGGTGACCCTGAACGCCCAGGTCTCCAAAGGGTTCCGTCTTGGCGGGGTGAACGATCCGCTGAACACACCGCTTTGTTCCGCAGAGGACCTGGCGATCTTTGGTGATTTCCAGGATTATGGCGATGAAACAACCTGGAACTATGAAGCCGGCGTAAAGGTCAAAACGGACAAGATGTCCCTGAACGCGGCCGCCTTCTACACCAAGATCAACGACCTGCAGGTCACGCTGGATGCCGGATCCTGTTCTTCCAGGATTTCCTTCAACGTGCCTGATGCCCACACCATGGGCCTGGAAGGTGAGTTCAAGTTCCAGCCGACCGAAGGCCTGGACCTGTCCATTGCCACCAGCATTCTGGAATCCCAGTTTGACTCAACCGTGGTTGATGGCACCGGTACGGTTCTCGGCGGCGTGCGTGACGGTAACCGCTTGGCCTCCACTCCGGAATTCAACCTGGCGGCAACGGCAACCTATTACTTCCCGCTTGAAATGGTTGATGCTGGTGCGGAAGGCTATGTATCAGCCACCTTCCAGCATCGCGGCAGCATCTATACCCAGCCGTCCGACCAGGAGCCGGGAGCCGGTACCTTCGTCTCCGGCCTGCCGTTTGGCGGTGCGACAGGTACAGATGCAACAGTTCTGGATCTGGAGCTGGACAGCTATGAGACTGTCAACCTGAGCGCCGGTGTTATCCTGGAAAGCTGGGAGCTGGTGGCTTACGTCAACAACCTGCTGGACGAAAATGCCAACCTGTCCTTCGACCGCGAGCGCGGTGGACGTGCCCGCCTTGGCTTCCGTACCAACCAGCCGCGGACCTTCGGTCTGACCGCCCGGGCCCGCTTCTGATCCCGGACATAAATTGGGTTTAAGCTATCTGGAGATGCGGCACTGTCGCATCTCCTTTCTTTTGTACGCCGGTCGATCACTCCCGGCGGTATATCAGCTTGAAGATCTCGTTGAGCAGGATCAGTCCCAGCGCCATTCCCAAAAGTTCGAACCAGGTTGCCGGGGAGACCGGACCAATGTCCAGAATCTGCTGCGCCAGCGGAATATGCATGGCCGTGGTGTGCAGGGCCTGGGTGGCGAACACGGCGCCGATCACCCACCAGTTGGCGGAAAAGGGGATGCGAAACACCGAGCGGGTCTCGCTGCGGGCATTGAACACATGCGCGTTTTCAAACATGATCATTACCAGCAGGGTCAGGTTGCGGGCGTCAAATTCCGTAAGGCCGAGATGGGTGAGGCTGAACCAGAATACACCGCAGGCGGCCGCACCGATATAGAGGCCGTGGACGGTGATCTGCCGAATCATGCGCCGGTTGAAGATGCCTTCACTGGCCGGACGTGGCGGCCGTGACATCAGGCCGGGCTCGCCCTTTTCAATGGCCAGCGCCACATCCTGGATGCCATTGGATACCAGGTTCAGCCACAGCAGCTGTATCGCGGTCAGCGGCAGCGGCAGTCCCATGGCCAGACTGAGCAGAACCAGGACGATCTCGCCGAGGCCGGTGGTAATCAGCAGATAAATCAACTTGCGCACATTGCTGTAGGCGACGCGGCCTTCCTCGATGCCGTCGACGATGGAGGCGAAATTGTCGTCGGTGATGATCAGGTCGGCGGCATTGCGGGCCATGTCGGTACCGCCTTTGCCCATGGCGACACCGATATTGGCGTCCTTGAGGGCGGGGGCGTCGTTGACCCCGTCGCCGGTCACCGCGACGAAATGTCCTTCCGCCATGGCGGCCTGGATGATCTGCCGCTTCTGCAGCGGCTCCACCCGGGCGAAGACCCGGGCTTCCCTGACTTTGGCGCGGAGTGCTTCCGGATTTTCCGCCAGGGCAGCGATTTCCCGGCCGGTTACAACTTCGGAAATGTCGGAAGCAAGCCCAATTTCCCGGCAGATGGCCAAGGCAGTGGCCGGATGGTCGCCGGTGATCATGCAGACTTTCACCCCGGCTTCCTTGCAGCGGGCGACGGCGGCGGGGACCTCCGGCCGGACCGGATCGATCAGGCCGACCAAGCCGATAAATTCCAGGTCCCTGAGGAAGGTTTCATCGGTATATTGCACTTCACCTCCGGCCAGCGCCAGCACCCGGTAGCCGTCAGCGGCCATGCGCTCCGCTTCAGCGAGCCAGCCCGAGGTGTCGCCGCGGCACAGCGGGGCCAGGGCTTCCGGCGCTCCCTTGACGGCGGCCAGGGTGCGATCATGGAACTTGTGAAAACTGGCGGCATAACGGCGGCGGGCGTCAAACGGGATCAGGCTCAGGGAAGCGAAGTGATGAAGCAGCTTTTTCTGCCGGACCCCGACAGTCCGGGCGAAATGGATGAAGGCGATATCGACACTGTCGCCGGCCAGTTCGTCGCCGTCGTCGCTGGTTTCATTGCACAGGGCGGCGACGGCGCCGGCGCGCCAGAGTGCAATTCGGGCTCTTGGCGAAAGGGGCTTTTCACCAAGGGTGAATTGTTCGCCGTCGGCCAGTCTCACGGCCTGCACAACCAGTTTGTTCTGGGTCATGGTGCCGGTCTTGTCGCTGAAGATCATGCTGCAGGCGCCGAGTCCTTCGGCGGCGGGCATTTGCCGGACAATGACATTTTTCCGGGCCATCCTGTGCATGCCGGCGGCCAGCGCGACAGTCACCGCCACGGGCAGACCTTCGGGCACCGCCGCCACGGCCAGCGCCACCACCAGCATGAAGATGGAGACCGCGGAATGGCCTTGCAGATAAAGATAAATGCTCAGGACCGCCATCAGGACGACGGTGAACAGCATCAGCCGGTTGGAGAATCTTTCCATGCGCAGGATCAGGGGCGGCCGGGAGACATCTTCGGTGCTGAGTGCTTCGGCGATATTGCCGAGCGCCGTCTGCATGCCGGTTGAAACGACGACGGCCATGCCGCTGCCGGCTTCCAGCTCACTGCCGGCGTGCAGCATATTCTCCCGGTCGGCCAGCACCAGGTCGGCGGGGAGGTCACGGGCAACCTTCTTGTGGACCGGCGTGGATTCCCCGGTCAGCAGGGATTCATTGGCGGTCAGCTCCCGTCCCTCCAGAATCCTGAGGTCGGCGGCGATCTTCTGTCCCGCCTCCAGCTTGACGATATCACCCGGGACCAGTTCGGTGCTGTCGACAGCCTGCCAGTGCCCGTCGCGGTGCACCTGGACCATGGTGCGCATGAACTTCTGCAAGGCCCGGGCGCTTTTTTCCGCCCGCCATTCCTGGAAGGTGCCGACTACCGCGTTGAAGGCCAGTACGCCGAAAATAAAATAGGAATCCACCCGTTCGCCGATCAGCCAGGCCAGGACGGCGGCGATCAGCAGCAGATAGATCAGGGGGTTGAGGAACTGGTTGAGGACAATCTGCCAGAGTTTTTTTTCTTTTCCTTCCGGCAGCCGGTTGGCGCCCCATTTTGCACGCAATACAGCAACCTGCTGTCCGGAAAGGCCGCCCTCATCGGTCTGGAGAAAAGCCAGCACTTCCTGTTCACTGATGCAGTGCCAAGACGGGGTGGGGGGCGCATCGGCCGAAGGGGTAATGAGTTCCATGGGGCGGGAGGTCGCAAAATCCTGGGTTGAAATTAGCTGGCTGAATGTCCTTTTGATGTAATCCCGGTAAAACAGGACCTGTCGGGGCAGTATCCGGGAATCGTTCGACACTCTGGACATTACGATTCCATCTTCTGGCAAGGTTGTAAAGAGGTCAGCCGGTCCCTCAAGGTCGATCTCTTCCTTTGGCGGGTAGGCCTCGGCGATAGCCTGCATTTTTTCCAGGGACATTTTCCGCCATACCAGCGCGCCCCTGGCGTTGAGCTTTTTGCTCTCGGCATCCGCCATGTGGCGAAAATCCGCCGTGCTCAACAGAACTGAACAATAAATCCTTCCCTATTTTGAGCCTGCCACAGCGTACTGTGGCGGGTTTTTTGTGATATTTTTGTTATTTTTTTATTTTATACTTTACAATTATGTATAATGTAATATATTAACAAAATATGAACTGAAACAAACAAGTGAGCGCCGCCATGAGTGAGACTTATTCTGGAGAAGAAAACCAGCCGGCCGTAAGACAATATTTGCGCATTGGCGAGCGGGCTCCCGCCTTCACGGCGCGCACGACAATGGGCGTCAAGTCTCTGGATGACTACCGTGGGAAGTGGCTGTTGCTGTTTTCCCACCCGGCGGATTTTACGCCGGTTTGTACGTCGGAGTTTATCGCCTTTGAAAATGCCGCGAAAGAATTTCGCCGGCGCGATTGCGAGCTGCTGGGCCTTTCCGTTGACAGCATTTATGCCCATCTGGCCTGGATCCAGAATATCGAGGACAAGTTCGGCGTGACGATCAGCTTTCCCATTATCGAGGATTTGTCCATGATCATTGCCGAGGCTTATGGAATGATCAACGAAAATTCCACCAGCACGGCGGCGATACGTTCAGCATTTTTTATCGATCCCGACGGGATTGTTCAGGCAATGGTCCACTATCCCATGAATGTGGGGCGGTCAGTGGATGAATTACTCAGGGTGCTGTCGGCGTTGCAGGCAACGGCGGCGGAAGGGTTGGCCGCCCCCGAAGGCTGGAAGCCGGGCGATCGCCTGCTCAAGGCGCCGCCGATCACACTGGAAACCATGAAGCAGAGGCTGTCTTCCGGCCAAAGTAGTGTAACAAAAGACTGGTATTATTCAGAGGCAACGGAATGAGTGAAACCCAGGCCCTTGAAAAACTGCGCGACCGCGCTGATGAAATTTCAGCACTGCTGAAGGTGCTGTCTCACCCCAACCGGCTCCTGATTGCCTGTGAGCTGATGGAAGGAGAACGTTCAGTGAGCGAGATCGAGCAGAACACCGGCGTCAAGCAACCGGGCCTGTCCCGGGAACTGGCCCGGCTCAGGGAGCAGGGGCTGGTGAGTACCACCCGGGAGTCCAAGGCGGTTTTTTACCGGCTGGCGGATGAGCGGTTGAGCGATCTTGTGTCGGCACTCTGTGTGAGCTGCGCCGAGGGAAAATGCATCCCGCCGGCCTTTGAGCAAACCTATAAAGCATCACAGGCTGCGAAAAAAAATGCCGCTGAATTTGCGTCGGTTGGCAGAAAGGCGCCGGCACGGCGAAGTGGACGGCTGAGGATCAATCCGGATCCCTACCGGAAAGACTGAAAAGCAGGCTCCGACAGGGCTGCAAGGAGAAATAACCATGAAACCAGATGTAAAAGCTTTTTTTGATGAATATACCTTTACGGTGAGTTATGTGGTGAGCGATCCGACCACGTCAAAATGCGCTATTGTCGATTCCGTGCTGGATTACAATCCCAATTCCTCCCGGACCAACACCGAGTCCGCCGACCGGATCATCGAATATGTCCGCGAAAAGGGTTTCGAGGTGGAATGGATCCTGGAGACCCATGTCCATGCCGACCACCTGTCTGCGGCGCCTTACCTGAAAGAGAAGGTTGGCGGCAAACTGGCCATCGGTTCTCATATCCTGATTGTACAGGAAACTTTCGGAAAAATATTCAATGCCGGCACTGAATTTGAGCGCGACGGCAGCCAGTTTGATGTATTATTCGAAGATGGTGCCACCTTCCGGATCGGCAACCTGACGGCTGTTGCGGTCCATACCCCGGGTCATACCCCGGCCTGTATGACCTACGTTGTCGGCGATGCCGCCTTTGTCGGTGACACCTTGTTTATGCCCGATTACGGCACGGCCCGGGCTGATTTCCCGGGCGGCGATGCCCGGACCCTGTACCGGTCCATTCAGAAGATTTTTGCCCTGCCGGACGAGACCCGTCTGTTCATGTGCCATGATTACAAGGCGCCGGGGCGTGACGAATATATCTGGGAAACCACGGTGGCCGAGGAAAAGGCTGCCAACGTTCATGTGCATGAAGGCATCAGCGAAGATGAATTTGTGGAGATGCGCACTGAACGGGACAAGACCCTGGATATGCCGCGACTGATCCTGCAGTCCGTGCAGGTCAATATGCGGGCCGGTGAACTGCCGCCGGCAGAAGACAATGGAGTGCAGTATCTCAAGTTACCCGTAAACGCTCTTTGACCCGATTTAACACTGAAAGGAAAATTATCATGGAAGAGACTCAGCAAACTTTCCGTCCGGCCATGCCGGAACTGAACAAACCGGCGCCGCAATTTGACGCCAAAACCACCCACGGTCAAAAGAAACTGGATGACTACAAGGGGCGCTGGCTGATTCTGTTTTCACATCCGGCCGACTTTACCCCGGTCTGTACCACGGAATTCATGGGCTTTGCCCAGCGCTATGACAAGTTCCAGTCCCTGAACTGCGATCTGCTTGGCCTGTCCATCGACAGTAACTTTGCCCATATCGCCTGGGTGCGGAACATCAAGGAAAAATTCGGCGTCGACATTCCGTTCCCGATTATCGAGGACCTGTCCATGAATGTGGCCAATGCCTACGGCATGATCCAGCCGGGTGCGAGCGATACCTCTGCGGTGCGGGCGACCTTCTTCATTGATCCCGAAGGCAAGCTGCGGGCCATGGTTTATTATCCCATGAGCAACGGCCGCTCCATCGACGAATTTGTCCGCCTGCTGGAAGCCCTGCAGACTGCAGACGAAAATGGTGTCGCCACACCGGAAAACTGGAAACCGGGTGAAAAGGTCATCGTGCCGCCGCCGGCGACAGCAGAAGCTGCTGAAGCCCGCTCCGGTGAAGGTTACGAGTATACCGACTGGTATTTCAGCAAGAAAGACCTCTAATCCACTATCATTCCGGCAGGAAGGTCACGGCCTTCCTGCCAACAATTCCGACAATTATATGAAATCAGAGAACAGCCATGACCATCAGAAAACTGAATGACCAGGTAGCGGTCAGCCCCCAGCTTACCGTCAAGGATATCGAAAAAGCTGCTGCCGAAGGCTACAAGACCGTCATCAACAATCGCCCCGATAAAGAAGGGTTGATGCAGCCGTCGTCCGACGACCTCAAGGCCGTAGCGGAAAAGCACGGGATGGCCTATTATCACATTCCGGTGACGCCGGGCCAGTTTACCGATGAACAGGTGGAAGAGTTTGGCAAGGCAGTCGAGGGCTGCAACGGGCCGGTGCTGGCCTTTTGCAAGTCCGGGACCCGGGCGGCCTGCCTGTGGGCGCTTCACGAGGCGGCGGAACAGAATCCCGACACTGTTCTCAATGCCTGTAACAGCGCCGGTTACGATCTTTCCGGGCTGGCACCGCGTCTTCATGCCCGTGCCGAAGCCGCCCGCAAGGGCCAGTAATAACCTTTTTTAACAATTCGGGACGAAGATCATGTCAGGCCTGAGCCGATATTTCCCGGTGCTGGACTGGGGCCGCGAATATAGCCGCGGCCTGCTGATTGATGACGTGGTGGCGGCAGTGATCGTCACCATCATGCTGATCCCCCAGTCCCTGGCCTATGCATTGCTGGCAGGTCTGCCGCCGGAAGTGGGGCTTTATGCCAGTATCCTGCCGCTGGTGGCCTATGCCCTGTTCGGCACCAGCCGGGCGCTGGCCGTTGGGCCGGTGGCGGTGGTCTCGCTGATGACTGCGACGGCGGTGGGGCGGATTGCCCAGACCGGCTCACCCGAATATCTGACCGCGGCCCTGACCCTGGCCTTCCTGTCGGGCCTGTTCCTGATCCTCATGGGTCTGTTCCGGGCCGGGTTCCTCGCCAATTTCCTCAGTCATCCGGTGATCTCCGGCTTCATTACCGCCTCGGGCCTGATTATCGCCGCAAGCCAGCTCAAACATATTTTCGGCATTTCGGCATCCGGCCACAACCTGCTGGAAATTATTGTCTCCCTGATTGAACATCTTAAAGAACTCAATCCCTATACGGTGGCCGTCGG
Organism: Emcibacter nanhaiensis; assembly: GCF_006385175.1. Lineage (NCBI taxonomy): Bacteria > Pseudomonadati > Pseudomonadota > Alphaproteobacteria > Emcibacterales > Emcibacteraceae > Emcibacter > Emcibacter nanhaiensis. The sequence continues at coordinate 411,893 of NZ_VFIY01000005.1, forward strand.
CGTGACGGCGACTCTGTTCCTGTTCTGGGTGCGTAAGGGCCTGAAGCCGTTACTGGTCCGTTTCGGTCTCGGCGAACGCTTTGCCGATATCCTGGCCAAGGCCGGGCCGATTGGCGCGGTGGCGCTGTCGATCCTGGTGGTACTGGCCTTCGGGCTCGGCGAGAAGGGGGTTTCCATTGTCGGCGATATTCCCACCGGCCTGCCTCCGCTGACCCTGCCGGTCTTTGACATGGATCTGTGGAGCAGCCTGATCGGTTCCGCCGTGCTGATCAGCATTATCGGTTTTGTCGAATCCGTGTCCGTGGCCCAGACCCTGGCGGCCAAACGGCGCCAGCGCATTGATGCCGACCAGGAACTGATCGGCCTCGGCGCCGCCAATATGGCTTCGGGTCTGTCCGGCGGTTATCCGGTCACCGGCGGCTTCGCCCGTTCGGTGGTCAATTTCGATGCCGGTGCCCGGACCCCGGCGGCCGGCGCCTATACCGCAGTCGGCATCTGTCTCGCCGCCCTGTTCCTGACTCCGCTGCTGTTTCACCTGCCCAAGGCGACGCTGGCCGCCACCATCATCGTCGCGGTGCTATCGCTGGTCGATTTCCGCCTGCTGGCCCAGACCTGGCGCTATTCCAAAAGCGATTTCCTGGCCATGCTGGCGACCATCCTCGGCACCCTGGGGCTTGGGGTGGAGATCGGCGTCATCCTCGGCGTCGGCCTGTCGATCCTGTTGTTCCTGTATCGCACCAGCCGGCCCCACTGCGCCATTGTCGGCCAAGTGCCAGGTACCGAGCATTTCCGCAATGTCAACCGCCACCAGGTCCTGACCAGCAAGGAGCTGGTCACGCTACGGATTGACGAAAGCCTCTATTTCGCCAACGCCCGGTTTCTCGAAGACCGCATTTACGAACTGGTCGCCAAACAGCCGGAAATCCGCCATGTGGTGCTCATGTGCCCGGCGGTCAATGATGTTGACGCCAGTGCGCTGGAAAGCCTGGAGGCGATCAATCACCTGCTCAAGGACGCCGGTGTGAAATTCCATCTTTCCGAAGTCAAGGGCCCGGTCATGGATCGTCTCAAGCGATCCCATTTTCTTGATGACCTGACCGGCGAAGTATTCCTCAGCCAGTTCGATGCGATGCATGCTCTGGCGCCGGAGCTGGCCGAAATGGCAGCCCGGTCCCTGAAGAACAGGGAAAATGAAGCAACCCGGCAACGAAGCGGGTTTGATCCGTCAATTTAACTTACGCCAGATCCCTGTAGAGACTGACGTAAACCAAGTAATCGACAGGGTATGAAAAATGACAGAATTATTTGATGCCACGATGCTCGCACGGGTGCAGTTTGCCTTCACCGTTGCGTTTCATATCGTGTTCCCCGCCTTTACCATCGGGCTCGCCAGTTACCTGGCCGTGCTGGAAGGGTTGTGGTTGTACACCGGGCGGGACGCCTACATCCGCCTGTTCCGCTACTGGATGAAAATTTTCGCCGTCGTCTTCGGCATGGGTGTCGTGTCCGGCATCGTCATGAGTTACCAGTTCGGCACCAACTGGAGCGTCTTCTCCGACAAGGCCGGATCGGTGATCGGCCCGCTCCTGGGCTACGAGGTGCTGTCCGCTTTCTTCCTCGAAGCCGGCTTCCTCGGCATCATGCTGTTCGGCATGAACCGGGTCGGCAAGAAGCTGCATTTTACGGCCACCCTGGTGGTGGCGGCAGGCACGCTGTTCTCCGCTTTCTGGATCCTGTCGGTCAACAGCTGGATGCAGACCCCGACCGGCTATGCCCTCAACGAGGCCGGACAATATATCCCGGCCGACTGGTTCGAGATCGTCTTCAATCCCTCTTTCCCCTACCGGCTGGTGCATATGGTGCTGGCCGCCTATCTGACCACGGCCTTTGTGGTCGGCGCGGTCGGGGCCTGGCACCTGCTCAAGGACAAGACCCGGGAGACGCCGAAAATCATGCTGTCCATGGCCATGTGGATGGCGGTCATTGTCGCCCCACTGCAGATCCTGGCCGGTGACATGCACGGGCTTAACACCCTGGAACATCAGCCGGCCAAGGTGGCGGCCATGGAAGGCCACTTTGAGTCCTATGACGGCGCGCCGCTGATCCTGTTCGGCTGGCCCGACATGGAGGAAGAGGAAACCAAATATGCAGTCGAGATCCCCAAGCTCGGCAGCATGATCCTGACCCATGACTGGGACGGTCATATCAAGGGGCTCAAGGAATGGGCGCCGGAAGACCGGCCCTTTGTGCCGATTGTGTTCTGGTCGTTCCGGGTAATGGTCGGGCTCGGTTTTCTGATGGCTTTTACCGGCCTGGTGGGCCTGGTGCTGCGCCTGCGCGGCAAACTCTATGACTGTCCGCTGTTCCATCGCCTGGCGGTGCTGATGGGGCCGACCGGCTTCATCTGTGTGCTGGCGGGCTGGATCGTCACCGAAGTGGGGCGCCAGCCCTGGACCATTTACGGTCTGCTGCGGACCGGGGATTCGGTCTCGCCGGTCGACCTGCCGGCGGTCTCCACGTCGCTGGCCCAGTTCGCAGTGGTTTATTTCATCGTGTTTGGCTTCGGCGTCTACTATCTGTTCCGCATGTTCGCCAAACTGCCGAAAGGCGACGAGCCGCAGCCGGTGGATCGCAGTCCGATCCGGGCGGCGGGGACAACCCCGGCCATGGCGGTTAATCCGGACGCCATGATCAAGGACAAGAAACCGGAAGGAGGCAAATAATGTTGGATCTGGCATTTATCTGGGCCATGCTTCTGGCCGTCGCTATCCTGGTCTATGTGATCCTGGATGGCTTTGATCTTGGCGTCGGCATCCTGTTCCCCTTCCTCAACAAGGGCAAGGAGCGGGACGTTGCCATGAGCAGTATCGCCCCGGTCTGGGACGGCAACGAAACCTGGCTGGTGCTGGGCGGCGGCGGCCTGTTTGCCGCCTTCCCGCTGGCCTACGCCGTGCTGATGCCGGCTTTTTACACACCGATCATCATCATGTTGCTGGGGCTGATTTTCCGCGGCGTCGCCTTTGAGTTCCGTTGGCGTGATCCCGCGCACCAGAAAGCCTGGGACTATAGTTTTGCCCTCGGCTCCGTGGGGGCGGCCCTGTGCCAGGGCATCATCCTCGGCGCCTTCATCCAGGGCATTGCCGTGGAGGACCGGGCCTATGCCGGCGGCTGGTTTGACTGGATTACCCCGTTCAGCCTCGTGACCGGGGTGGCGCTGGTGATCGGTTACGCGCTGCTTGGCGCCTGCTGGCTGATCCTCAAGTCTGAAGACGGTCTGCAGGACAAGGTCTATCGTTTTGCCTTGCCGCTGGCGCTCGGCATGCTGCTGTTTATCGCCGCCGTCAGCCTGTGGACGCCGATGCTGTCCGAGGAAATCTCCGGCCGCTGGTTCCGCTGGCCCAATATCGCCATCCTGTGGCCGGTGCCGGTGCTGGTGGCGGGGCTTGGCCTGTTGCTGCTGTGGAGCATCCGCACCCGGCGGGAGAAACTTCCCTTTCCGCTGGCGCTGGGCCTGTTCCTGCTGTCCTACATCGGGCTCGGCATCAGCCTCTATCCCTATGTGGTGCCACGTCAGATTACATTGTGGGAGGCGGCCGCCGATCACTCCAGTCTGGCCTTCATGCTGGCCGGGGCGGTAATCCTGCTGCCGCTGATCCTGGCCTATACCGGTTACGCCTACTGGGTGTTCCGTGGCAAGGCCAGCGAGGAGGATCATTACTGATGGCAGGCAGTGACGATGCCAATGACAATGGCGGACCTGAGCCCGGAACCGGACGCAAACTGCTTTGGTTTGTCGGGCTCTGGCTGGCCGGGGTGATGGTGCTCGGCATCATTGCCTACGGCATCCGCCTGTTCATCGGCACTTGAACTTGCGGCCTTCAGGCGTTCAGGGTTTCTTTCAGCCAGGCGGCTGAGCGGGACAGGGCGTCAGCTCCCTTGTCGACACCGAACATGCCGTAAAACCCGTGAATCATGCCGTCATAGCGCCAGCATTCCACCTTCCCACCTGCCTCGCGCAGGCGGGCGGCATAGGCTTCGCCGTCATCCCGCAGCGGATCATACTGGGCGGTGATGACCAGGGCCGGGGGGAGGTCCGTGAGGTCCTCCGTCAGGCCGACCGCGAAAAGGGGGTGGGTTCGGTAGCTTTCGTCGGGAAGATAATGGTCCATGAACCAGTCCATGGCGGCAATGGTCAGCATATAGCCCTCAGCATTTTCCACATGCGACGGCAGCAGCGGGTCATGATACAGCGTCACCGGGTAAATCAGCAGTTGCGCCGCCAGGTTGAGGTCGTTACGGGTCCGGACTGTTGTCACGGCGGACAGGTTGCCGCCGGCGCTGTCGCCGCCGATGGCGATACGGTCCGCATCAATGCCCAGCTCGTCTGCATGTTCGAACACCCAGGTGGTGGCGGCCACGGCATCATCCGGCGCGGCCGGAAACTTGTACTCCGGCGCCAGGCGGTAATCGACCGAGATCACCACACAGTCGGCTTCCAGCGCCAGGTTGCGGCAGATCGCGTCATAGTCGTCGAGGCTGCCGATCACCCAGCCGCCGCCATGGATAAAGACCAGGGCCGGCATCTTGTCACCGGCGCGGGGATAATAGAAGCGCACCGGGATGTCGCCGCCCGGGCCGGGGATGGTTCTGTCCTCGATATGATGGACAGCCGGCTTGGGCGCCTGGGGAAAAGACGCCTGGCGGGCGATGTCCACCGGCAGGGTATGGATCGGGGGGAGCTTTGCCATTTCGTCGAGCAAAGCCTGAACCTGGGGATCAACGGGCGTGGTCATTTAAGCGTCCTTTTTCTGGTTGCGCCTGTGCAGCATAAAACGGTCAGTATCGCAAACAAAATCATTTTATAATGCATATCCGGTTTCACTACCAAATGCTTTTGCTGTCGGGGGCCGGACAAGGTTCTGCGGCGGCGCAATTTGGCTTGCCGGACAGAGGACTTGACGCTACCCTTAGCCGTTGGTTCAGGATTTTATACAATTTCGGAGCAGGCCGATGGCGCGACAGGCGGAAGAGATTTTCAGGGGGGTGTTCCCGGCGGTGACCACCCAGTTCGACGAACAGCATAATGTGGACCTGACGGCCACGCAGCAGGTGATTGATGGCTTGGTGCACGACGGGGTGCACGGGCTGGTGCTGATGGGCACGGTCGGGGAAAACAACTCGCTCCGCACGGAAGAAAAAATCTCCCTGCTGGAAGCAGCGAAGGACGTGGTTGCCGGCCGGGTGCCGATCCTGTCCGGGGTATCACACTTTACGACCGAGGAGGCGCAGGACTATGTCCGGGCGGCCGAGCGCATCGGCATTGACGGCCTGATGGTGCTGCCGGCCATGGTCTATGTGCCGGACCAGGCCGAGCTGGAACAGCATTTCCGGCTGGTGGCCTCGGCCACCGGCCTGCCGATCATGCTCTATAACAACCCGGCGTCCTATCGGGTCAGTATTTCCGTCGAGACCCTGGAACGGCTCGCGGATGTGGACAATATCGTCTGCATCAAGGAATCGGCTGAGGACACCCGCCGCTTCACCGACCTGATCAATGCCTGCGGTGAGCGCTTCATCGTCTTTGCCGGACTTGACGACATGGCCTTTGAGGGGCTGGTGCTGGGGGCCAAGGGCTGGGTCTCCGGCCTGACCAATGCCTTCCCGCGCGAAAGCGTTGCCCTTTACGAGCTTTTGCAGCGCGGGGAAATCGACAAGGCGCAGGCGCTGTACCGCTGGTTCATGCCGCTGCTGCATTTCGATTCCAAACCCAAGCTGGTGCAATATATCAAGCTGGTGGAGCAGGTGATGGAGCGGGGCTCGGAGCGGGTGCGCCTGCCGCGCATGATCCTGAGCGGCGCGGAGCGGGAGGACCTGATTTCCACGGTTCGTGAGGCAGAGGCAACCCGGCCCGACCTGGATAGTTTACTGGGATAGCGCCATGCCCGAAACACCGCATGTCTTTTTCTGTATCGACGGCCATACCTGCGGCAATCCGGTCCGCCTGGTGGCCGGCGGGGCGCCGCTGCTCAGGGGAAAGACCCTGGCCGACAAGCGCGTGGAGTTTATCGAACAGCATGACTGGATCCGCCAGTCGCTGATGTTCGAGCCGCGCGGCCACGACATGATGTCCGGCGGCTTCTTTTATCCGCCGTCTGATCCCGAGGCCGATATGGGCATCCTGTTCATGGAAACCAGCGGTTGCCTGCCCATGTGCGGCCACGGTACCATCGGCATGGTCACCATGGGGCTGGAAAACGGCCTGCTGCATCCGTGCGAGGAAGGCCGGTTGACACTGGAAACCCCGGCCGGACTGGTGCAGGCAGAGTATGTGCGCGAGGGCGAGCGGGTCACCGAAGTGCGGCTCTATAACATCGACAGCTTTCTATATGCCGAGGGGGTAGAGGTCGATTGTCCAAAGCTCGGTCCCCTGAAAGTGGATATTTCCTACGGCGGCAATTTCTACGCCATCATCGATCCCCAGGAAAACTATCCGGGGCTGGAACATTTTACCGCCACGCAACTGGTGGGGCTGAGCCCGGAACTGCGGCGTCTTTTGCAGGAAAAAATCACCCCGGTTCATCCGCTCGACGACCGCATCCGCGGCGTCAGCCATCTAATGTGGACCGGGACGCCACAAACGAAAGGCGCCGATGGCCGCAATGCGGTCTTTTACGGCGACAAGGCCATCGACCGCTCGCCCTGCGGTACCGGCACCAGCGCCCGGCTGGCCCAGCTTGCGGCCAAAGGCAAACTGAAACCGGGCGACGACTATGTCCATGAAAGCATCATCGGTTCCTGCTTCCGCGGCCGGGTGGAACATGCGACCAAGGTGGGCGATTTTGACGCCATCCGGCCCAGTTTTGCCGGCTGGGCGCGGCAGACCGGGCTCAACACCATCACCGTGGATGAGGATGATCCCTTCTGGCGTGGCTTCCGGGTGGTCTGAGGCGAGAACAGCGGTGGTGTGTGATTTCCCTTTGATTGAAACGTTCGTTTGAATATACTTCCCGCCAGGAGATATTTTTGAACTCCGGCGCGGCCCATAAGAGGCGGCCCGGAGAGCGGTCCTGGGAAAGGGAGATTGATGTCGTTTTTATTTGATCACATGCGGGAGGTTAACTTCCAGCTTCACAATGTGCTGGAAAGTGAACAGGCTTTCTCCGGCGGTGTTTTTGCCGACTATACGCCGGAGACCATGAGCGCCTTTCTGGAGACGGCCCGGGCCGTTGCCGAGGACCATTACCTGCCGCATTATCAGACCGGGGACCAGCAGGAGCCGGCCTTTGACGGCGAAAAGGTCCACCTGCTGCCGGAACTGGCGGACGCCTGGCGGGCCTTCGCCGACGCGGGGTTCCTGTCCGCCCATCATGATGCGGAGCACGGCGGGATGCATATGCCGCAGACCCTGAACAGTGCCTGCATGTCCTTCTTTTACGGCGCCAATATTTCTTTCTCCGGGTACAGCCTGCTGACCATCGGCGCCGGCAACCTGATCCGCAGTTTCGGCACCGAAGACCAGATCGCCCGCTTCCTCGCGCCCATGACCGACGGCCGCTTTGCCGGCACCATGGCGCTGACCGAGCCCGGGCAGGGATCGGCTTTGTCGGATATCAAAACGACCGCTGAACTCCAGCCAGACGGCAGCTATCGCCTTAAGGGGCATAAAATGTTCATCTCCGGCGGCGACCAGTCCATCACCGAAAATATCGTGCATATGGTGCTGGCCCGGATCAAGGGCGCGCCGGAAGGGGTCAAGGGCATCTCCCTGTTTATCTGTCCCAAGGTGCGGGTGGGTGAGGATGGCTCGTTGGGGGATCGTAACGATGTTGCCCTGGCCGGTCTGCTGCATAAAATGGGTTATCGCCATACGACCTCCACGGTGCTGAATTTCGGCGAGAATGACAATTGCGAGGCCTTTCTGGTCGGCGAGCCCAACCGCGGCCTCAGCTATATGTTCCAGATGATGAACGAGGCCCGGATCAATGTCGGTCTCGGCGCGGTCATGCTCGGCCTGGCCGGCTATCACTACAGCCTCAACTACGCCCGCGAGCGGCAGCAAGGCCGCCTGCCGTCCTGCAAGGACCCGCTGAGCCCGCAGGTGCCGCTGGTTGCGCACCCGGATATCCGAAGGCTGCTGCTGGCGCAAAAGGCCTATGGCGAAGGGGCTTTGGCCCTGGCCCTCTACGCCAGCCAGCAGGTGGACCGTATTGAACTGGCCGACGACGGGGCCGAGAAGAAACGCCTGCTCGGCCTGTTGGACCTGCTGACCCCGGTGGTGAAAAGCTATCCGTCAGAATATGGACTCGAGGCCAACAAGATGGCGATCCAGGTGCTCGGCGGCTCGGGCTATATCCGCGAATATCCGGTCGAGCAATATTACCGGGACAACCGCCTCAACCCGATTCATGAGGGCACCGAAGGCATCCAGGGGCTGGACCTGCTGGGCCGCAAGGTGGTGATCGACGGCGGCGCCTCCCTCAAATTGCTGCTGGAGTGTATTGCCGAAGATGTGCGGCTGGCATCTGAAGACGTGGTCGGGGAGGAAATCACCATCCCGGTGGCGGAAAGCCTTGACCTGGTCGGGCGGGTGACCCGCACCCTGACCGGAAAAATGGCCGAGGATGTGGACCTGGCGCTGGCCAACGCCACCCTGTATCTGGATTTCATGGGCCGGGTGATCATCGCCTGGATGTGGCTGCGCCAGGCCCGGGCCGCCAAGCTCGCCCTGAACGAGGAGCCGGAAGGAAACCAGGCGGATTATTACCAGGGCAAGCTGCAGGCCGCCCGCTATTTCATGGGCCGGGAACTTACCCGCACCAAAGAGCAGGCGAATATACTGATGGGATTTGAGTCCAGCGCCTTTGAGATGCAGGACAGCTGGTTTTAGGGTACAATATACAAAAATAAAGGGAGACATCATGGCCTCGATGCAATCGGCACCGATCAATCTTGTGGAAATCCTGATCCATGCCGCCACCTACCACGGCGAAGCGGAAATCGTCTCGCGCCTGGCCGAGGACGGCAGCATACACCGGGAAAATTACGGGCAATGCCTGGCACGGACAGAAAAGCTGGCGGCAGCGCTGGCCCGGCTCGGTGTCCGGGAGGGCGACCGTATCGCCACCCTGGCCTGGAACGGCTATCGCCATATCGAAAGCTGGTTCGCCATTTCCGGCAAGGGCGCCATCTGCCACACCCTGAACCCGCGCCTGTTTGCCGAGCAATTGATCTATATTATCAACCACGCCGAAGACCGCATGATCCTGACCGACGTCACCTTCGTGCCGCTGCTGGAAAAGCTGCAGGAGCATCTGCCGACGGTGGAAAAATACATTGTCATGACCGACCGGGCGCATATGCCGGACACCAGCCTGCACGGCGCGCTCTGTTATGAGGATCTGCTGGCGGCCGAGGACAGGGGGTACCAGTGGCCGTCCTTCCCGGAGGAGACGCCGTCCTCACTTTGTTACACATCCGGAACGACAGGCAATCCCAAAGGCGTGCTCTATACCCATCGCTCCAACCTGCTGCATGCGGCCTGCGGCAACAGCCCGGACGGCTTCGGCCAGGCGGCGGAGAGCGCCATCCTGATCATTGTGCCCATGTTTCACGCCAACGCCTGGGGCCTGACCTTTGCCGCGCCCATGGTCGGGGCAAAGATGATCCTGCCCGGGGCCGGCATGGACGGGGCCAGCATCCATGAACTGATCCGCGCCGAGGGTGCCACCTGCTCGGCGGCGGTGCCGACCATCTGGAACGGGCTGCTCGACTATCTCGATAAAAGCGGCCAGGACCTGGCCACTATTAAAAGTTTGATTGTCGGCGGCTCGGCCGCGCCGCGCTATATGATTCAGCTGCTGGACCAGAAATATGGCGTCGAAGTCAACCATGCCTGGGGCATGACCGAGATGAGCCCGCTCGGCACCGTCAATCGGGACCTGCCGTTCATGAAGGGGCTCAAGGACCGGGATTACGAGGCCTGGCTTGACCTCAAATGCAAGCAGGGCCGCCCGCCGTTCGGCGTGAAAATGAAAATCGTCGATGATGACGACAATGAGCTGCCGTGGGACGGCACCACCTTCGGGCGGCTGCTGGTCAAGGGGCCGTGGATTGTGGAAAGCTATTACAAGCAGGCGGAAAAGGCGGTCGATGCGGACGGCTGGTTCGATACCGGCGATGTGGCCACCATCGACGCGCATGGCTTCATGCAGATCACCGACCGGGCCAAGGATGTGATCAAGTCCGGCGGCGAATGGATCAGCTCGGTGGACCTGGAGAATATCGTCATGGGCCATGACGCGGTGGCGCTCGCCGCCGTGATCGGCATGTCCCATCCCAAGTGGGAGGAACGGCCGCTGCTGGTGGTGCAGCTGAAACAAGGGGCCGAGGCAAGCCGGGAAGAGCTGCTCGGCTATCTCGAGGGCAAGGTCGCCAAATGGTGGATTCCCGACGATGTGCAGTTTGTCGAGGACATCCCGCTCACTGCCACCGGCAAGATCAGCAAGCTGGGCCTGAGGGAAACGTTCAAAGATTATAAATTTCCCGAGATCTGAGAAAAGTGCCCCATCCGGGGCACTTCTCAATGTTAGAAATCGATCCGTGCCGACAAAGAGATTTTCAGCGGTTCGGCGGGGTAAATCTTATAGTCGTTGCTGCCGCCGGTATAATAGACCTTGTTGGTCAGGTTGGCGATATTGACGGCATATTTCATGCGGTTTCGTTCGTAATATAGCGCCGCATCGACAACCGTATATTCAGGCAGGAGCACTCGTTTTCTGCTTTCTTCATCGGTAAAGCGGTCAGATTCATACCGCACGCCGAGGCTGGCTCCCAGCAGGCCACCCAACACTTCCCGGGGATAGTTGTAACGCATCCACAGGAAGGCGCTGTGCGCTGGGGCAAAGGCTGGTACGTTGTTGAGCGCATCCTCGTTGAAGGTTTCAGCCACTTCCGCATCTACATAAGTGTACCCGCCCTGAAACTGCAGGGTATCCGTCGCCTGATACTGCAGATTGACTTCAATGCCATTGCTGGTGATTTTGCCCACAAGTTCGTTATAGTCGCCGTTGTTTTCCACCACATTTTCCTTGCTGATATCAAACCAGGCGGCATTCAGGTTCAGCCGGCCGTCAAGGGCGGCGAGCTTAACGCCAGCCTCGAACTGCTCGCCCTGTTCCGGGTCCAGCTGGTCGCCATGCTGGTCATAGGTGGCCACGGTCTGTGGGTTGAAGGACTGGGCGTAGGAGGCATAGAGTGACAGCCTGTCGTTGACCCGATAGACAATGCCGCCATTAAAGTTTGTGCTTGAGGTATTTGTTTCGTCTTCGCCGGTATCGTCGTTGTCGAGATAATAATATTCGTAATCACCTTCCTGATAGTCAAACCGTACACCGGCGACAAGAGTCAGATGCTCGTTTATTGTGAAGCGGTCGAACAAATAGGCGCCAACGTTATAAAGGTTCCACTTGCGGAAGTTGCCCGGGTCGTCTTCCAGGATCTGGCCTGTATAGACCGGATCATAGATATCCACGTTGGCGCCCCGGGTATCAAAGGCAAGCCGGTCATACTGGCGATATTCATAACCGCCGTTCACCCCGGCCAGGATATTCTGTTCGATGGCGCCGTCGATATGATAGTTCACATTGGCGTCAAAGAAATGATATTTGCGGTTGTTATATTGGTTCCGGTTACGCCGGCGCAACGTATTGTCCGGGCGCACCGCATTGCTCTCATAGAGATCCCGTTCATCTTCATGGAAAACGCTACGCCATCTGAAAGAGGCGGTGAGATTGTCGCTTGCCTGATGTTCCAGGCTGAGGGAGAAGGCATAGCCTTTATCATTATCGCTGTCGCCCGGTTCCTGATAATAGGTCTCGATGGGCGCAATGGTGGAGAGATCCTGATTCAGGACAAACAGGCCGTCGTCACCGCTGCGGTCTTCTTTGGTATATTCAAACTGCAGATCAAGACGGGTCTTGTCACTCAATTGGAACGCCAGGCTCGGATAGAAGTAGAGGGTGTCTTCCTCCACATAATTTCGGAAGCTGTCTTCGGTTTCACCGCCCGCCACCAGCCGGTACATGATCGTGCCGTCGTCATTGAGCGGGCCGGTCAGGTCAATTGATCCCTCCAGGCCGCCCTCGTTCTGGTCTATGAAATGCTGGTAGGTCACATCAACGGAACGATAGGTTTCGGCCTGCGGTTTCTTGGTGACGATATTGAGCATCCCGCCCGGATCCATCCAGCCGTAAAGCACGGAAGCCGGACCTTTGAGGACTTCCACCCGCTCGATATTGGCCGTGACCGGGGAGCCGAAGCGGGAAACCAGTCCCGGCAGGCCGTCCACCTGGATATTCTGCAGATCGGCGGACAGGCCGCGGATGGTGAAAGAGTTGGCGTTGGTGCCGGACCGGGAAAAACCGGAAATATAACCATAGGCGTCTTCCAGGGTGTTGGCTTTCAGGTCTTCCAGCATGGTGGCGTTAAGTACACTCAGACTGAAAGGCGTTTCCAGATCGTCCGCTTCCATCTTCATGGCCGTTTTGCGGGCCTTTTCGAAATAGGACTGTTGTTTGCCGACAACGATAATCTCCTCGAGACTGTCGTCGTCTTGTTGTGCCAGGGCAGGGGGTGTGCAGGCGCCGACAGTTATCAGGGCGGCCAGGGCTGTGGTAGTCCGGATACTCATTTTATTCCTCCAGGTTACTTGTACGTAGACTGGAGGGACCATAGAATTGAATTTATAATAATGCAAATCATTATTAATATTAATAAATCGGAAGCTGCTAAAACTGTCTGGAAATAGCCTTATTTTACCGCTAGATAATATAGAAACCAAAAGAGGAAGGGATATATGTAATGTTCAGAAAAAGCTTTTTGATTCTCTGTGCGATGATGGTGCCGCTGTTGGCATCCGTACCCGCCCAGGCCAAATCCAAAGACGAAAAGCGCCAGGAAATCCTGGAAATGAAGGACGAAGTGCTGGCCAAGCTCTATAAAAGCAACCCGGAAACCAAGTCCATGATCAAGGAAGCCGAGGGCTATGCGGTCTTCAACTCGGGCGGGGTCAATGTGATCCTCTTTTCCGCCGGCTCCGGCACCGGCGTCGCCCATGACAACAAGTCGGGCCAGAATATCTATATGAAAATGGCCACCGGCGGGGTCGGCATCGGCCTCGGCGTCAAGGATTACCGCACGGTGATGATTTTCCACAAGCGCTCTTCCTTCGATAATTTCGTCGACAAGGGCTGGGACTTCTCCGGCCAGGCCGATGCGGCGGCCAAGGTCTCTGACGAAGGCGGGGCGGCGAGCGGCGCCGATACCGTTGTGTCCGGCGTCAGTGTCTACCAGATGACTGAAAACGGTCTCGCGTTGCAGGCGACCCTGCAGGGCACCAAATACTGGAAAAACGGCAAGCTGAACAAGGACTAGCTTCGGCATCAGAATTCAAACCAAAGGCCCGCAAATTTAGCGGGCCTTTTTTGTCACAGACGGCCATCCCCATTCGTCATCTCTTCAGACGACTTAACTCACAGAGGAGAAAAATGATGACCATGACGACGGCTATCCCCTATGAAAACCATATTCCCGATGTGCTGCAGGCATTGCAGCAGGTGGAAGTAACCATGGCGGAGCATGGCCTTGATCCGCTGCTGGTGCATCTGGTCAAGCTCCGTGCCTCCCAGATCAACAGCTGCGGTTTTTGTGTGAAAATGCATATCCGCGAGGCCCGCGCCGACGGCGAAACGGACGAGCGTCTGGAACGGCTTGTGGTCTGGCGCCATGTGGACGATTATAGTGAGCGGGAGCGGGCGGCACTCAAATGGACCGAGGCGCTGACCACCCTGAAGGAGGACACCGACTACGGCGCGCTCAGGGCGGAACTGAAGGCGCTTTTTTCCGAGGCGGAAATATCGGTTTTGACCTCCACCATCATGATGATTAATCTGTGGAACCGGATGAAGGCCTCGCAACATTGACCATGACCGATACCGACCTGTTGACGGATTTTGAAACGGCCCGTCCCCGGCTCAGGGGGCTGGCCTACCGCCTGCTGGGCTCGCTCAGTGATGCCGAGGATGCCGTGCAGGAGTGTTTCCTGAAATGGCAGGCGGCGGACCGGACGGCGATCGACAATCCTGCCGCATGGCTCACCACGGTCTGTACCCGCCACTGCCTGGACGTTTTGAAATCGGCGCAGCGCAGCCGGGTCGATTATGTCGGGCCGTGGCTGCCGGAACCGCTCGCCGGGACCGAGGAGGGCGACCCGGAACAGCAGGTGGCGCTGGCCTCCTCGCTGTCGCTGGCCTTTCTCACCCTGCTGGAACGGCTGACACCAAAGGAACGGGCCGCCTATCTGCTCAGGGAAATTTTCGATCAGGACTATGCCGAGGTGGCGGAGATTATTGGCGCGACGGAACCCAACTGCCGCAAGCTGGTGTCCCGGGCGCGGGACTATGTGAAAGGAGAGCGTCCGCGGGCGGTGGTGCCTGTCGAGCGGCAGCAGTCCCTGCTGGAGAGTTTTCTCGGCGCGCTCGGCTCCGGTGATACGGACCGGCTCAGCAGCCTGCTCAGCGAAGACATCCGGCTCACGACCGACGGCGGCGGCAAGGCCCACGCCATTCGCGAGCCGCTGTTCGGCGTTGAGCGGATCGTGCATTTCTTCCGGGTAATCTTTATCAACAATGCCGGTCAGGGCCGGATTGAAATGTCCCTGCTCAACGGCGCCCCGGCGCTGATTGTCGAACTGGACGGGATGGTGGTCACCGCCCTGTCGTTCGACTGGGACGACGACGGCCGCATCCGGGAAATCCTGATCATGCGCAACCCGGATAAATTGGAGCGGTTGCAGGGTATTTATCAGTCAGTAGGCGTACTATAATGAAGGAGTATTTTATCCAGCGATAAGGTCTCGAAGAAATTTAAATATTCTACAAAATAGTGCTGCAAATACTTGGCCAGTTAAACCAAAAATCATACATATTGATGCAACAATCCAAACGTCTTTAATCCAGAGACCCGAAAGGATTACAACAACGGCTGACAAAAGGAGCGCTACTATTATTGAACTGGTTACTGAAACACCGAAAAGCGGCTTCATTACAAGATAGGGAACTAAATTCTGCTTGAGACGAATGCCCTTGCTAGGCGTGCTGATGAATACTTCTGGAGGATTGTCATCATTAGGGTTTGTGCATAGGTAGGAGAATTTCAGCCTTTTCCCGCGATTAAAAACACCAAGCTCATATTCCCTTGAATGATAATACTCATCTATTTGTTGTTGGTTCGGTTCGTGATCTTTAGGTATATGTAATCTTTCTTCGTAATGTTCTTCTTTGGGTATTACATAGGGTTCATCAACAACCACAGCACTTTCATTCAAAAGAAGTGTGTTGTCTCCAGAATAGATTTTGAATTTAATATTTTCAAAATCTTTCGAAGTTCCATTTTCCACTACAAAGTTGGTTATATATAAATTTCTGACATTATTATCTTGCCAGGTTACTCTAACTGAGCCGAAGGTTTTATCATCAGTGGAAACACCAATGTTGTTTGTTTCCACAATATATTTGAGTACCGATGTTTTGTTAGAAATATTACCGAAGAGCCATTGGATTCCAGAACCGATTAGTCCACCTACAACTAGGTAAATTATATTTTGAAGACTAAAATCTTCCATCGTTCCCCCTTAAAATGATGATATGCTCAAGGCATTTTAGCAGAAAAGAACTTGAGTGCTACTGTTAGAAGCAAATTCAAATATCAATTCAACTCGAGCAGCTAATCTCCAGCTTGCGGCCCCACTCCGGCGGTTCGGCGGCGTAGTCTTCATGCTCAGGCTGCTCGTCATAGGGCTTTGACAGGATCTCGATCAGTTTTTCCACTTCCGAGGCGTCGCCGGCCTCGGCTTTCTCGATGGCCTGCTGGGCCAGGTAATTGCGCAGGATATATTTGGGGTTGGCTTTCTTCATCGCCGCCTGCCGGTCTTCGTCGATGGAATTTTCCTGCACCAGACGGGCTTTGTAAGCCGTGACCCAGTCGCGGAACTGGACCTGCTGCTGCTTCGGCACATAGAGCGCCGTTTCATCGTCCTCCTGCCGGAAATCGGCGAGCCTGCGGAAGAAGATGCTGTAGTCGATCGCATGCTGGTGCAACAGCGCCAGCAGGTCGCCCATCAGCTGGCGGTCCTGGGGCATCATCACCTTGAGGCCGAGCTTCTTGTTCATCAGCCGGTCATAGTCCTCGAAAAAGCGGGTCTGGTAGACCTCCAGCAGCTGCTCGGTCAGCTCGCCACTGAGCAGGTCCTTCATCGCATAAGCCAGGGCGCGCAGGTTCCAGAAGCCGATGCTCGGCTGCTGGTTAAAGGCATAGCGGCCCCACTCGTCGGAATGGTTGCAGATATAGTCCGGGTTGAAAGCCTCCATGAACCCATAGGGGCCATAGTCAAAGGTCTCGCCCAGCACCGACATATTGTCGGTGTTCATCACCCCATGGGCGAAGCCGTAAGCCTGCCAGTGGGCGATCATGCTGCCGGTCAGCTCCGCCATCCGGAGCAGCAGGGCGTCATATGGTTGTTCCGCCTCCGAAACGTCAGGGAAATGGGTCGCGATCACATAGTCGGCGAGTTGCTTGAGCGCCTCCGGCCGCTTGGTATGGGCGAAATATTCAAATGAGCCGAAGCGGACGTGGGAGCGGGCGAGCCGCACCAGCAGCGCGGCATTCTCGAGCGTCTCCCGCTGTACCGGTTCCGAGCTTTCCAGCACACAAAGCGCCCGGGTGGTCGGGATGCCGAGGTGATGGAGCGCCTCACTGGCGAGATATTCGCGGATGCAGCTCCGCAGCACCGCCCGGCCGTCGCCGAAGCGGCTAAACGGCGTCTTGCCCGAACCCTTGGTGTGGATGTCCCACAGTTCGCCTGCTTTGTTCCTGACCTGGCCCAGCAGGATGCCGCGGCCGTCGCCGAGCTGGGCGCTGTAGCCGCCGAACTGATGCCCGGCATAGACCATGGACAGCGGCTGGGCCTGCTCCGGTACTTCATGGCCTGCGAAGATATTGACGGCCTCGGCCGAACCCAGCCAGTCGGGATGCAGGTCAAGCAGTTGTGCCGCCTCCCGGCTGAAGGTGACCATGCGCGCATCCGGCAGCGGCCGGGCCCGCATCGGCGCAAAGAAGGGCTCCCCCAGCTCCGCAAAGCGGTTGTCAAAACTGAGGGAGTCGATCATGCTCAGGCCTCCACGTGTTCGGCGGAGTGGTGGTCGTGCTGCTTCTGCTCTTCCTTGAAGCGGCGTTTTTCTTCCCGGCGCTGGGCGATGATGTCCGAGACTTCGCCGCCGATATGCTCGCCGCCTTTTTCCCGGGCCAGTTCGATCTGCCGTTCGCGCTCCTGATAGCGGCGCAACTGTTCGGCAGATTTTTCATCGTGGCAGTGATGGCAGCTCACGCCCTTTTCGTAATGGGGATGCTGTTTGTCCTCTTCGGTGATCGGCATGCGGCAGGCATAGCACTGGTCGTAAATGCCCGGCTCCAGATTGTGTTTGACCGCGACCCGGCTGTCAAACACGAAACATTCGCCTTCCCACAGGCTGTCTTCTTCCGGCACTTCCTCGAGATATTTCAGAATCCCGCCTTCCAGGTGATAGACTTCGTTGAAGCCCTGCTCCTTGAGGTAGGCGGTGGATTTCTCGCAGCGGATGCCGCCGGTGCAGAACATGGCCACCTTCTTGTCTTTGTCACCTGAAAGGTTCTCTTGCACATAGGCCGGGAACTCGCGGAAGGTGTCGGTTTCCGGGTTGAGGGCGCCCTTGAAGGTGCCGATGCCTACCTCGTAATCGTTGCGGGTGTCGACCAGGATCACGTCCGGATCGCTAATCAGCGCATTCCAGTCCTGCGGCTTCACATAGGTGCCGACGATATGGTTGGGGTCGATCCCCTCCACGCCCATGGTGACGATTTCCTTCTTCAGCTTCACCTTGGTGCGGTAGAAGGGCATCTCGTCGGTATAGCTTTCCTTGGTGACAATATTCTTGAAGCGCGGATCGGCGCGCAGATAGTTGTGCAAATTTTCAATGGCTTTGGGCGTGCCGGCGACGGTGCCGTTGATGCCTTCGCGGGCCAGCAGCAATGTGCCCTTGATGCCCTGGTCCTGGAGGAAATTGAGAAGGGGCTCACGCATCTCTTTATAATCGTCGAGCGTGACAAAATGATAGAGTGCCGTAACGACAATCTGTGACATGATACTGTTCCTTTTGTTGCGGGCCGGAGCGTAAATCCGGAGCACCAATTCAGGAGCCTTATATAACAGCGGAACAGGGCGAGTTCAAGCCGGGTGCGACTTACAGGCCGGCGGTCTGCTGCGGGATCTGCTCGGGGATCCAGCGCAGCTCATATTGCACCAGGTAGCCGTCATGGTCGGAGAGCGGTTCGCCGTCGATAATCTCGTCAAAGATCAGCTCGACCCGGACCGGCCGCAAGTGGGCATGGCGGCCGCTGTCAAAGGCCTGCAGGTCGTTGCTGTCGAGCCAGGGTGTCGCGCTTTTCACGTCCAGCCGCAGTTCGCAGCCGCTGGCGGCCTCCAGGCAATATTCCCGGCTGAACTGCTGCGCCGGGCGCGGACTGCTGTGACGCTTGAGCTGCTCCACCAGCTCCGGCAGGCCTTTGAGGTTGAAGTCACCGGCCACGATCAGCGGATTGTCGCTGTCGGAGTTCTGTTCGATCAGGCGGCGCATGCCGCCGAGCTGCAGCTTCTGTGCGGCGCTGGTGCGGGAATAGTCGACTCCCGAGGACGGCCCCTTGGAATTCATATGGGTGTTGACCACTTCGAGCGGGAACGGCACCCCGGGGATGCGGACCCAGGCCATCATCACCCCCTTGTTGGCGAGGCAGTCCCAGCCGGCGCAATCCCGGCGCGGGAAGGCGGCTTTGTGGGCCCCGACAATGGGAAAGTCGCTGAGGATATAGAGGCCGCTGTTCATGACCTTGCCCCAGGTCTCGCCGCGCCAGTTGCGAAGGTCGTCGAGAAAGTCTGCCGAAGCGTCCGGCGAGGCGCCTTCGACCACATCGTCCGCCCGCGGGCCGGCTATATAATTCCGGTAGCCGCCGGCCTGGATGATGTCGCGGCTTTCGTCCATGAAGGCCTCCTGCAGCAGCACCAGATCCGGGGCGCGGCCCTGGCTGCGAAGCTGGGCGAATTTGTCGGCGATCATGGCCAGCCGTTTCGCCCGGCCGCTTTTGATCGGCCAGGGCAGGCCGGCGATATTGTAAATCAGCACGCTGAAGCTGATTTTGTGCTCGCCGGTGTCGGGATCAATTTCGACAGCGGGAGTTTTTGTGGCGGCACTTTGCGGCAGGGGCGGCTGGCCCGTCATCGAGGTATTGGCCCCCGACGACCAGCCCAGACTTAATACGCCCACGAAAAACAGCACTTTGAGACGCGGCATCTTCATCCGTAATCCCCTGTGAAACGGCACAAGATAAGTTCCGTTTACGGGGCGCGACTCAGCCTGTCAACGACGCAGGACTCCTGTCACGGAAGAATAATTTTTCCGAAGTATTCCCGTTACTTAAGGGTCACAATTATGCAAAACTTTCCGCGAAATAATCGCTCAGGAAGTCGATCAGGGTGCGCACTTTGGTCGACATCAGTTTTTTGTGCGGATAGAGCACATAGATGTGAAAACCGGGTTCCTGGAAATTTTCCAGCAGCGGCACCAGCCGTCCGTCGGCAAGCCCCCGACCGGCGATGAAGCGGGGCAGCAGAACCACACCCTGGCCATTGATGGCCGCCTCGCAGAGAAAGTCGCCGTTGTCCGAGGTCAGGGAGCCATGGATCTGAATATGGATTTTTTTGTCATTGCGGTAAAAGTCCCATCCCTTGGAGCGGTTGGGACTGGTAAAGGTCAGACAGTTATGCCTGAGCAGATCTTCGGGCTGTTCGGGTGCCCCGTGTCGGGCGATATAATCCGGGCTGGCGCAGGCGACCCTGTGGCTCGACGCGATCTGCCGGGCCATCAGGTTGGAATCCGGCAACTTGCTCGACACCCTGATCGCCAGGTCGAATCCTTCCGCGGCAATATCGACAAAACGGTTTGAAAAGGAGGTGTTCAGGGTTACACGCGGATATTTTTCCAGATAGGCGCTGAGTGCCGGCCCCAGGTGACTGGCGAAGCTCAGCGGGGCCGCCAGCCGGATATCACCGATCGGCGTCTGGGTTTTGCGGCGCAGGCTTTCTTCTGTCTCTTCCAGCTCGTTGAGCAGCTTCTGGACCTGTTCCAGATACTGATAGCCGGCTTCGGTCAGGCTGACATTGCGGGTGGTGCGGTTGAGCAGCCGGGTGCCGAGATCATCCTCCAGGTCCTTGACCCGTTTGCTGACCACGGAATTGGCCAGATTGAGCCGTCGCGCCGCTTCGGCGAAGCTCCCGGTCTGGCCCACAACGGCAAAGGTTTTGATATTGGATAATTTGTCCATTTATATAAAAAATAGAATAATGAAGTTCCTAAAAGGGATATTATCATAAATATAAGAAAAATATATTCTTTTGTCCCGAAATATAGAGAGGTTCGCAATGATCCTGAAAAGGGACAGAAATGATCGGGGCCTGACGACAGGAAGCTGGCTGACCAGCAAACACAGCTTTTCCTTCGGCCGTTACCACGACCCGGGCAATATGGGCTTCGGGCCATTGCGGGTGATCAACGAGGACTGGATCAGGCCGGGCACCGGTTTCGGGACCCATGGTCACGAAAATATGGAAATCATTACCTGGGTCCTCGAGGGCGTGGTGTCCCATCGGGACAGCATGGGCAACGAGGTGTCCATCGGACCGGGGGAAATTCAGCTGATGAGTGCGGGGCGCGGCGTCCGGCACAGCGAATATAACGCCTCAGACGACACTGAACTGCATCTCCTGCAGATCTGGATCATGCCCAACCAGGTGAACGGCGAACCAGGCTATCAGCAGCGACAATTTGCCGATGGGGAATTCCATAACAGTTTTCACCTGCTGGCCGCGCCGGAGGGAGAGGAGCAAAGCCTGTCCCTCAAGCAGGACGCGCGCATTTTTGCCGGGCGGTTTGATCCTGACGTTCATCATGTCCGGGAGTTGAATCCGGACCGGAGATACTGGTTGCAGGTGGCCCGGGGCGAACTGGAACTGAACGGGCAGAAAGGAATGGCCGGTGACGGCTTTGCCCTTGAAGAAGAGCATGGCCTGGAGCTTGCCGCCCTGACGGCAACCGAGCTGCTCTTGTTTGAATTGCCAAAATAAAGGAGGAATAAAATGTCCAAAGAAGTGAAGATTCTGGCCTTTGCCGGAAGCATGAGAAAGGCGTCATTCAACAAGTCCATGGTCAAGGCTGCCGCTGCCGGGGCCGAAGAAGCCGGGGCGGAAGTCACCTATATTGATCTGCGCAATTACCCGTTGCCGCTCTATAACGGTGATCTTGAAGCGGCAGAAGGCCTGCCCTGCGGAGCGCGGAAACTCAAGCAATTGTTCGATGGGCATGACGGGTTGCTGATTGCTTCTCCGGAATATAACAGCAGTTACTCCGCTGTGCTGAAAAATGCCCTCGACTGGATCTCCCGCCCGGCGGATCATAACGAACCGATGCTCAACTCCTTTGTTGGCAAGCAGGCGGTGCTGATGGCGACATCGCCGGGCGCCCTGGGTGGCCTGCGCGGTCTCTATGCCCTGCGTGAGCTGCTGATGAATATGATGGTACAGGTTCACCCCAATATGATGGCGCTGCCCAGCGCCATGGAGGAATTTGACGAGGACGGCAGTTTCACCAACCTGGACAGGGAACAGTCGGTGCGGGAACTCGGCGCGCTGCTGGTCGAGAGTCTGTCCCGCTGACAGCCGGATATTTTATCCTTCCTTGAAAAGCAGGTCGCCGGGGCCTGCTTTTTTGTTTTTTCAGAGACATTTACCTTTCTTCAACATCGAAGCTGTATGAGGGAAGGGAAAATAAAGTTGCCTGCAGGCAATGTTATTAAAACATAAAAAAAGTGTATATTAAAATAATATACATATTTTTTTTATAAAAATAGGTTATTAGGCGTTGTCATTTCAGGGCAATGGGGCTATCTAGGGGATAGATTTTACAAAGATGAGAACTGTCTGATAAACGGAAGCAGATTGGCACGGGGGCAGTTAGCAATCCCCGGAAACGGATGGAAGAAGAGAGTCTGGAATGGATTTAACCCACTTACAGCGGCTTGAAGCCGAAAGTATTCATATCATGCGGGAGGTCGCGGCCGAGTGCCAGAATCCGGTGATGCTCTATTCAATCGGCAAGGATTCGGCTGTCATGCTGCATCTGGCCATGAAAGCCTTTTATCCCTCCATCCCGCCGTTCCCGATCCTGCATGTGGACACCACCTGGAAATTCCGGGAGATGATCGAATTTCGTGACAAGCGCGCCGCCGAACTGGGGCTGGACCTGCTG
This sequence comes from Emcibacter nanhaiensis, assembly GCF_006385175.1. Taxonomy (NCBI): domain Bacteria; kingdom Pseudomonadati; phylum Pseudomonadota; class Alphaproteobacteria; order Emcibacterales; family Emcibacteraceae; genus Emcibacter; species Emcibacter nanhaiensis. The sequence continues at coordinate 434,338 of NZ_VFIY01000005.1, forward strand.
ATCCACATTAACCAAGAGGGGGTCGACCAGGGCATCGGGCCGTTTACCCACGGTTCTGCAGTGCATACTGACGTGATGAAAACCCAGGCCCTGAAACAGGCGCTGGACAAATATAAATTCGACGCCGCTTTTGGCGGCGCCCGCCGGGACGAGGAAAAAAGCCGGGCCAAGGAACGGATATTCTCTTTCCGCTCCGCCCAGCACCGCTGGGACCCGAAAAACCAGCGTCCGGAATTGTGGAACCTGTATAACAGCCGCATCAACAAGGGCGAAAGCATCCGCGTGTTCCCCCTGAGCAACTGGACCGAGCTGGATATCTGGCAGTATATCTACCAGGAAAATATCCCCATCGTGCCGCTCTACTTCGCCAAGGAACGCCCTGTGGTGGAACGGGACGGCATGCTGGTGATGGTGGATGATGACCGGATGCCGCTGGAACCGGGTGAAGTGCCAATGATGAAGAAGGTGCGGTTCCGCACCCTGGGCTGCTATCCGCTGACCGGCGCGATTGAGTCAGATGCGGACACCCTGCCGGCGATTATCCAGGAAATGCTGCTGACCAGAACCTCCGAACGCCAGGGCCGGGCTATCGACAAGGATGCCAATGCGTCCATGGAGCAGAAAAAACAGGAGGGGTATTTCTAATGGCACATCAGTCTGACCTTATTTCCGAAGATATCCTCGAATATCTGAAAAGCCAGGAAAACAAAAGCCTCCTGCGGTTCATTACCTGCGGCAGCGTTGACGACGGCAAAAGCACCCTGATCGGCCGCCTGCTGTATGATTCCAAGCTGATTTTCGAAGACCAGCTCTCGAGCCTGGAATCCGACAGTAAAAAAGTCGGCACCCAGGGCGGCGATATGGATTTCGCCCTTCTGGTCGACGGTCTGGCCGCCGAGCGCGAACAGGGCATCACCATCGACGTGGCCTATCGCTTTTTCTCCACCGACAAGCGCAAGTTCATCGTCGCCGACACGCCGGGGCATGAGCAATATACCCGCAACATGGCGACCGGCGCCTCCAACGCCGACCTGGCCATTATCCTGATTGACGCCCGCAAGGGGATCCTGACCCAGACCCGCCGGCACAGCTATATCGTGTCGCTGCTGGGCATCAAGCATGTATTGCTGGCCGTCAACAAGATGGACCTGATGGACTATGACCAGAAGGTATTTGAGGAAATTGAAACCGATTACCGCGCCTTTGCGAAGGACATCGGTCTCACCGATATCACCTGTGTGCCGATTTCGGCCCTGAAAGGGGACAATATCCTGGAGCGCGGCGACAATCTTGACTGGTATGACGGCCCGACCCTGATGGAAGTTCTGGAGACGGTGGACGTGACGACGGACGAGAAATCGGCGCCGTTCCGGTTTCCGGTCCAGTGGGTGAACCGTCCGGACCTGGATTTCCGCGGCTTTTCCGGCACCATCGTCAGCGGCACCGTGCGGCAAGGCGATGAAATTGTTGTCCTGCCGTCGGCCAAGACCAGCCGCATCAAGTGCATCGTCGCCATGGGCGGAGACCTGGACGAAGCCATCGCCGGGCAGGCGGTGACCCTGGTGCTGGAGGACGAGATTGATATCTCCCGCGGGGATGTGATCTGCCGCAAGGAAAACCGGGCCGAACTGACCGACCAGTTCATGGCCCATGTTTTGTGGATGGACGAGGAACACCTGCTGCCTGGCCGTCCCTACCTGGTCAAGATCGGTTCGAAAATGGTGCCGGGTATGATCACTGACCTGAAGTACAAGGTCAACGTGAACAGCCTGGAGCATGAAGCCGGCAAAGCCCTGGAACTGAATGAAGTCGGGGTCTGTAACCTGTCCCTGTCCGACCAGATTCCCTATGACCACTATGCCGATATCCGGGAAACCGGCGCCTTTATCATCATCAACCGGCTGAACAACAATACGGTCGGGGTCGGCATGATCGACCACGGCCTGCGCCGGGCGGAGAATATCCACTGGCAGGCGCTGGACGTGGACAAAACCTCCCGGGCGGGCCAGAAGAGCCAGAAACCGGCGGTGCTGTGGTTCACCGGTTATTCCGGTTCCGGGAAGTCCACCGTGGCCAACGCGCTGGAGAAGAAGCTCTTCGGCCGCGGCAACCATACCTATGTTTTGGATGGTGACAATGTTCGTCATGGCCTGAACAAGGACCTGGGCTTCACGGATGTGGACCGGGTGGAAAACATCCGCCGGGTGGCCGAAACCTCCAAACTGATGGTGGATGCAGGCCTGATTACCCTGGTCTCCTTCATTTCCCCGTTCCGCTCCGAACGCCGCATGGCCCGGGAGCTGATGGATGACGGAGAATTCATCGAGATCTTCGTCAATACGCCGCTCGAAGTGTGTGAGCAGCGCGATCCGAAAGGCCTGTATAAGAAGGCCCGTGCAGGTGAAATCAAGAACTTCACCGGTTTCGACAGTCCCTATGAAGAACCGGACGATGCCGAACTGAACATTGATACTACAGATCTGCAGCCGGACCAGGCCGCTGACCGTATTATTGATTACCTGGAAGAAAAGGGCTATCTCGCTTCATAAGCGGGAGGCCCGTGAAATTCTTAAAAGCCGGTTCTTCGGGGCCGGCTTTTTTATGTCGCCCCGGTTTTATGTCACTTGGGTTTTCCCAGCCAGGATATCGGAGATAATAGCAATCGCCTCTTTCAGGTTGATGGGCTTGACGATATAGGCGTTGGCTCCTGCCTGGATATATCTTGTTTCCGCATCACTCATGGCATTCGCTGTCAGGGCAATGATCGGGACATCGCGGAAGGGCGCTTCCGAGGCGCGGATCCAGCGGATGGCTTCTTCCCCGGTCATGACCGGCATCTGAATATCCATCAGGACAAGGTCGAAGGCCTGCCGCTCGAGTGCATTAATTGCTTCCTGGCCGTTTTCCACAATGGTGACGTCCAGATTGAGAACTTTCAGGGCCTCGCGGATAATCTGCTGGTTGATCAGATTGTCCTCTGCCACCAGGACCTTCCGGTTGTCTGCCGTCGATTGTAGGGGGGTATCGCGCAAAGGCTCCGGTTCAGCCCCAATCTCGGCGTCAATGGCAACGGCACTTTTGTCAAGCGGTAGCGTGAACCAGAACTCGGCCCCCTTGTCGGGCTCGCTTTTGACACCGATTTCACCGCCCATCATTTCCGCCAGGCTCTTGCAGATGGGAAGGCCAAGGCCGGTGCCGCCATACTGGCGCACGCTTGTGCCGTCGACCTGCCGGAACCGCTCGAAAATGGCCTCCTGCTGATCAGGGGGGATGCCGGGGCCGGTATCACGGACGCGGAAGTGCAGTGATCCGTCGTCGAGCAGTGAAAGCTGCAGGGATATGGTGCCGGCGTCAGTGAATTTGACCGCATTACCCAACAGATTGACCAGCATCTGCTTGATCCGGACGGGATCACCCACATAAGTCAAATCGCAGTCCTTCGGAACGTCGACCACAGTCTTGAGGCTCTTTGACATGGCCTGGTAAGAAATGGTGTCCATGGATTCCTTGATCACTGTGAGGACATTGAAATCGGACATTTTCAGCTTCATCTGTCCGGACTCAATCCTCGACAGGTCCAGTATGTCATTGATAATGGCCAGCAGGGAGCGGCCGGAAGACATGATGGTGTGAGCATATTCCCGTTGCCGGGAATCAAGTTTGGTCTGTTCCAGAAGCTGGCACATACCGAGTACGCCATTGAGCGGCGTACGGATTTCATGGCTCATATTGGCCAGAAATTCTGACTTGAGGCGGTTGGCTTTTTCTGCAGAATCCTTGGCATCCGCCATATCCTTCATGGCGCGGCGCAATTTGAGAGTGGTCTTTTTCAACTCATTGGTGCGGTTCCGTACCGTTGCCTCAATGGCAATCCTTTTGTTCATCTGCTGTACAATGAACAGCGACAACAGACCGCCTATGACAAAAACAATCAGCGCGCCCAGCTCTGCCTGCTTTGCAGGGAAGCCGGCTTCCGCCGACCTGGTGACGGTCACTATCCAGGATTTCTCCGCAACAGGAAATCTATACTGGTAAAAAAAACGGTCGGGGTCGTCACTGACCTGGGTGGCAAAGTCCCCGTCGCTGGCCAGCGAGGCGGAGGTTGTGATGTCAACGTCCAGCTCTTTGAAGATGTGGCCCGCATCGAATACCTTATAGGTCGTGATGTTCTGGTCGACGATCAATGCGACGATGATCCCCCGTACATTCCCTTTCCCGGCGTGAGCTGCATCCGCGTCCTGAAAGATGGGCACGAAACAATAGGCCGCTTTCTTGAGTCCGGGCTGCCCGGGCACAAAGCTGGCGCTGGCCGTGATTTTCCCGGTTTCTATACTATGCTCTATGGCAGCTCTATAGTCCGGTACCGCGAAAAAATCGAAGCCGAGGAAAAGAGGCTTCCCGAAACGGACCGCCTGCAGGTCGACGGGGAAATAAAACGGCTGTTCCTGGCGCGGAGAGGGCGCGACGTCATCTGTCTTCGAATGGATATAGGGGGCCTGCGCGCCCCGGTCTGCAAGCGTTCTTTCAAATTGTTTTCGGTCTGTCGCTTCGATCTTCGGAAGCCACGCAAACAGGGAGATGGCGCGATGGCGTTCGAGAATATCACGGGTGAAATCAGTAAATTCCTGTGGCTCGACAGCGACGTCGCGACGATAATGTTCCTGCAGGAGATACATTGATTCAAGGTTTTCCCGGATACGCTGCTCGAGCCTGTAGGACAGGCTCGCCGCCAGGGTGTTAAATTCGGCATGGACGTTTCCCAGGGTATTCTGCTGGATTGTTCTGTAGGTTGCCAGGGATAATCCTGTCGTCAGCGCAAGAGAAAACAGCAAAGTTATCAGCGTATTTTTCTTCATTGATCCCGGAGAATGACCTTGTTTTATTTAGTTATAGGGCCATTCTAGCATTGCCGCATAATCATAAACAGAAAAAACCACCATATGTTGCATTCTGCAGCAGAGGTTGTCGCCGGGGTATCAGTTTTTCAAATATTCGACTTTTACGCGGCGGGGCAAACAGCTATAACGGGCGGGAGTAGAATGAAAAAATAGGTAATGGATGATGGAAAAAGCACTTGCCGGCGCCATGAGGCGCTATGCTTCCTCGGTTTCTGTGGTGTCCTGCAGGGACAGGGATGGAAACTGTTATGCGGTTACGGCGACGGCGGTTTCTTCCGTCTCTTTCGATCCCCCTTCCATGCTTGTCTGTCTGAACAGGAAGACAGCGCTGGCGGATGTTCTGGTCAAAGTGGAAGAGTTCGCCATAAATTTTTTGAACAGCAACCAGGTTGCCGTTTCCAATGACTGTGCCGGCGGCCGGAAGGCCGGGGAAAGGGTGGAAGCGGAGAACTGGAATATGGAGGGTGACGGCACGCCGACCCTCAAAGGCGCACAGGCGGTGATCCTGTGCCGGCGGACCGAAAACCATACCTACGGCAGCCATGAGATCTTTATCGGTGACGTGGTCGATGTCGAAATCGAAGAAAAGGTCGATCCGCTGATTTATCTAAATGGTCAATATGGAACATTTTCTCCGTTCCCCGCGGCAGAATGAGGCCCGGGCGGCGGTCAACAAGGGAGGAAGAAATGATTACTCTATACGGCAGCAAGCAATCCCGCGCAGCACTAAACATATGGACTGCGGCCGAGCTCGGCATTGAACTGGATCTCAAGGCCTATGATCCCCGGAGCGAAGGGACCCAGAGCGAGGAATATCGCAAGCTCAATCCCACAGGCAAGGTGCCGACCCTGGTGGACGGCGACTTTGTGCTGACGGAATCCGTGGCCATCAGCTATTATCTGGCCCGCAAGTATGGCGGCGGCAAACTGCTCGGCAAAACGCCCGAGGAAGAAGCGGACATCCTGCGCTGGTGCTTCTTCGGCATGACGGAAATCGACGCTTTTGCCTTCCAGCTGATGTTGGAGACCAAATTCCGTCCTGGTGAGGCAAACGAGGCCTTTTGCGAGGAATGCAAATATCATATAACCAACGCCCTGAATGTGCTGGAAGAAGCCCTGAAAGGCCGGGAATGGCTGGTGGGCGACGAAATTACCATGGCGGATCTGGTTGGTATCCGGTGCGCCGGTTTTACCCTTTATGTTGGTATGTCTCTGGACAACTGGCCCAATGTGGCGGCCTGGGTGAAAAAGGGCGCTGAACGGCCCGCATACCCCAGATAACGTCCGCTGAAGGGCGGGGCAGGGATGTTTGCCGCGAAATGGCCTTGAATTCATGCTTCAAGGAACGATATGAGTGAGCATATTTTAGTGTGATGAATGAGTTAGGAAAAATTTCTGCTATGTCCGGCATTAAAAGAGCCGAAAACTTCCCCCTCAGGGAAGTGCGGGGACTTGTGACCGACCTGATGCAGCCCAAGCCCTGGATCTACTGGCCGGATTTCCTGGTCAGCGTCTGCCTCGGCTGGGCGTCCCTGGCCGCGGCCGTGATGCAGCCCTATGCCGGCTGGCAGTTCTGGGTGGCTTTTGTGGTGTCCGCGCTGGCGCTCTACCGGGCCGCCATCTTCACCCACGAAATCGTGCATTTGAAACGCGGCACATTCAAACTGTTCCGCGCGGTATGGAACATGCTGGCGGGTTTTCCGCTCCTGATCCCCTCCTTTACCTACATGGGGGTGCACAGCGATCACCATAAACCCAATGTCTATGGTACAAAGGAGGATGGGGAATATCTGCCCTTCGGCGCCCAGCCGCCATGGAAGAATGTTATCTTTGTTCTGCTGTCCTTTTTCCTGCCGGCGCTTTTCCTGGTCCGCTTTCTCGTCCTCACCCCTGTCAGCTGGCTTATTCCGCCGCTGAACCGCAAGCTGTGGGAAAGCATGTCGTCTATGACCATTGACCTGGCCTACAAGCGGCCGCCGCCGACCAAAATGGATGGGGACTACTGGCGCCTGCAGGAAGTCTGCGCCAGCCTCTATGCCATCGCTGCCGTCGCGCTGATGATCGGCGGCATTATGCCGTGGAAAGTATTGATTGTCTGGTACGGCGTGACCAGTGTGATTTTCCTGATGAACAGCTTCCGTACCCTTGGTGCCCATGCCTATCGTAATCCGGGGGACGAGACAATGACCGTGGCCGAACAGTTCCTGGACAGCGTTGATGTACCGGGCGGCGTGATCTCCGCCCTGTGGGCACCGGTCGGGCTCAGGTTCCATGCCACGCACCACCTGTTTCCGCAGATGCCCTATCATGCGCTGGGCACGGCTCACAGGCGGCTGGCGGCCCATCCGGAGATCGGCCCCCATTTCATCCAGGCCTCCCGCCCCACCTTGTGGCATGCGCTGAAAACCCTGTGGGCGGATGCGGCGGAAAGCCAGAAGTCGCCTAAAGGTAGCTGAGCCACCATTGTTTGTGGGCCTTGCGATAGTCGGAGAACCATTTGCAGGGCCAATAGAGCAATATGCAGACGATGGCCCAGGCCAGGTAGGCTTTCCACAGCACCGGCTGGAAGCCCTCCGGCCAGCTACTGGGCATGAAGAAGAGCACGCCTGACTTGCCATAGGCCACCTGATACCAGATGGCTGATCCGATGTGCAGGAACAGGATATGCAGAATATAAAACAGGAACGGGGTCTTGCCGTAAACGCCCAGCACCGTCCCCACTTTGCCGGTGCATTTTTCCAGCAAAGGCAGCAACAACAGGGCCGGCCCGAGGGTCATGCAAAGATATAGCAGGGACGGCGGATATTTTTCCACATTCAGGAATGACAGGGCTGTATAGAAGTCCCCTCTTGCCTGTTCGGCCCAGGGGTAGGGATTGCCGTAGATGTTGAACCCGCGCAGCACCAGGAACAGGCCGATAGCGGCAAGGCCATAGGTGATCAGCTTCTTGTTGCGAACGGCTGGCTCCGCTTTGAAGATCGGCGCCATGACATATCCCAGGGCCATGACGGCGAACCAGGGGATCAGCGGATAGACGAAGAAAAACGGCCCGATCGGCCCGCCGCCCTGGGTGGGGTGGAAGGCCGGAACATGCAGGATGGTCCACAGCCATCCCAGCGTACCGAAGTCGGCCGGGGCGATCGGGTCTAGCAGGTTATGGCCGAAGATGACAACCAGGCTGATCACGGCGATCACCGCGCGCGGCAGGAAGATCAGGCCGGCAAGGATGATCATGGACATGCCGATGGCCCAGATCACCTGCATGGTGAACCCCAGATAGGTGAACAGCCAGAGATAGGTGATCACGAATATTTCGATGAAGATGAGCCAGAATCCACGGCTCAGGAGAAAGAGCGCCAGATCCTGCTTGCCGGCATTGCGGGCATCGGCATAGAGCCAGGCGCTGACCCCGGACAGAAAAACAAAGGTCGGGGCGCAAAAATGGGTGATCCAGCGGGTGAAGAAATAAAAGCCCGTTGTCGCGGTAGGGTCTTCCGGCGCGAATAGAGTAGGTGAATAGAAATCGCGGGCGTGATCCAGCGCCATAATGATCATGACGATGCCGCGCAGGATATCGATGCTGATGATGCGGTTGCGGTGGGCCGGTGAAACAGCGGTAGCGGCCGCAGCAGCGGTCTCTGACATTTTCTTCCCCTTTTCAGATATATTTTTATTCGTTTTAGAATAACACTATACCCTAATGGAGTAGACAAATAAATCATCGTTCCTTCGACGGTTTATTCCCGGTTTGCCCCCGGCACCCATTTGACGTCGCCGGCGCCGTTGTTGTTCAGGCGCCGGCTCAGGACAAACAGATGGTCGGACAGACGGTTCAGGTACCTGATGACCTCGGCATTGACCTGTTCGGTTTCCGCCAGGCGGGCCGCCAGCCGTTCGGCGCGCCGGGTTACAGTCCGGGCCTGGTGCAGGAAGGCCGAGGCGGGCGAGCCGCCGGGCAGGACGAAACTGTCCAGCGGTGGAATTTCCGCATTCATCAGGTCAATCTCCTGTTCCAGTCGTTCCACCTGTCCCGCAGTGATGCGCAAAGGCTCCCACTGGTAGTCTTCGGCGAACGGCAAAGCCAGGTCGGCCCCGGCATCAAACAGGTCGTTCTGGATGCGGCCCAGCATGTCATCTTCCATGCCTGATGTATGCAGCCGGACCAAGCCGATGGCCGCATTGGCCTCATCAACCGTGCCATAGGCCTCGATACGCAAGTCGTGTTTGGGCAGGCGCTCTCCGTTGGCCAGCGACGTTTGTCCCTTGTCGCCTCCCCTGGTATAGATTTTGGTCAGCTTAACCAATGCGGTACCTCATCCATAAGCCAGCAGGTAAATGGCGATCAGGAGCAGGGTCACGAACTGCGCGATGATCCTGGCCCGCATCAGTTGATTGCCATGTTTCTTGTTGAAGTCTCCCCCTTTGCTCATGCTGGCAACACCAAGCAGCATGATTCCCCCGGTCACAATGATCCCAAGAATGATGAGGAGTTTGAGGATTAACATTCTGTAAAATTCCACTTATTCAATATTAACGTCTAATAAAATGCACTTTTGTAGGATTTTTACCCTGATTGCATATTTTATACGATTCACTCTTGGCATTTGGCGAGGATTTTATACAATCCCGACTCTGACCAACAGAGTTAACGTTCTAGTTTTATAGACTATTCTTTGTTTTTCAGAAATAACAAAAGGCGTTAAGCCCGGTTCTCTTGCGGAGGAAAAGAAAAAAGAGGCTGCTTCCAAAAGAAAAACTTTTAAAAGCAGCCCCAGTTGGTATCTGTCAGAACCGCCACCCGAGGTGATCGGGAACAGAGGTCCTGATGGGGATATTCCTGAAGCCGGATCGATTGACCCCATCGGTCCGGCAAATTCTTTCAAAGTGTATCAGACTTTCGTCTGCTGGAACAGCCTCGAAAGCAATTACTTCCTTTCTGATCGGCTATTCCCACTAAAATCCCGATAAATATGTGCAGGACATATCACAGGAATAATCGGCTGATCAAGTATTATAAATAGCTATATGTGAATTTTTATGCGCTCCAAGCCGCTATAATTGTATAATATTCTAAAAATGGGACAATTTTCTGAATAATTGCCTATTTTTAGCCGGTCCTTGTTTGTTTTGTGGAATAGTCCGCCGCTTTCGATAACATGTCTGTCTCAAACAAATATTTGCCGCTCAGGCGACAAGAAAACCGACAAATGGGGATTATCAATGGTGAGAAAGAAATCAGTAGTTTCGGGACTGTGTGCCGCTCTTTTGCTGGTGAGCGGAGGAGCCGCGCGGGCCGGGCAAACAACCGGGGCGGATGCCCTGGACCAGTCTCTCCTGTGGCTGGAGGAGATTCAGGGGGACAAGGCCCTCGACTGGGTGCGCGCCCGGAACAGCAGGACTGTTGCGGAGATTACGGCGGATCCCCGTTTTGACGCCTTCAAGCAGGAAGCCTATGACATCCTGACGGCAGAAGACCGGCTCGCCGTCGGCGACCTGCAGGGGGAGTATGTCTACAACTTCTGGCAGGACGAAGCGCATGTGCGCGGTATCTGGCGCCGCAGCCCGGTGGCAGCCTACAGGGCCGGTAAACCCGACTGGGAACTTCTCCTTGATGTGGACGTCCTGGCGGCGGCGGAAGGGGAAAACTGGGTCTATAAGGGCGCCAACTGCCTGGCCCCCGCCTACAGGCGCTGTATCATTGAACTGGCACCGGGCGGGACAGACGCGGCCGTGTACCGGGAGTTTGATCTGGACACCAAGTCTTTTGTCAAAGGAGGCTTTGACATACCCCTGGCCAAAAGCTGGATAGACTGGCTGGATGGCGACATACTGATGGTGGCGACCGACTGGGGCGCGCCGGACAGCCTGAACGCTTCCGGATATCCGCGGGAAATGAAGATCCTTGCCCGGGGGCAGAAGTTGTCCGAGGCGTCCCCGTTGATGAAAATCGACGCCGATGAAACCTTTATTTTCCCGACCGGCTTTTACCGCGAGGAAGGCGGTGCCAGCTTCCTGCTACGCGGTCACAGCTTTTTCGAGTTCAGCTATTATGTGCTGGATAGCGATAATCAGCCCCGGCAGTTGCCGATCCCCCGCAAGCTTGACCTGGAAGGTCTGTTTGAAGGCCGGGTGATCATCCGGATCCAGGAGGACTGGCGCGGCCATAAGGCCGGCAGCCTGCTGGCTTTCCCGTTGAAAGAATTCATGGAAAGCGGGCAGATCACTACGATCGAGGAAATTTACGATCCGGGGGATAGCGGCACTATCCGGCAGGTGGCGATCGGCAAATCTTCTGTGGTCGTCAATTTGCTGGAAGATGTTTCCAGCCGGATCCGGACATTTTCCCTGAAAGATGGTGATTGGAGCGGCAGCGAAGTGGAAATGCCGGGCGAACAGGTGCTGACCCTTCGTTCCTCCACCTACAGCCGGGACGACATGTTGCTGGAAAAGGAAGGCCTGCTCACCCCGCCCAGCCTTTATTTTGTGAATTTCAAGGAGGGTGTTTCAGAAAAACTGCAGTCTGTGTCCCTGAAATTCGATACCAAGGACCTGATGGTGGAGAAGAAGTTTGCCACCAGCAAGGACGGGACAAAGGTGCCCTATTTCCTGGTTTACAGGAAAGGTGTCAAACTGGACGGTAAAACCCCGGTGCTGCAATATGGCTATGGCGGCTTTGACATTTCCGTTTTGCCGCGGCACAAGCCGGTGCTCGGCAAGCTGTGGCTGGAAAAAGGCGGGGCCTATGTGATCGCCAATATCCGCGGCGGCGGGGAATATGGCCCGCGCTGGCATGAGGCGGCCCTGTTTGAACATCGCCAGCGGGCCTATGACGACTTCTTCGCCGTGGCCGAGGCGGTACAGGCCAGCGGCATCTCATCGCCGCGCCATTACGGCGCCTTCGGGCGCAGCAACGGCGGCCTGCTGATGGGGGTTTCCTTCACCCAGCGGCCGGACCTGTTCCATGGCATCATCTGCGGCGTGCCGCTCCTGGATATGAAGCGCTATAACAAGCTTTTGGCGGGCGCCAGCTGGATGGGGGAATATGGCAATCCGGATATTCCGGAGCAATGGGCCTATATCCGCAAATATTCGCCGTTCCAGAATCTGAAAAAGGACGGGAACTATCCGCGGGTCTATTTCTTCACCTCGACCCTGGATGACCGGGTCCATCCCGGCCATGCCCGCAAGATGGCGGCCAAGATGGAAGCTTATGGCCAGCCCTTCTTCTATTATGAAAATATCGAAGGCGGTCACAAGGGCAATGCCAACCATGATCAGGAAGCGACCATGCGGGCGCTGGAATATCTCTATCTCTGGCGGGAGCTGGAAGGCGATGACTGAATGAAAAAGGGCCGGAGTTGATCCGGCCCTTTGTTTTTGATCAGTTGCCGGCTTCGGAGAGCAGCCGCCGGGCGATCACATCGGCCTGGATTTCCGCTGCGCCCTCGAAAATATTCAGGATGCGGGCATCGCACAGCACCCGGCTGATGGCATATTCCAGCGCATAACCGTTGCCGCCGTGGATCTGCAGCGCGTTGTCGGCGGTGGACCAGGCGACCCGGGCGCCAAGCAGCTTGGCCATGCCGGCCTCCAGGTCGCAGCGCTTGTCTTCGTCCTTCTGCCGGGCGGCGAAATAGGTCAGCTGCCGGGTCATCATGATTTCCACAACCGCCAGCGCAATCTTGCTGTGTACCCGGGGGAAGTTGAAGATGGGCTGGCCGAACTGGATGCGTTCGGTGGCGTAACGCAGGCCCAGCTCCAGGGCGCACTGGGCGACGCCGAGCGCGCGGGCCGCGGTCTGGATGCGGGCGCTCTCGAAGGTGACCATCAGCTGTTTGAAGCCGTTGCCTTCCTCGCCGCCGAGCAGGTTTTCCGCCTTGACCTTGAAGCCGTCAAAGCCGAGCTCGAATTCCTTCATGCCGCGATAGCCCAGCACCTCGATCTCGCCGCCGGTCATGCCGTCGGTGGGGAACGGATTGTCTTCGGTGCCGCGTTCTTTTTCGGCCAGGAACATGCTCAGTCCCTTGTAGCCCGGTTCATTGGGGTTGGTGCGGGCCAGCAGGGTCATGACATCGGCCCGGGCCGCATGGGTGATCCAGGTCTTGTTGCCGGTGATGGTATAGCTGTCGCCGTCCCTGACCGCGCGGGTCCTGAGCGATCCGAGGTCGGAGCCGGTATTGGGTTCGGTGAAGACCGCCGTCGGCAGGATTTCACCGGTGGCGATCTTCGGCAGCCATTGCGCCTTCTGTTCCTCGGTGCCGCCGCCCATGATCAGTTCGGCGGCAATTTCCGAGCGGGTGCCGAGCGAGCCGACGCCGATATAACCGCGGCTCAGTTCCTCGGACACGATACACATGCTGGTCTTGCCCAGCTCCGATCCGCCATATTGTTCGGGGATGGTCAGGCCGAACACGCCCATTTCGCTCATCTTGTCGATGACCTCCATGGGGATATAGTCGTCGCGCTCGTGCCAGCCGTGGGCATGGGGAATGACTTCCTCGTTGGCGAAGCGGCGGAACTGGTCGCGGATCATTTCATACATTTCATCCAGGCCCAGATTGCCGAATTCCCCGGAATCAAGACTGTGTTCCACCAGCCGGGCGATCTTTTCACGGTTTTCCGGGGTGTTGCCGGTCTCGATCAGGTAGATCACTTCTTCGGTGCCGAAGGCGTTGACGTCATCAATGGACACCCACATGGCATCGGGCCGGATGATTTCGCCTTGGCTCATGGGGATGCCGCCACGCATCTGGCTCAGATATTCGCCGAAACCGACCCGCAGGATCAGTTCCTCAAGTTCGGTGAACTTGCCTTCGGTGGACAGGTTCTTCGCCCACTCCAGGGTCTGGCGCAGGGTTTCCGCATAGGTCGCAATCCAGGACAGGCCGTGGCATTCGAACTGGTGCTCGGCCATCAGGGTGCGGTCGAGCTTGCCGTCCTTGACCAGATGGGCGCGCAGGCCGTCCCGCGCAGACGCCACCAGCTTGTCCGCCGCCGCAAGGGCGGCCTCGCAGGCGGGAAACAGTTCAAAGGTCATTTGACTTCTCCCTAGCCGTTGTTGCCGGCTTCGACGGCGTCTTCAAAAGTGGTCAGCCCCGGGGTTTTGGCGGAAACAAGGACCGCCATATTGCCGGGCTTGTGCTGGTTCTTCCACATTTTGGTATGGGCGCGGGGAATGTCGTTCCAGGAAAAGACCTCTGACATGCAGGGATCGATGCGGCGATCAATGACCAGCCGGTTGGCTTCGGAGGCCTGCTTGAGGTTGGCAAAGTGGCTGCCCTGGATACGTTTCTGGCGCATCCAGACAAAGCGGGCGTCAAAGGTGATGTTGTAGCCGGTGGTGCCGGCGCAGAAGACTACCATGCCGCCGCGCTTGACCACGAAACAGGACACCGGGAAGGTGGCTTCGCCGGGGTGTTCGAACACGCTGTCCACGTCATTGCCCTTGCCGGTGATGTTCCAGATGGCCTTGCCGAATTCACGGGTTTTTTTCAGATATTCGCCATATTCTTTGGTCTCGCTGACCGGGGGGAGCTGGCCCCAGCAATCATAATCCTTGCGGTTGATCACGCCCTTGGCGCCGAGCGACATGACAAATTCGCGCTTGTCCTCTTCCGAGATCACACCGATGGCATGAGCCCCGGCAGCGGCAATCAGCTGGATCGCCATGGAGCCGAGGCCGCCGGAGGCGCCCCACACCAGGACATTATGACCCGGGCGCAGGATATGCGGGCGATGCCCGAACAGCATGCGGTAGGCGGTGGCGAGGGTGAGCACATAACAGGCGCTTTCCTCCCAGGTCAGGTGCTTGGGCCGCGGCATCAGCTGGCGCGCCTGGACCTTGGCGAACTGGGCGAAGGAGCCGTCCGGGGTCTCATAACCCCAGATGCGCTGGCTGGTGGAGAACATCGGGTCGCCGCCGTTGCATTCCTCGTCGTCACCATCGTCCTGGTTACAGTGGACCACAACTTCGTCACCGACCTTGAAGCGTTTGACCCGGCTGCCGACCTTATAGACAATCCCGGCGGCATCGGAGCCGGCGATATGATAGTCGGCGCCATGCACGTCAAAGACGGACATGGGGATGCCGAGGCCGGCCCAGACGCCGTTGTAGTTGACGCCGGCGGCCATCACCAGAATCAGCACTTCGTCGGAATCGATTTCCGGCACATCAACCACTTCCTGCTGGAAGGATTGTTCCGGCGGGCCAAGCCGGTCCGGGCGGATCGCCCAGGCATACATTTTGGCCGGCACGTGACCGACGGGCGGGATCTCCCCGACCTCATACAGGTCCTTTTTTTCGAATTTGCCTTCCAGGTTTTCCCGTTCGGCAATTTCCTCGGCTGTCAGTTTACTCATGTTGTCCCTCGATAAGCTGTGTGTGTATCCCTTGATGCGCCGTCGGGGCCCGGTTTTTCTCCCCGGGGCCGGAATTTTTTTACTGTCCCGCAGCAATATGATACCATATTAAACGGCATTTTTTATTGCATCGCAATAATAATTATATTATTTCTTAATTCAGGTCTAGTGAGAAATAATATTTTTTTAAAACCATTGATTTTGGTAATAAAACAATTAGTTTAAGCATTAAATAATTGCTGCTTTGCAATAAGAGGGACGAGAGCAATATGGAAAAAGCACAAAAAGACAGGCCCTGGCTGTTCAGGACATATTCGGGGCATTCATCGGCCACAGCCTCCAACGAGCTCTACCGGACCAACCTGGGCAAGGGCCAGACCGGTCTCTCTGTGGCATTCGACCTGCCGACTCAGACCGGTTACGACAGCGATCATGTGCTGTCCCGGGGCGAAGTGGGCAAGGTGGGCGTACCGGTTTGCCACCTCGGCGATATGCAGGCCCTGTTCGACCAGATCCCGCTGGAGCAGATGAATACCTCCATGACCATCAACGCCACCGCGCCCTGGCTGCTGGCCCTCTATGTGGCGGCGGCGGAAGAGCAGGGCGCCGATCGTTCCAGGCTCAATGGTACCGTACAGAACGACCTGATAAAAGAATACTTAAGTCGAGGGACCTATATCTTCCCGCCCGAACCCAGCATGAAGCTGATCACTGACGTCATCAGCTTCACCTACCGGGAGATTCCCAAATGGAATCCGACCAATGTCTGCTCCTATCACCTGCAGGAAGCCGGTGCGACACCGGTGCAGGAACTGGCCTACGCTCTGGCGACGGCGGTGGCGGTACTCGATTCGGTGCGCGACAGCGGCCAGGTGCCGGCAGAGGAATTTCCCAAGGTGGTGGGCCGAATCAGCTTCTTCGTCAATGCCGGCCTGCGCTTTGTCACCGAGATCGCCAAGATGCGGGCCTTTGTCGAGCTGTGGGATGAAATCACCCGGGAACGATACGGTGTGGAGGAGGAGAAATATCGCCGCTTCCGTTATGGCGTCCAGGTCAACAGCCTCGGCCTGACCGAACAACAGCCGGAAAATAATGTCTACCGTATCCTGCTCGAGATGCTGGCGGTGGTGCTGAGCAAAAAGGCCCGGGCCCGGGCGGTACAGCTTCCGGCCTGGAACGAGGCGCTTGGCCTGCCGCGCCCCTGGGACCAGCAATGGTCGCTGCGCCTGCAGCAGATCATGGCCTTCGAGACCGACCTGCTGGAATATGAGGACCTGTTTGACGGGTCCACCGTGATGACGGCCAAGGTGGAGGCCCTGAAAGAGGAAGCCCGCGCCGAACTGGCCCGAATCGAAGAGATGGGCGGCGCCATTGCCGCCGTGGACAGCAGCTACATGAAGCAGAAGCTGGTGGAATCCAACAGCGCCCGGCTCGGGGCCATTGAAAGCGGTGAACAGACCGTGGTCGGGGTCAATAAATTCACCGAGACCGCGCCGTCACCGCTGGTAAGTGAGGAAGACGGCGGCATCATGACCGTCGATCCGGCCGCCGAGCAGGAGCAGATCGAGCGGCTCAAGGCCTGGCGCGACAGCCGCGACGACAAAGCGGTGGATAGCGCCCTGGCGGAGCTTAAACAGGCCGCGCAGGAAGGCCGCAATATCATGGAGCCGTCCATCACAGCGGCCAAGGCCGGGGTGACCACCGGCGAATGGGCCCAGACCCTGCGCGAGGTTTACGGCGAATATCGCGCCCCGACCGGGGTCGGCAAGGCGGCGCGCGGCGAAGCCGGCGACAGCCTGGAGGATGTGCGCCATCAGGTGGACGAGGTCAGCGACAAGCTCGGTCGCCGCCTCAAGTTCCTGGTCGGCAAACCGGGCCTCGACGGTCATTCCAACGGCGCCGAACAGATTGCGGTCAAGGCGCGCGATTCCGGGATGGAAGTGGTCTATGAAGGTATTCGCCTGACCCCGGCGCAGATCGTCAATGCGGCGCTCGAGGAAGGGGTGCATGCGGTGGGTCTGTCGATCCTGTCCGGCTCCCACCTGCCGCTGGTCCGGGATGTGATGGAGCGGATGAAGAAGGCCGGACTTGAGGATATTCCGGTGATTGTCGGCGGCATTATCCCGCCCGAGGATGAAAAGCAGTTGCTCGACATGGGCGTGGCCCGGGTCTATACGCCCAAGGATTACCAGATGTCGGAGATCATGTCAGATATCGTCGGTATTGTCGGCCGGCGGCATAACCAGTACCGGCGCTGAGTGATCTGCCGGAGTGTTTCATAAGGCGGCTTTGGGAGCCGCCTTTTTTGTGCGGGCCGTTTGCTGTTCCCACTTCTGATTCTTTCCCTTAAGACCCTTTTTCTGTTATGGTTTTATTAGATTAGAAAAAGGGGATATAAAGATGACAAAGGAGCTGTTCCGCGAGGACGCCTATCTCCGACGTTGTTCCGCTGTCGTGACGGACGTCAATCCGCACGGCGGGATCATTCTTGATCAGACTGTTTTCTATCCCACTGGCGGCGGTCAGCCCGGCGACAGCGGCCGGCTTGTGCTGGAGGATGGTCGTGAGATCAAAATCTCTACCACGGTCACGGACCGGGATAGCGGCGAGGTGATCCATGTGCCGGAGGAGGGCCAGACCCTGCCTGCGGCCGGAGCCAAAGTCAGGGCCGAAATCGACTGGGACCGGCGGTACCGGCATATGCGCATGCATACCGCGCTTCATCTGCTCTGTGCCGCGGTGCCCTGCGGGGTGACCGGCGGCCAGATCGGTGAAGACAAGAGCCGGCTCGACTTTGATATCGGTGACCGAACCCTGGACAAAGAGGAGATCTCAGCCACGCTCAATCGTCTGGTGGAGGAAGACCATGTGGTTGACAGTTACTGGATCACGGAACAGCAGCTGGATCAAAACCCGGAACTGGTGCGCACCATGTCGGTGCAGCCGCCGCGGGGGTCCGGCCGTGTGCGCCTGATGAAGGTTGGGAACGGCGTGGACCTGCAGCCCTGTGGCGGCACCCATGTCAAGCGGACCGGGGAAATCGGCGCGCTCAGGGTCAGCAAGATTGAAAACAAGGGCAAGCGCAACCGGCGCGTCAATATCATGTTTGCGGGAGGATAGCTCATGAATGTCAGAACCATAACCCTGGGCGTCATCTCGGTGTTCTTTCTGGCCTCGCAGGCGCTGGCTTTTGACCGGGCAGCGGAGGAACGGGCGGTTGCCGCCCTGCTGGACGGATTCCACGACGCGGCCGACAAGGGTGACAAGGAGCGCTACCTGGGCTCCATGACCAGGGATTCGGTGTTTATGGGCACCGACAGCCGGGAACGCTGGCCCTATCCCGAGTTTGAAAAATATGTCGGTGAACGTTTCAGGGACGGCAAGGGCTGGTCCTACCGGTCCGTTGAAAAGCACATTGATTTTTCCCCGGATGGCCGCACCGGCTGGTTCGATGAAATCACCCGATCGGAAAAATGGGGTGATTTCCGCGGTACAGGCGTGGTGGTGAAGGAGGACGACGCGTGGAAGATCGCCCACTATTCACTCACTTTCCTGGTGCCCAACCAAGTCTGGGAACAGGTCTCGGAAATCGTTCAATCAGCGACCGACGGCAACTAGACTCTTTCGGCATACTCCACGTCGCGGGTGAAATCGCCGTAGACTGCCCCCTGCATGACATGGCGGAAGTTGTCCGCTTCCATGTGGACCAGGGATTCATGGTCCCCGCCTTCCAGGTAGATGTCGTCACAGTCGGCAAGATGGTCATCCAGGAACACCGTCAGGCCATAGGCCTGCCCGACCGGCGGCACGGCGCCGGGGTCGCAGTCGTTGAAAATCATTTCCACCTCGCCTTCCGACGCCATATCCACTTTCTCTTTGATGATATTCTCGATCTTGTGGATATCGAGCCGGTGATCGGCGGGAATGACTGCCAGCATATAACCGGTGCCCGAGGCCAGTAATACGCCCTTGGCCAGCTTGGCGCCCGGAATATGGGCGCTTTTTGCGACATAATTGCTGCGGTCGGCATGCGGGTGGGTCAGTGTTTCGTGAGAGGAGTTCATGCTCCTGAGATAATCTCTGAGGGATAAAGCCATACCCATTTTGAGCCTCCTTGAGTTCTGGTTGTACGAGATTAATGTGGTCAGAGTAGAGGTGCACATTGTACTACAAAATTACTTGTAATTCACACGAAAAGATCCATATCAGTATATGCAAATAGTGGCAAATACCGTTGCAGGGGTCCTTGTTTAGAGGGCCCTCGCAGGCGCGGTTCACGGATTATTGACCCGGAAGGCCTGTGATTTGTGGTACATTAAGGAAGATAAATAGAAAAACGGGGTAAGTTTAGTAGGGGGAATATAGGTGAGCATATGCGTGATTGGAGCGGTTTGGGAGCCCCGCTGAAACTTATATCCAGATTGATCATCCTGACATCTCTGCTGGTGTTGGCGGGGTGTGCTACTTTTTATGGCGACAAACAGTCCGATAAATCTGCGAAAATTACAACCGAAGACCTGCTGTCAGGCCGGGAGCTTTTCGGGGCAGAGGCTGTGTCCCTGACATTGCCTGAAGACGGTGTTCTCGAAATGAGTCCGGAGATGCGGGCCTTTCTGGACCAAAAGGTTCCCCTCATACAGAGCGATTATGTAACAATCAGATCAATTCTTACTTCTGTGGTCGGTAGCGGCGGGTTGAATATGGATTACAACAAGTCGGTCACCTACACGGCCCGGGAGGCTTTCCGCAAGGCGGAAGGCAACTGCCTCGGATTCAGTTACCTGATCGCGCTCATGGCGCGGGAAAGGGGCCTTAGGGCAACATTTCAGGAAGTCGAAATTCCGCCGGACTGGACGCCTGTGGACGACAGACTGATTTATGCCAATCGTCATGTCAATGTCCGCATCACGTCCAACGAAATGAAAACCACCGTGGTGGATATCGACCGTGTGAATGTCAAACCATACTACAAGACCGAACTGATCGGCGATCAGGAAGCCGAAGGACATTACTATAGCAACCTTGGCGCGGAATATCTGGACCAGGGGGATATGAAGAACGCCTTCAGGTATTTTGCCAAAGCCATCAGACTTGCGCCGGGTAATTCCCAGTTCTGGTCGAATTTGGGGGTGTTTTACCGGCTGAATGAAAAATACAATTATGCAGAGCGGGCCTATTTTATCGCCCTGGCCAGGAAACGGGACAATTATTCCGCCCTCAATAATCTCCATATTCTTTACGACCTGATGGGCGAGCCGGAAAAAGCGGCTTATTTTGAAAAGGTAGCCCGGGACTATCAGATGAAAAACCCCTATTACCGCTACTACATGGCAAAGGAAGCCTATGAAGAGGGCAACTATGATGTGGCTCTCTCCCATCTCCGGGAGATCATCAACCGGAAGATCCAGGAACCGCGTTTTTACACCCTGATGGCGGACACCTATGCCGCCCTGGGGGAAGAGGAAAAGGCCGCGGAAACCCTGGAGAAAAAACAGCAGATCCGGTAGCTTTCGTCCTCTTGCCTCATGAAAACCCTGATAACAAAAAAAGCCGGGCTCCAGGCCCGGCTTTTCCTTACAAGTACGTAGTTACCGGTTCTGCCGGTTTTCGATAAGTTCCTCCACCACAGCCGGTTCCGCCAGGGTGGAGGTGTCGCCCAGATTGGAATATTCGTTCTCGGCAATCTTGCGCAGGATGCGGCGCATGATCTTGCCGGAACGGGTCTTGGGCAGGCCCGGAGAGAACTGGATCAGGTCCGGGGTGGCAATGGGGCCGATTTCGTTGCGGACCCACTGGACCAGTTCTTTCCGCAGCTCTTCCGTCGGGGTGACGCCATGGTTGAGGGTGACATAGGCATAGATGCCCTGGCCCTTGATATTGTGGGGATAGCCGACCACGGCGGCTTCGGCCACGTCATGGTGGGCGACCAGGGCGCTTTCCACTTCGGCCGTGCCCATGCGGTGGCCGGACACATTGATCACGTCGTCGACCCGGCCGGTGATCCAGTAATAGCCGTCCTTGTCCCGGTGGCAGCCGTCACCGGTGAAATATTTGCCTTTATAGTTGGCGAAATAGGTCATGTAGAAGCGGTCATGATCGCCGTAAACCGTCCGCATCTGGCCGGGCCAGCTGTCGGTAATCACCAGGTTGCCTTCCGCATTTTCATCCAGTACATTGCCTTCATTGTCCACAAGCTGCGGCTTGATGCCAAAGAAAGGACGGGTGGCGGAGCCCGGTTTCAGGTCGGTGGCGCCGGGCAGCGGCGTGATCATGATGCCGCCGGTTTCCGTCTGCCACCAGGTGTCCACGATCGGGCAGCGGCTGTCGCCAACCACCCGGTAATACCATTCCCAGGCTTCCGGGTTGATAGGTTCACCCACGGAGCCGAGCAGCTTCAGGCTGGAACGGTCATATTTGGTAACAAATTCGTCCCCGGCGCCCATCAGGGCGCGAATGGCGGTGGGCGCGGTATAAAGGATATTCACCTTGTGTTTTTCCACCGTCTGCCACAGCCGCCCGGCGTCGGGCCAGGTGGGGACGCCCTCGAAAAACACCATGGTGGCGCCGTTGGCAAGCGGCGCATAGCAGATATAGCTATGGCCGGTGATCCAGCCCACATCGGCAGCACACCAGTAGACGTCGCCGTCATGATAGTCGAACACATATTTAAAGGTCAGGGTGGTATAGACCAGATAGCCGCCGGTGGTGTGCAGCACCCCTTTCGGCTGGCCGGTGGAGCCGGAGGTATAGAGGATGAACAGCGGATCCTCCGCATTCATTTCCACAGGCTCACACTCGGCCGGAACCTGGGCGGCGGCATCCTGATACCAGACGTCGCGGCCTTCGGTGAAGGGAACATCGTTGCCGGTATTGCGCACCACAATCACATTCTGCACGCTTATGTCCTTGTGCTCCAGGGCCTTGTCCACATTGGCCTTGAGCGGCACAAGGCGGCCGCCGCGGCGGCCTTCGTCGGCGGTGATGATGATATGGCTTTTACAGTCATGGACCCGTCCGGCCAGGGCTTCCGGAGAGAAGCCGCCGAACACCACGCTGTGCATGGCGCCGAGCCGGGCGCAGGCCTGCATGGCGAACAGGGCTTCGGGGATCATCGGCATATAGATGGTGACCCGGTCGCCCTTCTTCACGTTATGCTCTTTCAGTACGTTGGCGAAGCGGCAGACTTCTTCATAGAGTTCCCGGTAGGTGATGGTGCGCGAAACACTCGGGTCGTCGCCTTCAAAAATAATGGCCACCTGGTCAGCCTTTTCCGGCAGGTGGCGGTCGATACAGTTATAGGAAACATTGAGCGTGCCGTCCTCAAACCAGCGCACATGCAGGTCGTCCTTGTCAAAGGAAGTGTCCTTCACTTTGCTGTAGGGTTTGATCCAGTCCACGACTTTGCCCATTTCCCCCCAGAATCCGTCCGGATCCTCGACGGAGCGCTTGTACATTTCCAGATACTGGTCGTTGGTGAGGAGGGCCCGTTCAGCCACTTCTTTTGGTACCGGGTGTGTGTGGATTTCAGTCATTGTCTTTCCCTATAGGTTGGCAGGATCTATTACATCTCATCATATTTTTATGGCGGTTCCAAGTCAAAGGATGTTGTGGATTTTAACGTCCTTTGACCAGTTCACGGATCAGGAAGCGGGCTGGATGCAGGGCATGGGAGATTTTCTGTTCCAGCGGCGGGATATTGCCGCAGATCAGGCCTGTCAGTTGGGCGGCCAGTAGGGGCGAAGTCAGGAAACCCCGGGCGCCGAGGGCGCTTAATACATATAGGCCGCCGTGATAACGGGCGTCGGGCAGGGGTTTATGACGCGGGCCGTGGCGGAGCGACTCATATTCCTGCAGGTAAAAATCCCGGTCCGGCACCGGTCCCGCATAGGGCAGGTGGTTGGGACTGAAGTAGCGGATGGCGCTGCGTCCGCCAAGCAGGTCGGCCCCGGCCAGTTGCGGCAGCAGGGCGGCGGCTTTGGCGCGGTTTTCATCATGTTCCCGCTCTGTCACCGCGGGCATCAGGTCGGGATCGGCCAGCGGCAGGAAACTGGCGCCGGCGACGGTCACCCGGCGGCCCTGCAGCACCAGGGAGGGGACCACATAGCCTTCTTCGGTGATCACATGGTCCGGCGCTGCCGCCGGCGTGCGAAACAGACTGATCTGGCCGCTCAGTGCCTCCAGCGGCAGGTGCGACGTCAGGGGCAACTTGCGGATCAGCGACGGTGTGGCCAATATTACCGCATCCGTCTCGATCAGGGTGTGATCGTTTTCATCCCGCAGATGCCAGCGTCCGGCGCGTTTTTCCAGCGTTTCGACCTGCTGGCCGCCGCGGAAATCCAGGTCCCGGTTCAGAAAGGCACAAAGTTTTTCCGGGATCAGGTAGCCGAGGGTCGGGAAACAGAGGCTGCCGTCCTCTTTCTGTTCAAGGAGATGCTCCGGCAGCGGCGTGGTTTCCATGATCCGGTTGAAGCGCGTCTGTTCTTTATCCGAGGCCGCCCGGCGTTCCAGGCCGCAGGCGTAAAAGATTCCCTCTGGCAGATTCCGGTAAAACTGCAACGCATGCAGCAGGGCGTGGCGATGAAAACGCCCCTCCCGTCCGTCATCCACGCTGAGGAAAGGATCCAGGATGGCGGCCGGGTTTCCGGACGCTTCCTGCATCGGGGCCTCCTGCCGGTCGAGAACCGTCACCCGGTAGCCGGCGCGCGTCAGGTGCCAGCCGGCCATCATGCCGGCAATGCCGGCGCCGACGACAGCGATATGGCCGGACCGGGGCAGAGGGGCAGGTGGATTATACCAGGGCTCTCCGACGAGATAGGGGCGCTCGGGCTGCGCGCTGTCCCCTGTGAAGATGCCGCGCAGGCATTCCCGTTTGCCGGCAAATCCCGGCGCTTTTTCCATGGCGAAGCCCGCGTCCTCCAGGCCGCGCCGGACGAAACCGGCAGCGGTGAAGGTGGCGAGCCGGGTACCCGGACCGCTCAGGCGGGCGAGGGCGGCAAACAGCCGCTCGTTCCACATGTCCGGGTTGCGGCGCGGGGCAAATCCGTCCAGATACCAGGCGTCCAGCGGCGCCGGCACTACTTTGTCCAGCATGTCGCAGGCATCGCCGAACAACAAAAGCAGAGTGACCCGTCCGCCAAACAGGCTGCGCTGGTGAAAGCCCTGAATGGGTTCGGGGTAGGCGGCGAGCAATTCCTCCAGCTCTCCGCAAAGCTCCGGCCAAGGGGCCAGCGCTTTGCGGATATCTTCCGGCGCCAGGGGATACTTCTCTACCGACAGATAAAACAGCCGGGCGTCTGCGGGAGCCACCTGCAGCCACTCATGGACGCTGAGCAGGAAATTAAGTCCGGTGCCGAAACCGGTCTCGCCGATACTGACGCGGTGCCTGTTCCGCCATGCTTCCGGCGCACCGATACCCTGGAGGAAAACATAGCGGCTTTCCTCCAGCCCGTTTTCCGGGCTGTAATAGATATCCTCAAACTGACGGGAAGCCGGGATCCGGCCCTCCTGCCAGTAGAGGTCTTTATCAGACTGGTCGTTCGACATCAGGTCCTGCTGGTTTCCAGGGCACGCTGTTTATGGAGCTGATCATAGAAACTCCTGTCGCGGAAGCAATTGGCAATTTGCTCCAATGCCAGTATGCTGCCACGGGACAAGCTGAAACCGCAAATGGGAGTTATGCCGAATGTCTGTTGGCCGGGTTGTGGGAATGGTTTTTATATTGAGTGTACTGGGGGTGTCGCCGGGATATGCCAAGGACGAGAAAAAGCCCGTGGTGCCCTGTTCCCATCCGGTGTTCCGGCTGTTTGATTTCTGGGTCGGGGAATGGCTGGTCTATGACCGTGAAAGCGGCAAGCTGGTCGGTTTTGACCGGATCAGCCGGACGCTGGCCGGCTGCGCCCTGCAGCAGAGCTGGATCTCGCTGGATGATTATTTTTCTTCCCCGGGGGTGCCTTTCCGGATGAACGGCAAAAGCCTGACGGCCTTCAACGGCAAAGAGTGGGTGCAGTTCTGGGTCGACAACCAAGCCGGTTCACAGATCCTGAAAGGCGGGCCGGAGGATAAAGCCTTTATCCTGTCATCGGACGAGCCGCTGGGCGGTTACATCTTCCGGATGAGCTGGACCCCGGACAAGGACGGCAGTATTCATAATATTTCCGAGCGGCGCAAGGAAGACAGTGAGGAATGGGAAACGGTGTTTGATTTCATCTATCGCCGCAACCTCAATCGTCGGGAATTCGAGGACGAGGAAGAATAGCCGGAATAGCAGATGGAGCCGAAGGGCGTTTTAACCTTTGGGTAAGGAGCCTTCGGTACCCTTGTGATGTGGGATAGAATCCGGTTTCCCGCCGGAACGGAGGGGGTGGAAGAAAACGCATGAATATGATGCTCAGGACGCTTGTTTCTGCCTCTGCTGTATGCCTGCTGACCGCCTGCGGCGGTTCGGGCGGCGGCGGTGTGACCTCTTCGCCGACACCAGCCACGCCGGACCCTGATCCGGTCATCCCGGTGATTGATTATGATACGGCCGAATATCGCCTGAATTACGGACTGGACCAGATAGGCGCCATTGCCGCCTATGAGGAAGGGGTGACCGGCGAGGGCATTACCGTGGCCGTCATCGATACGGGAATCGACACGGATAATTCTGAGCTGGTCGGCAATATCAGCCCCGACAGCATCAATATCATCACCGGAAGTTATGTGGACGTGGAAGATTCGGATCCGGATGGCCATGGCACTGCCGTGGCCGGGGTCATCGCGGCCAATAAAAATGACAATTGGGTGCATGGCGTGGCCTTCAATTCCACGATCCTGGCCATCAATGCAGCGGACCCGGGGTCGTGCGAGCCGGATGGGGATTGTTCTTTTTACGACAGCGACATTGCTGCGGCGGTGGATTATGCGGTGGCCCATGGCGCCAGTGTCATCAACATCAGCCTTGGCGGCGACGCCCCCAATACGCCGACGCTTTCCCACGCCCTCAGAAATGCGGTCGAAGCCGGACTGGTGATCGTGGTTTCCGCCGGCAATATTCAGGACGATGACCCGGCCGGCACCGGGGATGAGCCCGAGGCCTCCGCACTCGATGCCCTGCAAAGCTGGGCCAACGGCCAGATCATCATTGCCGGCTCGGTGGGTGAAAATAACGTCATCAGTGATTTCAGCTACAAAGCCGGCACGATCGCCCAGGAAGTATTTCTGGTGGCGGCTGGCGAGTTGATCCCCGCAGTAGACATCAATGAGGAATTTAAATGGGCGTATTCCGGCACCTCATTCTCCACCCCGCATATTGCCGGGGCGGCGGCCTTGCTGTTCGAGGCCTTTCCCAACCTGACCGGCCAGCAAGTGGCCGAACTGCTCTATTCTACCGCGACCGACCTGGGTGATGAGGGGCTGGACAGCGTTTACGGCTCCGGCCTGATCAACCTGACGGAAGCCTTTGCCCCGCAGGGCACTACTTCGGTGGCGGTGCAGACCGCAACTGGCGAGGTGATCACTGTGTCGACGGAGACGGCCGTTGTCTACACCCCCGGGGCTTTCGGCAGCCTCGCCGGGATGGCGGATGCCCTGTCCGACAGCATGATGCTCGACGGCTATAACCGCTCCTACAGCATCGACTTGGGCGAAAATATTCATCTCGATGACCGGGGTCCTGATCTGGAAAGCATTACCGACAGCAGCCTGCAGTCCCGCGATGCCGTGCTCACCCTGTCGTCCACGGCGGACATCAGTTTTTCCTGGAAGGAGGAAGATCGTTTCCGGGAGATCGACGAGCTTTATTTCAGCAATCGCAATGTGGCGGAGAGGCGAGTCCGCGACCTGCGCTTTTCCTTCCGTCAGGACCTTCCGGGCGGGGCGCAGTTCAGCCTGGCCAGCGGGTTGAGCGTGGCGGAACTGACCTCTGACTATAACCATGATGATTTCCTGACCATCGGCAAGGGAGATTTTATGTCCCTGCAGATCCGCGACGGCAGCACGACGGCGCTGGCCGGTCTGCCTGTGACACAGGCAACGCGTTTCAGGATGTCGCTGGGGCAGGGGCAGAAACGCTTTGACAGCATTGGCCTGGAAACGGAAAGCCTGCTGCTGCTGACCGAACTGGAACATGATCTCTCCGCTGCCTTCACGGCCGGGGTCGACCTGGGGATGCTCCGCGAAGACGGGTCGGTGCTCGGCAGCCTGTCCGACGGAGCCCTGAAAATCGGCGAGGGGGCCAGCAGCCTGTTCGCCACCCTCAGGTTTGATTATGCGCTGTCCGGCAAACTCAGCCTGTTTGGCAATTATTCCCGGGGCCTGACCACTGTGGAGGCGGCCGCCGCAAGCCTGCTCGGCGGGCTGGACCGGCTGACCTCAAGCAGTTTCTCGCTGGGGCTGAAAGGGCGCGACCTGGCCGGTCTGGGCGAACAGGTCAGCTTTGCGGTCAGCCAGCCCCTCAGGGTGGACAGCGGCGCCGCCAGCGTCAGCTATGTGGAAAGCCGGGATTATGTGAGTGACGTGCTGAATTTCGCCAGCCGCCGGGTCTCGCTGGTGCCGGACGGGCGCGAGATTGATATCGAGCTGGCGATGGAAATGGCCGGTTTCTTCGGGGCGACACTTCGGGTTAATATGCTGCATCAGATCAACCCGGGACACAGCACCACGGCCGGGGATATTTCCTCTGTGCTGTTCAGGCTGTCTTCCGGTTTTTGAGGTGTGACATGAAACTTTATCCGATCCTGGGGCTGACCATTCTGCTCTCCGCCTGTGCAGCGAACAGCGAATTTCCCCGTGCCGCCGCGGCCGACTGGCCGGCCGGGACCATTGAAACTGCCGAGGGTGTCTTTCAGGTGCCGCTGGGACAGGACAAGAACGGCTGCATGATGTACCAGACCAAGATCCCCGGCGCCAAGACAACCCAGGTGATCAAATACCGGAAAAAAGACGGCAGCTTTACCATGAACCGGGCCGAGGCCGATTGCCCGGCCGTGGCGGACCAGGACTAGATCAGGAATAGAGCCGTTCGTTGTGGGCTTTGATCCAGTCTTCGAACTGTTCCACCGGCAGCGGTTTACTGAAGTGGTAGCCCTGCAGGACGTCGCAGCCTTTCTGGCGCAGCAGCTGGACATGCTCCTCGGTCTCCACACCCTCGGCAACCACTGTCAGGCCCAGGCTGTGTCCCAGGCGGATAACCGCATCGGTGATCGCGGCATCGTCATGATCCTCGGTAATATCCCGGATGAAGGACTGGTCGATTTTGAGCTGATGAACCGAAAATTTCTTGAGGTAAGCCAGTGAACTGTAGCCGGTGCCAAAGTCGTCGATTGCCAGGTTCACACCCAGACTGGACAGCTTTTCAAGTTTCGGGATGATACTGTCCTTGTCGGCAATCACCATACCCTCGGTAATTTCCAGTTCCAGCCACTGCGGGGCCAGTTTTGACCTGGTCAGCGCATCTTCCACCCGTTGGGTAAAGTCGCTGAGGTGGAACTGTTTGGCGGAAATGTTGACGCAGACCCGGAACGGGGGCAGGCCCTTGTCCTGCCACTCCTTGGCCTGGCGGCAGGCTGTTTCCATAATCCACTGGCCGATCGGGATGATCTCGCCGCAGTTTTCGGCGATCGGGATAAACTGGTAAGGCGGTACCAGTCCCTTGACCGGATGATTCCAGCGCGCCAGCGCCTCGGCGCCGACAACGCTGTTGTCAATGGTGTCCAATTGCGGCTGGTAGTGAAGACTGAGTTCGTTCCGTTCAATGGCCCGGCTCAGGTCCATCTCGATTTCCTTTTCCGCCTTGGCGGAGGCGTCCATCTGGGAATCATAGATGCGATACAGCCTGCGGCCGTCATCCTTGGCCTGGTACAGCGCCACATCTGCCATGCGGATCAATTCTTCCGGAATCCTCGAATCATGGGGATAGAAGCTGATGCCGATACTGGTGGCGACATTGTGTATTTTATCTTCAATCTCAATGGGCTGCTGAATTTTGCTCAGGATCCGTTTGGCGATTCTGGTCACCACTGTTTCGTCGTCCAGGTTGGTAAAGACGATCGCGAACTCGTCGCCGCCCAGCCGGGCGACCGTATCCACTTCCCGGGCGCACTCGGTCAGGCGTTCTGCGATGATGCGGAGCAGCCGGTCACCTGTCGTATGGCCATAAAGGTCATTGACCGGCTTGAACATATCCAGGTCGAGGAACATGACCGCGACTTTTTTACCGAGCCGCTTGGCCATTTTCAGGGCTTCATCCAGCCGTTGCTGCAACAGGTTCCTGTTGGCCAGGCCGGTCAGGCTGTCGTGCAGGGCCATTTTCCGGATCAGCGCTTCGGCTTCAAATCGCTCGGAAATGTCGCGAACCAGGACGGTATATTGCCGCTGGTCGTTGAAATGTACTTCACGGATACTCAGTTCCACGGGGAAATGGGCGCCGTTTTTGCGGTAGCCGGTTTCCTTGCGCTTGAATTCTGTTTTATTCCGGTCAAGGGAATCGAAGTAATCGATCATATCTTCCTGATCGATGAAAAAGGTGGAATTCAGCAAAAACAAAAGGCTCTGGCCGAC
Organism: Emcibacter nanhaiensis; assembly: GCF_006385175.1. Classification (NCBI taxonomy): domain Bacteria; kingdom Pseudomonadati; phylum Pseudomonadota; class Alphaproteobacteria; order Emcibacterales; family Emcibacteraceae; genus Emcibacter; species Emcibacter nanhaiensis. The sequence goes on from NZ_VFIY01000005.1 coordinate 464,133, forward strand.
GACTTCATCGACCGTATAGCCGAACATTTCCTCTATGGCATGGTTGGCTGTGAGGATCATTGCCTCCTCGTCGATTGTCACAAGGCCATCGGCCATGGCGTCCAGGATGGCCTGGATCCGGCGGGCGGATTCTTGTGCTTCATTCTGGGCCAGTGCCAGTTCCTCGGCCATCTGTACGGCATCCGCCGCCTGCTTCTCCATAGTCTGGCGATGAATGTTTATTTCTTCCAGCCGGGTAGACATTTCCTGAAGATCGTTCTGTTCCAGGTTCTCAGCCTTTTTGCGGGAAGTCATGTCCAGCAATGTCAGGATATAGCCGGTGTCCGGAAGGATCTCGCCCTTCACTTCGATGTGTCGGCCACTGGGCAGTGAATGTTCGAAGGAAACCGGAAATAAGTCCCGGGCTGAGGTGAACCGCTTCATTTCCTGAAACATCTGGCTGGAAACGGTGTCCGCAGTGTCAGGTGAGTCGGGGGATACCAGGTCAAGAAAATCGCGCAAATATCTTGTCTCCCGGAAAAAACTTTCCGGGATATCAAGAATATTCAGAAGTTTCTTGTTCCAGGACTCAAGTCGCAGGTTGCCGTCAAAGACAGCCACGGCATGCGGGAGTCCTTCGAGCAAAAACTGAATATCGCCTGCTACGGGAGCAACTGTTGTTTTTCTTATCGGCAATATCTCACCATTCATACTAATGTACTTTTCCCTGATCTGCACTCGGAGTGAGTCTAGGGGGTCGGACTTAATTTGTGGTTAACGCGGTCCGGATATCCGGAGCTGGACGCAAATCTCGGGCCTTTTCGTATGTGTTTGATTTAAATATGGAAATTTAATAGGTGCGCATGCATATTGTCTGACAAAGAGCGGCTGGACGCCTGTGGAGACAGGGCGCGGGACAAGGGATGGGAGTAAGCCTTTGGCTGTCGGTCAGGTGTGAAATATTTTGCCAGTCCGAGAACGAGATGCTACATCGACACTGCAACACTGAATGAAACATGTGCCGGTCTTCCGGCGGAAAGTAGGGATGAGCAAGGGTCAGGAAATAACGGAGCTGGATGTATCCGGGCACAAATGTCCCATACCGGTCCTTCGTCTTCGGAAACTGCTGGAAATCAGTGCCCCCGGCACCTATATCAGGGTCAGGGCAACGGATGAAATGACCCTGCTGGATATTCCCCATTTTTGCGACCAGGCCGGCCATCGGCTGGAAGAGCAAACGGAAGAAAACGGGGCATATATCTATGTGGTCCAAAAATCCGGCACACAAAAAACAGGGTAATGTCAGGTATGGATATCACTGAAGTCATTGAAACCTTCGAATTTCTGGAGGACTGGGAAGATCGCTATAAATACATCATCGACCTGGGGCGCGAGCTGCCGGAACTGGCCGAAGACGAGAAGGTCGAGGAAAACCGGGTGCACGGCTGCACCAGCCGGGTCTGGCTGGTGCACAGCCTCAAAGACGGTAAAGTGATTTTCCGCGGTGAGAGCGATGCCCATATCGTCAAGGGGCTGGTGGCGCTGATGCTGATGATCTATTCCGGCAAGACTCCGGCAGAGATACTTCAGACCGATGCGCGTGATATTCTCAATCAGCTGGGACTGGAAAAACATCTTTCTCCCATGCGCACCAACGGCCTGTTTTCCATGGATGAAAAAATCAAAACCATTGCCCGGGCCTACGCAGGAGGCGCGTGATGGCCTTTTCCGAAATCACCCCGGACAACATCAAGACCCTGGTCGATAGCTTTTACGGCAAGGTTCGCGAGGACGAGGTGCTGGGCCCCATTTTCGAAGAAAAGATTGGTGACCGCTGGGATCAGCACCTGCCCAAGATGTATGCTTTCTGGTCCAATGTGATGCTGAAAACCGGCGGTTATGACGGCCGCCCGGTGCCGCCGCATGTGGGCATCAAAGGCATCAACCGGGACATGTTTGCGCGCTGGCTCGAGCTGTTTCACGCCACGGCCCGGGAACTCTATGAAGCCGAACTGGCGGAGAAATTTGTCGTCCGCAGCAATATGATTGCGGAAAGCCTGCAAATTGCTATCTTCAGGATATTGGGACAGGAGGGCGGTTTTGCCGCCAAACCCTGGACGCCGGGACAATGAGCCAAGCCGTAACAGAACAAAGGGGACAAATGTGAGCCTGGACCTGAAGCAGATTCTTCCCTATGTCATGCACGCCAACAAGATCGGTATCGAGATACTGGGCACGGAAGGCACTGCCGTCCTGAGCCGACTGAATTACAGTGACGCCATTTCGGTCGGCAAGGGGAAGGGTATTATCGCGAACGGTGCGGTAAGCACCCTTCTGGATACGGCGCTCGGCATGGCGGTTTTTCAAAAGGTCGGGGAATTGCGCGGCATGGCGACACTGGACCTCAGGGTGGATTTTCTCAGGGCCTCAACCCCGTTCAGCCCCATCAACGCCCGGAGCGAATGCATTCGCTTGACCCGGGAAGTGGCCTTCGTGCAGGGAGAAGCCTGGTGTGAGGATCCGGCGCAGCCGGTTGCCCGCGCCTCTGCCGCCTTTTCCATCAGCGACCAGAATGTGGGGAGTATGGGATGATCGTCGGAGAATTCAAGCCGCTGTTGGGCAAGGATGATTTTGACCATGAGGTATGTGACGGCGGCTATGGTGAGCTTCTTAACCTGGTCCTGCGCCGCCGGGCCGGACGGCTGTCAACCGTGATGAAATTCGACCATGACCTGATCGGTTCTCCCCTGCCGCCGGCGCTGCATGGCGGCGCCATCGCCGGCATGATGGAAGTGGCGGCCTACTGCCAGCTGATCTGGGACCTGGAAATGAGTAAAAGTCCCAAGACCGTTGATATGAATATTGATTACCTGAGGAGCGGCAAGCCGCAGGACCTTTTCGCCGAAGCGGAAGTGGTCCGTATGGGGCGCCGTTTCGCCAACCTGCATGTGACGGCCTGGCAGGACGACCGCGACAAGCCCATCGCCAAGGCCCATCTGCATTTCCTCGTTATCGACGACGCCTGAATAAAAATCCCCCTCCTGCCGGGCAGGAAGGGGATCGTTACGATTCTGCCAGGTTATTTCTTCGGCATCAGCTCCAGCAGGGCCAGAACCGTGGCCTCGACACCGGCCGTGATCGACGGTTCGGGGGCCACCTTGAACAGCGGCGAATGATGGCTCGGCACTGCCGGTCCGCCTTTCCTGGCTTTCTCAAAGGTCTCTTTCGGGGTGCCGCCGACGGCAAAATAGACGCTCTTGATCTTCGGGTCGGTGGTGAAGAAGGGGAAATCCTCGGCGCCCATGCCTTTGGTCGGGATATCCACAACCGCATCTTCGCCCATTCCCGCCTTCCAGACGGTCTTCAGGCGCCGGGCAAGCGCTGCATCATTCACGGTCGGCGGCGTGCTTTCCTTGGAATAGATCACTTCCGGCAGCAGGTCCTCCGGCAGGCCGTTGGCCCGGCCGATGTTGACCGCAATGCGCTTGATGCCGTCGAGCAGGATTTTACGGGTTTCCGGGCTGGTGTTGCGCACGGTGAGCTGCAGGTGGGCCTCGTCGGAAATGATATTATGCTTGGTGCCGGCATGGAAGGAACCGACGGTCACAACACCCGGCCAGCGGGGCGGCAGTTCCCTGGACACCAGGGTCTGCAGGGCCATGACAATTTCCGCGCCAATCACAATCGGGTCCTTGCCCGCATGGGGGTGGGCGCCGTGGGTGCCGATGCCGTGGACGATGATATCGACGCTGTCAGAACCGGCATAGGGGGAGCCTTCGCTGACATTGATGACACCGGCTTCGTCATTGGCGGAAACATGGAACGCCAGGGCATAATCCGGTGTGCCGAACCGGTCCCAGAGATGGTCTGCCATCATGTTCCTCGCACCCATGATCCGTTCTTCCGCTGGCTGGCCGATCAGCATCAGGGTGCCTGACCACTGGTCTTTCATGGCGTTCATGCGCCGGGCGGTGCCCACCAGGCTGGTGATATGCACATCATGGCCGCAGGCATGCATGACAGGCACCATGTTGCCGGTAATCGGGTCTTTCTGGGTCGCCTTGGAGGCATAGGGCAGGCCGGATTTTTCCTCCACCGGCAGGCCGTCCATGTCGGCGCGCATCATGACCAGCGGACCGTCACCATTCTTCATGATGGCGACAATGCCGGTGCCGCCGACGCCTTCGGTGACTTCAAAGCCCTCCGCGCGCAGTTCCTTGGCCAGCCGGGCCGCGGTCTTGGTCTCGGTCAGGCTCAGTTCCGGATTTTTGTGAAAATGGACGAACAGGTCTTTCAGGTAACTGTCATAATCCTTGGCGATGGTTTTGCTGAGATCCTCGCCGGCAAAGGCGGTCGAGGCCAACATGGTCATACCAATGATAAAGGAAACTGACTTTTTCATACTACTATCCCCGTAGGTTGTTGGTTATGAGGAAACTCTAACAGAACCGGGAGGGAGATCAAACAAAAGCTCTTTGGGTCGGAAAGGCGGAAGGGGCGCGGCAGAATTTTTTCTCATCAAATCTCCCTGATATTTCAACAGCTTTGGCGCCGATTTTCCCTATCCCGGGTGTAGTTTTTTACTTACAAATTTATCTATCAAGATTTTGTTTATAAATAGCTCATACCCTAGGGTTATCTTAGTTGTCAGAGTTGGTTATGACGTACGAAAAGAACACCACTAACATATATCCGCTGCTCGGTATTCTGATGTTTTTCCTGCTGTTGGCCGGGATGGTGTTTTCTGACGGCAATATCGCCGGCGTCTTTGCCGTCTTTGGCATAACCCTTGCCGTTTTCATGGTCTTTTACCTCTATCGGAAAAACGTCTCGCTGGAGGAAAAACTGGAAGAAACCTCCCTGGAGCTGCACGCCAGCCGGGATGCCCTGGCTGCGGAAAAATCGGCGTTGCAGAAAATTGCCGAGGAAAATATCGGCCTTGCGGAAGAAAACTTTCTCGCCCGGGAAGAAGCCGAAGCGCACAGCAGTCTTCTGATGGCGGTCATGGAAAATATGCCCCAGGCGGTCTGCCTGGTGTCGGCCGACGGGGAAATGCTCAACTGGAACAGTAAAATGGCGCCCCTGTTTGGCCTGGCGCCGGAGGCCATCAGTGCGGACATGACATTTGCCCAGCTCAGCTGGAGCCTGAGCGATGCGCGGCTGAGCGTTCCCGACCACGCCCTGGTCGGCAAATACAACCTGTCCGACGACCTGCCGGAAACCGCTGTCCCTGATGAAGTGACCCATTATGAACGGGAAATGGAGGACGGACGCACCCTGGAAGTGTTCCGGACTGTCCTGCTGGACGGTAGTTTTGTCGCCACCTATACGGATATCACCGAGCGCAAGAAAGCGGAACATGTGATCCGCCGCATGGCCCATTTTGACGGTGTGACCGGCCTGTCCAACCGGGCGCATTTCACCGAGAAACTGGAAGGCCGGCTGCACCAGAGCCGCCGCAACGACGGCCCCTTTGCCGTCGTCATGCTGGACCTGGATAAATTCAAGCATGTCAACGATACCCACGGCCACCCCATGGGAGATGCGCTGCTGGAAAGGGTGGCGGAAATCTTCGCCGTCAGCGTCCGGGATGATGACCTGGTGGCCCGTTTCGGCGGCGATGAATTCGCCATCATGTTTGACGAAATCAATGAAATTGAAGAAGTTCTGGCCCCGCTCAACAGGATCCTGAAAAAGATCTCCCAGCCGCTGGAAATCGACGGCGTTGAGCTGGAAGTAGGGACCAGCATGGGGGTTGCCATGTTCCCCGATCACGGCACCACCGCCGACGGACTGATCAAGACCGCCGACGAGGCTCTCTATCTGGCCAAGAAAAACGGCCGCGGCCGGATCGAGGTTGCCGGTCTGCCGCCCAAAGGGCTCAAGCTGCTTGTATAGCGGCCCCTTCTATTTGCCCTTGTTGTTGAATACGGCGCAGGGGTTATCCCGGTCCGTTGCCTCACTGAAGATCACAAAATTATAGGGCAGCCGCTTCACGCCCTGCGCAGCGGCATAGTCCGTGGGCGTCTCCAGGCCGGGTTGCACCTCGACCTGGCCGACGCTCAGGACCGTTCCCGCGACGCCTGATTTCACCAGATAATAGGGCACGCCCAGATCCCTGCGGACATGGCCGTTGCCGGCAATCAGGATCGCTTTGCCGATGGGGCTGAGGCCGGCCTGTTCAACCAGGCTTTGGCTCAGGGAGGCGTCCCTGAGGCGCTGGATCAGGCTGAACCGGGGCAGCACCCGGTCGGGCAGGGCATTGCAGTGGCCTTCCATGATTTCCTGTTGGCTTTGTTGCTCCAGCTCGTCGGGCCAGTCGATGTTCAGATAAGGGGAGAACGCAGCCCTCAGGTCGGCCGGCAACCCGCCCAGCCCCTGTTTATGCACAGCGCCCACATCATGGTGGGACAGGCCGCCGGCGCCGATCGGCAACTCCTTTTCCATGGCGATATCAAACAGGGGTTTGTACCAGGTCCAGTCGGGCCAGCCGCTGTGTTCCCAGTCCAGCAGCACCTCCAGGCCGCTGGCGTCGTGCCGGTGCGGGCTGCCGCCGGGCTCTGGCGAGGCGAAACGGCTGCGGAAAATGGCAAAGGCATTCTGCTTGCTTCGTTCCGCCATCTCAAAGACCACCGCTCTTTTCCGGTCACTGCCGGTCAGTTTGTCCAGCAACCCGGCCTGCCTGTCGTGATGGAGCTTGTTGTCATGAATCTCCCCAAGCAAGACGAAACGCGCCCTGTTCAGTTGCTCGATCAGCCGGTCGCGGGAAATAAAGGACTGGTCCTGCACATCCCAGATTTTGCCGCTCAGCTCTTCTGTCCGGCCGGATGTTATTAAGGTCAGGAAAAGCAGGACGGTGAGAGAGAATAGCCGCATGGAGCCTCATTTTTTGCTATGATAATGGGAAATCCGGGAAATCCGGGATTTCCAGTCAGGCCGAAAGCTTTGCGGATTGACCGGGGGAAGTCAACCGCCTTGCATCAGGTCCGGTAATAATATAGCTTAAAGATATATAGGAGGGCATTATGGCGGAAATCAATCATCAGGTTCTATTGAAATCCCGGCCGGTCGGCTGGGTGACCGAAGAAAATTTCGATTATGTGGCCGGTGACATGCCGGTCCCGGGCCCGGGAGAAATCCTGGTCAAAAACAAATATATGTCGCTGGACCCTTATATGCGCGGCCGTATGAACGAGGGCAAATCCTACGTGGCGCCGTTTGAAATCGGCAAGGTGCTGCAGGCTGGCGTGGTCGGGGAAGTGATTGAAAGCCATAACGAGAAATTTGCCGTCGGCGATCATGTTTCCGGCATGCTGGGCTGGGAAAATTACTCGGCTTCCAATGGCGCCGGGCTGATGAAGGTGGATCCTGATATCGCGCCCCTGTCCTGGAACCTGGGGATCCTGGGCATGCCGGGGATGACCGCCTATGTGGGGCTGATGTCGATCGGTGAACCGAAGGAGGGCGAAACCCTGTTCGTGTCCGCCGCCTCCGGTGCGGTCGGTAGCGTAGTCGGGCAACTGGGCAAGATCATGGGCCTGCGGGTTGTGGGCTGCGCCGGGGAAGATGACAAGGTGGCCTGGCTGATAGACGAACTGGGCTTCGATGCCGCCTTCAACTACAAGACCTGTGGTCCGGTTTACAAGAAAATGCGCGAGGTCTGCCCGGAAGGCATCGACATCAACTTTGAAAATGTCGGCGGGGAAATCATGGAAGCGGCCCTGTGGCAGATGAAAGACTTTGGCCGCATCATCCTGTGCGGGATGATTGCCAACTATAACGACACGGAAATGACACCCGGTCCCCGCGGCATGGCGGTGATGATCCAGCGACGGCTGAAAATGCAGGGCTTTATCGTCTCTGACCGCCCCGACCTGTGCGGGGAATATGTTCAGAAGGCGGCCGGCTGGGTCAGGGACGGCAAGCTGAAATACCGGGAGACAGTGACCGAGGGGCTGGAAAATGCGCCCCGGGCCTTCATCGGCCTGCTCAAGGGGGAAAATTTCGGCAAACAGATCGTCAAGCTGGACTAGGCTACTTTCGCGGCGGGCCCACATCTTCATTGCCCGGGGGCAGCAGATCCCGGTCGTTGATAGGACAGCGGGGAAACCCGGCGCTGGTCAGGGTGCCGTCCGGGCAGCGGTAACTGCAATTACCGGCGCTGTCGCAGATATTGCGGGCCATCTCCTCACCGGCTTCCCGGGTACAGGCAGCGAGAGAAATTATAAATAAAATCAATAAAATACGTTGCATCATCCGACTGTCCTTAGTGTCAGCGAAGTTTCATTTATGAATGCGGCTAAAAAAAGACTGTGCGATTGACTCAGGTCACTTGAATTCGTCTAATGCGGGTTATATTGTTGCAGAGCAAAAAAGGGCAGGAGACGTCTTCAATGAGCGGTTCGTTCCTCAGGAATGCTTTTATTTTTATCATTGTCATTGCTGCCGTTATCGGCGGTGTGCGCTGGTGGCAGGCCCGGAACAATGGCGAGTTTTCTGACTTTGCAATGGGCAACGGCAGGATCGAAGCCGACCAGGTTGATGTGGCCACCAAATATGGCGGCCGGATTATCGCGATTTACGCCAACGAGGGCGATCTGGTGAAGCCGGGACAGGTTCTGGCCGTGATGGATACGGCCGAAGAGGAAGCCCTGCTGGAGGAAGCCCGGGCTTCCATTGCGCAGGCGGAACAATCGGTCCGTGAAGTGGAAGCGACCATTGTCCAGCGGGAAAGTGAACTGAAATTTGCCGACCAGGAACTGGAGCGCACCAGAGCGCTGGTGGCGAAGGGCCATGTCTCGCAGCAGCAGGCGGACCAGAAAATCAGCACCCGGGATATTGCCGCAGCAGCGCTGGAGGCGGCAAAAGCACGGTTGAAAACCACCGAACAGGCGGTGGCTTCCGCCCAGGCGGAAGTGAAAAGAATCAAGATCCAGATCGATGAGGCAACCCTGAAAGCCCCGGTCACCGGCCGGGTGCTCTACCGGCTGGCAGAAAATGGCGAGGTGCTGGGGGCGGGCGGCAAGGTGCTGACCCTGGTCGACCTGAGCGACATCTATATGACCATCTTCCTGCCCTCGGCCGAAGCGGCCCGGGTCCGTTTCGGTGCCGAGGCCCGGATCAAGGTGGATGCTGCCCCCGGCCGGGTTGTCCCCGCGGTGGTGACCTTTGTTTCCCCGGAGGCCCAGTTCACCCCGAAACAGGTGGAAACCCGGGACGAACGGGAAAAACTGATGTTCCGGGTCAAGGTGACCATTCCCAGCGAACTGGTGATGAAAAATATCGACCGGGTCAAAACCGGCGTCAGGGGGCTGGCCTATGTCCGGCTGAACAGGGACGTCGCCTGGCCCGAGGAACTTGAGGTCAACCTGAGCCAGCCTGAAGGATAGCCCGTGAGCGACCGGTCGGGATCATATGTTGCCGAACTGACCGGTGTCACTCACCGTTATGGACGCAAATCCGCCCTGAGCGACGTCACCCTTTCCCTGCCGGCAGGCTGTATGGTCGGCCTGATCGGGCCGGACGGGGTCGGCAAGTCGACCCTGATGGGCCTGATCGCCGGCGCCCGCAAGCTGCAGGAAGGTACAGTCGAGGTGCTGGACGGCGACATGACCTCGGAAAAACACCGCAACAGGGTCTATCCCCATATCGCCTACATGCCCCAGGGGCTGGGTAAAAACCTCTATATGGACCTGAGTATCCATGAAAACCTGCAGTTTTTCGCCCGCTTGTTCGGCCTGAGCCGGAAAGCGCGCAAAGTCCGGATTGATCGCCTGCTCAGGGCAACGGGACTGTTGCCGTTCAAGCGCCGTCCGGCGGGCAAGCTGTCCGGCGGCATGAAGCAGAAGCTGGGTCTGTGCTGCGCCCTGATCCATGATCCAGACCTGTTGATCCTGGACGAGCCGACCACCGGCGTCGACCCGCTGAGCCGGCAGCAGTTCTGGATCCTGATCGACGAGATCCGGAAAAGCAGCCCGAACATGAGTGTGCTGGTCTCTACCGCCTATATGGAGGAGGCGGACCGTTTCGACTGGCTGGTGGCCATGAATGACGGCAAAGTGCTGGCCACGGGGACGCCTTCCGACCTGAAGGCGCAGACCGGCTGCGACAGTCTGGAAGATACATTTATCCGGCTGCTTCCGGGCCAGGAGCAAGGCAGCAAACAACGGCTGGTGATCCCGCCGCTGGAAGTGCAGGATGGCGAAGTCGCCATCGAGGCCCGGAACCTGACCCGGCGGTTCGGCAATTTTACAGCCGTCGATGATGTCAGTTTTGAAATCCAGCGCGGCGAAATTTTCGGCTTTCTCGGTTCCAACGGCTGCGGCAAGACCACGACCATGAAGATGCTGACCGGCCTGCTGCCGGCCAGCGAAGGTGAGGCCTTTCTGTTTGGCAGCCAGGTCAAAGGGGGAGACATGAAAACCCGCGAGCGGGTCGGCTATATGTCGCAATCCTTCTCGCTGTACCGGGAACTGACGGTACGGCAGAACTTGGTGCTGCATGGCCGCCTGTTTAATCTCTCTGACCGTGAGATCAAGGCGCGGATAAAGGATCTGGTGGCCCGCTTCACGCTGGAAAAACATCTCGACGATTTGACCGAGTCCCTGCCGCTCGGCGTGCGCCAGCGCCTGTCGCTGGCGGTGGCGGTCATTCACGAGCCGGAAATGCTGATCCTGGATGAGCCCACCTCCGGGGTGGATCCCATTGCCCGCGATGAGTTCTGGAAACTGCTGATCGACCTGTCGCGCAATCAGAATGTGACCATTTTCATCTCCACCCATTTTATGAATGAGGCGTTGCGCTGCGACCGGGTCTCTCTGATGCATGACGGCAAGGTGCTGGCCTGCGATACGCCCGACCGGCTGATGCAGGCGAAGAATACCGAAAGTTTCGAGGACGCCTTTATCGACTATATCCGGGAAACGGTAGGGGAAGAGGAGGCCGAGGTTGAGGAAATTGTCCCTGCGGAAGCGGCGGCAGAACCGGGACAACGCAAAAAGCCGGGATTTTTCCGGCTGTCGCGCCTGCTGACCTACAGTTACCGGGAATATCTGGAAATTATCCGGGATCCGATCCGGCTGGCCTTTGCCTTCGGCGGCACGGCCCTGCTCTATATCGTTTTCGGCTACGGCATTTCCGCCGATGTGACGAATTTGCGCTATGCGGCGCTGGACCTGGACAATTCGCCGGAAAGCCGGGCCTATGTGGAACAGTTCCGCGGCTCCCGCTATTTCCGGGAGGTTGACCGGATTTACAGTGCCGAGGAGGCGGAAACCCTGCTGCAGGGCAACAAAGCGTCGCTGGTGGTGGAAATACCGCCCGATTTCGGCCGCGACCTCAGTCAGGGCAAAAAGCCCGAGGTGGCGGCTTGGATTGACGGGGCCATGCCGGACCAGGCCGAAACCATCAAGGGCTATGTCCAGGGCCTGCACCGTGCCTATCTGGATGATTACAGTCGCCGGACAACAGGCGAACCGCTGCAACAGCTGCCGGTGGATATCGTGATCCGCTACAGCTACAATCCCAGCTTCGAAAGCATCTATGCCATGGTGCCGGCCATTCCCACCATCCTGTTGTTCATGGTGCCGGCGATCCTCATGGCGGTCAGTGTGGTGCGGGAAAAGGAACTGGGCAGCATCAACAATTTTTATGTGACACCGGTCACCCGGCTTGAATTCCTGCTCGGCAAGCAGCTGCCCTATATCATAATTTTTTACATCAATACCCTGATGCTGCTGGTGATGGCCCTGTTCCTGTTCCAGGTGCCGGTCAAGGGCAGCCTGACCGCCTTTCTGATCGGCAGCCTGTTCTATGTGACTGTGACGACCGGCTTCGGGCTGATGATTTCCGCCTTTGTCCGCAGCCAGATCGCCGCCATTTTCGCCACCGCCATCCTGGCGATTATGCCGACGATCCAGTTTTCCGGCCTGACCCAGCCGGTGTCCACGCTGCAGGGCCGGGCCGAACTTATGGGCCATCTCTGGCCGGCCGGCAAGTTCCTGCACCTGGGGGTCGGCTCCTTTACCAAGGCCCTGTCGCTGGAGGCCCTGGCCCCGGATCTGCTGCGTTTGATGGTTTATGTGCCGGTGTTCCTGACCCTTGCCGTCATCGCCATGAAAAAGCAGGAGAAATGACATGAACAGGATTCGGCATATTTTCTGGCTCGGCATCAAGGAATTGTTCAGTCTGAAGCGGGACATCGTACTGCTGGTTCTGGTGATCTATTCCTTCACCCTGGCGGTCTATGTGGAAGCCACCGGCATTACCGGCCAGGTGCACAACGCCTCCATCGCGGTGGTTGACGAGGATCAGTCGCGCCTGTCCAAGCAGATCATGGACGCGGTACCGAAACCCTTTTTCCGGGATCCGGTTATGGTGAGTGCGCCGGCGGCGGCGAACGGTATGGATGACGGCGACTATATGTTTGTACTCAATATCCCCAAGGGGTTTGAGCAGGATATTCTGGCCGGGCGCAAGCCGGAAATCCTGGTCGATGTGGACGCCACCGCCGTCAACCAGGCCGGCAAGGGGGCGGGGTACCTGCAGGAACTGATCAATGACGAGGTAGCAAATTTTGTCCTTGGCACGCCCGAGGGAATCGAGCCGCCGGTCAAGCTGGTCAGCCATATGGCCTTCAACCCCAATGCCATTTCCATGTGGTTTACCAGCCTGGCCTCGGTGATTGACAAGGTGGTGATGCTGACCGTCATTCTGACCGGCGCCGCCCTGATCCGGGAGCGGGAGCATGGCACCATCGAGCATCTCATGGTGATGCCGCTCACCCCCTGGGAAATCGTCCTGTCCAAGGTCTGGGCCAACGGCCTGGTCATCCTGCTCGGCGTGGCTTTTGCCATCCTGCTGGTCATCCACCGGGTGCTTTCGGTGCCAGTGGCGGGATCGGTGCCGCTTTATCTGTGCGGGACCATTATTTTCCTGTTTTTCGCCACCGCTTTCGGCGTGTTTATCGGCACCATCGTCCGCAGCATGCCCCAGCTCGGCCTTCTGACTATTCTCATGATTCTGCCGATGATGCTGCTGTCCGGCGGCAAGACGCCGGTGGAAAACCAGCCGGACTGGATGCAGGACATTACCTTTTTCCTCCCCTCCCGCCATTATGTCAGTTTTTCCCAGTCGATCCTGCTGCGGGATGCGGGCATCGACGTGGTCTGGCCCGAGTTCCTGATCGTGGCGGTGATGGGACTGTTCTTCTTCGGCCTCAGTCTGATCCTGTTCCGGCGGTCAATGGATGTGGGGAAATAAGTCTATAGCGGCAATTAAATCAGTTGCCCGCAGGCGTGGCCCGAAGCCCAGGCCCACTGGAAGTTATAGCCGCCGAGATGGCCGGTGACATCGACCACTTCACCGATGAAATAAAGCCCGGGCACCTTTTTGGCTTCAAAGGTTTTTGACGACAGTTCGTCGGTATCGACGCCGCCGACGGTGACCTCGGCGGTGCGGTAGCCCTCGGTGCCGTTGGGCAGCACCTGCCAGTCGTTGACCATGGCGGCGACGGCCTGCAGCTTCTTGTGGCTAAGGTCGGCGAGCCGGCCGTCAACGCCGGTTTCTTCAACGATGAACTGGGCCAGACGGCGGGGCAAATGGTCGGTGAGTACCGTGATCAGCTCCTGTTTGGGGGTAGCCTCCTTGGCGTCTTTCAGCAGGGCGAACAGGTCATGGTCCGGCAGCAGGTTGAGGCGGAGCGGTTCTCCCTCGCGCCAATAGCTGGAAATCTGCAGGATCGCCGGGCCGCTCAGGCCCCGGTGGGTGAACAGCAGTGCTTCGCGGAATTTGACTTTGCCAAACCGCACCTCGACCTCCTGGGAGACGCCGCTCAGCGCCGCCAGCTTTTCCTTGAGCGGGCCGGAAAAGGTCAGCGGCACCAGACCCGGCCGCGGCTCGATCACCTTGAGGCCGAACTGGCGGGCGATCCTGTAGCCGAAATTGCTGGCGCCCATTTTCGGGATCGACGGCCCGCCGCAGGCGACGACCAGCTTGCGGCAGGCATAGGGGCCGCGCGAGGTTGTGAGCCGGAACAGCTCGTCCTTGTGGCTGATCTCGTCGATCTCGGAACTGGTGATAATGGCGACACCGGCCCGTTCACATTCCCGGAACAGCATGCCGATAATGTCCTGTGAGCTGTTGTCGCAGAACAGCTGCCCCAAGGTCTTCTCGTGCCATTTGATCTGGTAGCGGTCGACCAGATTGATGAAATCCTGCGGCCGGTATCGTCGCAGGGCCGAGACGCAGAATCGCGGGTTTTGCGAAATATAGTTTTCCGGCGCGGCATGAATGTTGGTGAAATTGCAGCGGCCGCCGCCGGAGATGCGGATTTTTTCCGCCGGTTTTTTGGCATGGTCCAGCACCAGCACCTTGAGGCCGCGTTTGCCGGCCTCGATGGCGCACATGAGGCCGGCGGCGCCGGCCCCGATGATCAGGACATCAAATGGTTCAGGCTGCACGCCGCTTCGGGCCGCCGGCAGGCTTTCTGGCTTTGACGAACTTGTTGTTTCCATTGGCGTTCGAATTCTTTTTGGGGCCAGAAGGTTTGCTGCCCGGTTTTACCCGCCGGCTTTCACCAAACTCTTTTTTCGGTCCCCGCGGTTTACGTGATTTGTAGGATTTCTGCCCCGGCTTGCCTGACGGGCGTCCGCCGGTCCGGCGTCCACCCTTGTAGCCGCGGCCGACTTTTTCTTCCTTCACCTCGACGTGGAAGGCATGGTCGGCGTCCACCTCGATTTTCTGATCGATCTGTTTCTCGATCAGCCGCAGCAGGCCTTTGTCTTTGCCGTCGCAGAAGGAAATGGCCTGGCCGCGCTCGCCGTTGCGGCCGGTCCGGCCCACCCGGTGGACATAGTTTTCCGGTTCCATCGGCAGGTCATAGTTGATCACCATGTCGATACCCGGCACGTCAATGCCGCGGGCGGCCACATCGGTGGCGACCAGAAATCGCAGGGAGCCGTTCCGGAACCGGCGCAGGATTTTTTCCCGCATGGACTGGTGTTTGTCGCCATGAATAGCGGCAACGGTATAGTCCTGCTGAGACAGCGCCCGGGCCAGATTATCCGAGCCGGCCTTTGTTTTGGCGAAGATGATCGCCTGCGCAGGATCTTCCTTTTCCAGTACTTCGGTGAGCAGGGCGCGCTTGTTCTGGCCGTCCAGGAACATGACCTTGTGGCTGATGGTGTCGGCCACGGCGGTCTCCTGCTCCATTTCCACATAGGCGGGATTACGCAGGATCTGCTGGGCCAGCTTTTTCACATTCGGGGTCATGGTGGCGGAAAACAGCACCGTCTGGTGTTCTTCCGGCAGGTCGGCGGCAATGGCCTTCACATCGTGGATGAAGCCCATGTCCAGCATGCGGTCGGCCTCGTCCAGAATGAAAATTTCAATTTCGCTGAGGTTGATGCTGCCGCGTTTCTTATGGTCCAGCAGGCGGCCCGGTGTGGCCACCAGCACATCAACGCCCTGGCGCAGCAGGCCGATCTGTTTGCCCATGGGGGCGCCGCCGAAAATGGCGGTCTGTTTCAGGCCGAGGCCCCGGTTAAAGGGGAAAATGCTGTCGGCGATCTGCTTGGCCAGTTCCCGGGTCGGGGCCAGGATCAGGGCGCGCGGGGTGGAGGGCCGGCGCTTGCCGGCAGTTTCGCTGAGCCGCTGCAGGGTCGGCAGGGCGAAGGCCGCAGTCTTGCCGCCGCCGGTCTGGGCGAGGCCGATCATGTCCCGGCCTTCCAGCAGAAGCGGAATGGCGTTTTCCTGGATCGGGGTCGGGCTTTCGAAGCCTTCCTTGCGGATGTTTTTAAGCAAAGGGCCAACAAGGCCCAGATCGGCAAAGGCCGATGTGGTCACTTCAGTCACGGAGTATCCTTTCGCGTGCGTTATGCCGGTGGTCCGGCTTTGTTCCGCGATGATACCCAATGAACTAGACTGGTCTGGCAGGCTGGGCCTGCTTTCACGGCGGACGTAAAAAAGGCCGTGCCCTTAACAGCACGGCGGTTGCTGCACCATATGGGCGTTGCGCTGCACAAAGTCAAGGGAATTCGGTACATTGGTGAATATGCAGATTTTATATGGCTTGTGCCCGGGCAAAATTTGCGGAACAATCCCTGTCGTGTAAGGGGATAAAATGACACGGGAAGAATTTGATCAGTTTTGCGGCAGCCTGAAGGCCAGTGACAATGTGGTGCAGTGGGGCAACAGCTCGGTGTGGAAGGTGGGCGGCAAGATTTTCGCCATCTGTTCGATCTGGGGCGAGGGTGAGGAGCAGAAGATCAGCTTCAAATGTTCCGACCTGGCTTATGAAGTGCTGTGCGAACAGGACGGCATCGTCCCGGCCCCCTATCTCGCCCGGGCCAAATGGGTCCAGCTTGTCGATGCTGCTGCCATGACTGACGAGGATATCCGCCTGCACATCACGGACGCCTATGACATCATCAGGGCCAAACTGACAAAGGCCCAGCGGTCAGAGCTGGGCCTTTGAAAATGGAGTGACTGAAGGTCAGCTTTTCCGGGTCTTGATCCAGTTGTCGACAATATCCTCCAGCACGGAAATCGGTACGGCGCCGTGGCGCAGGATCTCATCATGGAAGGCGCGGAGGTCGAAATCTTCCCCCAGTGCCTCTTCCGCTCTGGCGCGGAGTTCGCGGATTTTCAGCTCGCCGGTCTTATAGGCCAGCGCCTGGCCCGGCCAGGTGATGTAGCGGTCCACCTCGGCGGTGATATTATGCAGGCTGAGGGCGGAATTTTCCGCCATGAAGTCGATGGCCTGCTGGCGGGTCCAGCCGAGATAATGCATGCCGGTATCGACCACCAGGCGCAACGCCCGCCACATTTCATAGCTCAGGCGGCCGAAGTTGCTGTAGGGGTCTTCGTAGAAGCCCACTTCCAGGCCGAGCCGTTCGGCATATAAGCCCCAGCCCTCGACAAACACCGTATAGCCGCCATACCTGCGGAAATTGGGCAGGTCGGTTTCGCTGGCCAGCGCGATCTGCAGGTGGTGGCCCGGCACCGCCTCATGCAGGGTCAGGCTTTCCAGGGTATACAGCGGCCGGCTGTCGAGCAGCGAGGTATTGACATAATAGAAACCGGCCCGGCTGCCGTCCGGCGCCCCCGGCATATAATAGGCGGTGGTGGTTTTCTCGGCGATATCAGCCGGGATCACCGCGATGCCGTAAGGCTGGCGCGGCAGGTGGCCGAACAGCTTGGGCAACTGGCCGTCCATCTTCTTGGCAATGGTGCTGGCCTTGCCGAGAAGCTCTTCCGGCGTCTTGGCGTAAAACTGCGGGTCGGTGCGCAGGAATTCGATAAATTCCTGGAGGCCGCCGTCGAAGCCTACTTCCTTGATCACATCCATCATCTCGCCGCGGATGCGCTTGACCTCGCTCAGGCCTTTTTCATGCACTTCCTGCGGCGTCATGTCGGTGGTGGTATACTGGCGCACCCGGTGCTCGTAATAGGCCTTGCCGTTGGGCCAGTGCAGGGCGCCCACTTGTTTCATGCAGTGCGGCTGATAGTCTTCGGTATATAGCTCGTACAGGGCCTGGTAGGCCGGCACCACTTTGTCCATGATGGCTTTTTTCGCTTCCGCCCGCAGTTCAGCCTGGGTGTCGGCCGGGATCATATCCGGCATCTTCACGAACGGCGCGTAGAGGGCGCTTTTTTCCACATCCTTGACGATATGGGTGGAGATGGAGGTCTCGTAGCCTTCCATGGAGGCGCAGGCATGGACAAAACCTTCCCTGATGGCCTCTTTCATCACCTCCATGTTCTCCGCGTTAAAGCGGGGATAGGCATTGAGGCGGGAAATGAAATCCCGGTAATCCTTTTCCTTGGTGAAGCTGAGCAGGCTCGGCAACTGGGCAAAATCCATGTGCCAGCCGCCCCGGTTGGTGATATTGAACAGATAGTTTTTGAAGGTGTGAGCCTCAATGTCCCGCTCCACCTCGGTGCGGAACAGCTTGTAATTGAGCTGGTCTTCCGCGCTCAGTTTGGACAGCTGTATTTTATCCAGCCGGGCGAGGATCTTTTTTGTATGTTCTGCCCGGCGTTCCTCGTCCTTGAGCGAGGCATGGTCCAGCTGGTCGTTATAGCGTTTATCCCCGAGATAGCTGGCGTAGGTCGGGAATTCCTTCATGGCATATTCCCAGCTGTCGTCCAGAATCTTGCGGAAGCCTTTGGTTTCATCGGCCTGCACCGGAAGGGCCAAAGCCCCGGCCAGCAGAACGACCGAGAAGGCGGTCTTCAGTTTCATAATTATCCCCTTTATTTTTTGCGCTGTTTGGCAATCCAGTCGTCGACGATTTCCTCGAGCATGCTGAGCGGCAGGGAGCCGTTGAGCAGGAGCACGTCATGGAAGGCGCGGATATCGAAGTCTTCGCCGAGCGCTTTTTCCGCCCGGTGGCGCAGTTCCAGCAGTTTCAACTCGCCGATCTTGTAGGACAGGGCCTGAGCCGGCCAGGAAATATAGCGGTCGATCTGGGCCGCGGCCTCGCCTTCGCTGAGCGCGGTATTATTGACCAGCAGGTCGATGGCTTTCTGGCGGCTCCAGCCCATGGAATGGATGCCGGTGTCGACCACCAGCCGGTAGGCGCGCCAGATTTCGTTGCTCAGGCGGCCGAAATCGCTGTAGGGGTCTTCATACATGCCGGCTTCCACGCCCAGCTTTTCCGAATAAAGACCCCAACCTTCCGTATAGGCATTGTGGTTGAGGGTGCGGCGGAAAGCCGGCACATTTGATTCCATGGCCAGCGCGGTCTGCAGGTGGTGGCCCGGCACGCCCTCATGCAGGCTCAGGGCGGTCAGGTCGTAAAGCGGCTGTTCGCGCAGGCCCTTAATGCTGAGGAAATAGGTGCCGGGGGTGCGGTTGTCCGGCGGCGGCATATAGAAGGTGCCGCGGTCCTTTGTGCTTTTGAGGGCAAAGGTGTTACGCGGCAGGGTGCCGAACAGATAGGGCAGTTTGCCGTACATTTTCATGTTGATATAGGAAGCTTTTTCCATCAGGTCCTGTTCGCTGGTGGCGTAAAACTGGTCATCAGTACGCAGGAAGGTGAGGAACTCCTTGTAGCTGCCGGTGAAGCCCACTTTTTTGATGATGGCGTCCATCTCGGCGCGGATGCGTTTGACTTCGCTGAGGCCGAGTTCATGGATCTGCTTCGCCGTCATATCGGTCGTGGTATAGAACCGGATCGCCCAGGCGTAATAGTCGTCGCCGCCCGGCAGGCTTGAAATACCCGCTTCCTTGCGGCAGTGGGGCATATAGTCTTTGATCCAGAAGTCATAAAGCTCCTGGTAGGCGGGGATGACTTTCTCGGCGATCAGCTTTTTCGCCTTGGCCGCCAGGTCCTGTTTCAGCTTGTCCGGGAAGGTGGCCGGGAACTTTTTGAACGGTACATAGAGCGGGCTATCTTCCGGCGTAGCGGTGATATAGTTGCTGATGTTCTTATGATAATCCTGGAAGCTGCCACAATACTGGGTGTAGCCGGCCTTGATGCCTTCGCGCAGCAGCTCGATATTTTCCCGGTTGAAGCGGGGGTAGTCGTCGAGGCTGACCAGGAACTTATCATAATCCTGCTTGTTCAGGAAGGCCATGTTGGCCGGAGCTTCGCCAAAATAGCTGAACCAGGCGGAGAGATAGTTGACCGGGAAATATTTGTCCTGGGTCGTGTAGCTTTCCTTTTCCAGCTCCCGCTCATATTGGAACAGGCGATAGCTGATCTGGTCCTCGGCGGACAATTGATCCATCGGGATTTTGGCCAGTTCGCTCAGCATTTGGTCATTGAACTTCATCCGGCGGTCAAACCCTGCCGGTGAAAAATCGGCCAGTTTGCCGTCCGGCTTCCAGCCGTCCGGGTCGGTGTGGAAGAAAACCTGTTCTTCGTTGGCTTTCTGCCAGTGTTTATCGAGAAGCTTGTGGAAGTCTGCGGTGGCGTCGGCCCGGGCAGTGGCCACGGACAGCGCGAAAATCACCAGACTGAAAAGTGTGGTACGGAAAGACATATTCATCCCCATGTGTGTTATCATGTGTGTATGGTTAATTCAAAGCGCCACCATACTGGACTATGGGAAAATTGTATACGATTTTGAGTCTGAAATTTTTGGGAAATTTTGCGGGAATTTTTCGGCACTGGCCAAAAGATTTATTGCCTTGGCCGGGGGAATGGGATAAATACCTTACTCGTGAGTAACATTTTGCAGCAGGGCAGGCCCCTGTGGGCGCAAGAGGGACCTTGGACGAGACATGAGCGAGACGAAAAACACCAAAGGCATTACCGACTGGCAGGAACTGGTGACGAAGGAACTGCGCGGCAAGACCGCCGATGACATCGTCTGGCATACGCCGGAAGGCATTGACGTCAAGGCGCTTTATACATCGGAAGACCTCAGGGACATCCCCTATCTGGCCGACGACCAGACCTTCCTGCCCGGTTTCGCTCCCTATACCCGCGGCGTGCGCGCCAGCATGTATGCGGGCCGGCCCTGGACCGTGCGCCAGTATGCCGGTTTCTCCACCGCCGAGGAATCCAACGCCTTTTACCGCCGCAACCTGGCCGCCGGCCAGAAGGGCCTGTCGGTCGCGTTCGACCTCGCCACCCACCGCGGCTATGACAGCGATCATCCGCGGGTGGTCGGTGACGTGGGCAAGGCCGGGGTGGCCATCGACTCGGTCGAGGACATGAAAATCCTGTTCGACCAGATCCCGCTTGATGAAATGTCCGTCTCCATGACCATGAACGGCGCGGTCATTCCCTGCATGGCCTTCTATATTGTTGCCGCCGAGGAACAGGACGTGAAACCGGAACAGCTCTCCGGCACCATCCAGAATGACATCCTCAAGGAATTCATGGTCCGCAACACCTATATTTACCCGCCGGAACCCAGCATGCGCATCATCGGCGACATCATCGAATATACCTCTACCAAAATGCCGCGCTTCAACAGCATCTCCATTTCCGGCTATCACATGCAGGAAGCGGGCGCGACCCAGCTGCAGGAACTGGCTTTTACCCTGGCCGACGGCATGGAATATGTCCGCGCCGCCACGGCCAAGGGCCTGGATGTGGACGCCTTCGCCCCGCGCTTGAGCTTCTTCTTCGCCATCGGCATGAATTTCTTCATGGAAGTGGCCAAGCTGCGCGCCGCCCGCACCATCTGGGCCCAGATCATGGAAAATTTCGGCGCCAAGAACCCGAAAAGCCTGATGTTGCGCACCCACTGCCAGACCTCTGGCGTGTCGCTGACCGAGAAAGACCCCTACAACAATGTAATCCGCACCACGGTGGAAGCTATGGCCGCGGCGCTCGGCGGGACGCAAAGCCTGCACACCAATGCGCTGGATGAAGCCATCGCTCTGCCGACTGACTTTTCCGCCCGCATCGCCCGCAACACCCAGCTGGTGCTGCAGGAGGAAACCGGCATCTGTAATGTGGTCGATCCCTTGGGCGGCTCCTATTACATCGAAAGCCTGACCAATGAGCTGGTGCAGGAAGCCTGGAAGCTGATCTGGGAAGTTGAGGAAATGGGCGGCATGACCAAAGCGGTCGAGGCCGGGCTGCCGAAAATGAAGATCGAGGAAGCCGCCGCCCGCAAGCAGGCCCGCATTGACAAGGGCGAGGAAGTGGTGGTCGGTGTCAACAAATACCAGCTGGCCAAGGAAGACCCGATCGAAATCCTCGATGTGGATAATGCCGCTGTGCGCGAGGCCCAGATCGCAAGGCTCGAGAAAATGCGCAGCACTCGCGACGAAGCCAAATGCCAGGCCGCGCTCGAGGCCTTGACAGAAGCGGCCAAAAGCGGCGAAAATCTGCTGGAAAAAGCCGTGGACGCCGCCCGCGCCCGCGCCTCACTCGGGGAGATTTCAGACGCCATGGAAAAAATCTTCGGCCGCCATAAAGCGGAAGTGCGCTCCATCTCCGGGGTATACGGTTCCGCCTACGAAGGGGATGAAGGCTTCAAGGCCATCCAGGAGCGGGTTGAGCAGTTCGCCAAACGCGAAGGCCGCCGCCCGCGCATGATGGTGGTGAAAATGGGCCAGGACGGCCATGACCGCGGCGCCAAGGTGGTGGCGACCGCCTTTGCCGACATCGGCTTTGACGTCGACGTGGGGCCTCTGTTCCAGACCCCCGAGGAGGCCGCCCGCCAGGCGATCGAAAATGACGTGCATATCATCGGTGTCTCCAGCCTGGCCGCCGGGCACAAGACCCTGGTGCCGGCCCTGATTGCCGAACTGAAAAAAGAAGGCGCGGAAGATATCCTGGTCTCCTGCGGTGGCGTGATCCCGCAGCAGGATTACGATTTCCTCTACAAGGCCGGCTGCGCCGCCATCTTCGGCCCCGGCACTAACATCCCCAAAGCCGCCGGCGAAATCCTCGACAAGCTGGAAGGGAAGTAAGCCCGGCTTTTTAGAAAAAAGGTTGTCCCCCTCAATGGTCTGTACTAGGATTTTTGCAATAAACAGACCAGATAACGATAAGGGGGTATTCGGATGTGTGGCCGGATAAGACTTTTTCTTACACTAATATTTTCCTTTATTCTTTCCATCAATTCAGCCTGGGCTGAGGACGTCAAGTCGCCCGGGGATATCCCCATCAAGGCTTTTGCCCAGCTGCCGGCCATCATGGATATGGAGCTGTCGCCGGACGGCAGTCATATCGCCTATATGGTGCCGCACAAGGGGCGCAAGGCTATCGTCATCCGCAATATTGAAAGTGGCAAGCTGAGCGGTATTCCGGCGCCGGACAAGGCGGATATCAACTGGTTCAAATGGGTGAACAATAAAAAAATAGCCGTCTCTATCGGGTACACTGCCCAGAGATACGGCACAACCACCCTGGAAACCCGCCTCTATGCGTTTGATTTGCCGAGCGGGAATTTGAAAAATATCATCAAGCCGAGAAAGAGGAAGGGGTCGGTATCAACCCTGACCAAGGAAGATTTCGATGTCCAGATCCAGGACAGGGTGATCGACTGGCTGCCGGATGATCCTGACCATATTCTTGTATCCATTGACGGAGACTGGGACGGGGCAAGCGAAATCCGCATGGTCGACGTCAACGACGGTGATTTTACCGAACTCACCGATGGTATGAAGGGAATCCAGAGCTACCAGACCGATCAGCAGCATGAGCTGCGCCTGTCCTGGGGCTATTGGAAAAGCGATTTCAAACAGCTCTACAGGTCTCCCGAGACAGGAAAATGGATGCAGATCGAGGAGGGGCAGCTTGCGAAACTGAATCTGGACCCCATTGCCTTCGACAAGGACCCTGCGATTGCCTATGCCAAAGGTCTGAATGAAGCCGGCCGTTTTGCGGTTTACAAGGTGAATATTCCTGCAGACAAAGTTGTGGAAGAAGTTTATTCGGATGAAGATGTCGATACAGATCACATTGTTTTCGATCCTTTGTCCGGCAGGCCGATCGGGGTGCGCAATTACAGGGAAAAGTCCGGATATATGTATTTTGACAAATATTTTGCCGCGCTGCAAAAGGTCGTCGACAAGGCTTTGCCAAATACGGTCAATCGGGTCATCAGCCGGGTGAAGGGTCAGAAGAAGTTCCTGATTTTCTCCTCCAGCGATGTTGAACCCGGGGTCTATTATCTGCTTGATTTCAGCAAAGGAAGCCTGGACTTCCTTGCCGAAACCATGCCGGGCATTACCCCGGAACAGATGTCGCCTATGCAGTATGTCCGCTACATAGCCCGGGACGGTCAGGTCATCCACGGGTACCTGACAGTCCCCAGGGGGAGAGAAGTGAGAAATCTTCCCTTGATTGTGATGCCGCACGGGGGGCCGGAAGCCCAGACGGTCAGATCGTTTGCCTATCGCACCCAATTTCTCGCCAGCCGGGGTTATGCCGTGTTCCAGCCCAATTTTCGGGGCTCGGAAGGCTATGGACCGGCCTTCCAGGAAGCTGGTGAAAACCAGTGGGGCGGCCTGATGCAGGATGATGTGACCGACGGGGTCAAATGGCTGATTGATCAGGGCATGGCTGATCCGGACCGGATCTGTATCGCCGGAGCCTCCTATGGCGGCTATGCGGCGGCCATGGGCGCCGTCAAGACACCTGACCTGTACCAGTGCGCTGTCAGCATCAACGGCGTGCTCAACCTGCCGATGCTGAAAGCAAAAGACAAACGCTATACCGGCGGCAGGGCCTGGATCAAAACCATGGGGCTTGAGGGAGCGGACGATGAAGAGGTTTCCCCCTATCATCGTGTTGATGATATCAAAATCCCGCTGCTGATTATCCATGCCAAGGATGACTTCCGGGTTCCTCTCCGCCATGCGGAAATGATGGTGGACGAGTTGAAGGATGAAGGCAAGGATGTAACCTTTGTCCAGTTGGAAGACGGCGACCATATGCTGGATACGGAAGCTGCGCGCTATGCTACCCTGAAGGCCATGGAGGCATTTTTCGCCAAACACCTGGGCGCAGGCTCCCCGGGGAGTATGGCGACCCAGTAAAGGGGAGATAACATGGACCAGATATTGATCATCATCGGTGCGGCGATCCTTGGCCTCCTGGGGGTTGTGCATCTGGTCTATACCTTTTTCACGCCGCGGTTTGAGCCTTATGACCCCGCAGCCATCGAGGCCATGCAGGGCTCGACCCTGCGCCTCACCCGCGAGACCACGGTGTGGAAGGCCTGGATCGGCTTTAACGCCAGCCATAGCTTCGGCCCGATGCTGTTCGCGGCGATCTATATTCCGCTGGCGCTGTGGCATATGGAGCTGATCCGGGGAAGCCTGTGGTTTTCCAACCTGCCGCTGCTGCTGGGCCTGGGCTACCTGGTGCTGGCGCGGTGCTACTGGTTCCGCATTCCCTTTGTCGGTATTCTGCTGTCCTGCTTGTGTTTTGCCGCGGCGGCGGTCATGATACATTTCTGAACCAGCAACAGGGGGCTCGCATGGAAGACGTTCTTATCCGCTATATTCATTTTCTCGGCATCATCGGCGTGGGCGCAACCCTGTCAGCCGAACATATGCTGATCAAGGCGGAAATGACGGTGCAGGAAATCCGCCGCCTCGCCCTGATTGACGCGCTTTACGGGCTCAGTGCCGGGCTGGTGCTGCTGGCCGGGTTGGCGCTCTGGTTCGTGGTTGGTGATGCGGACTATTATCTCGGCAACTGGATTTTCCACCTCAAGCTCGCGGTCTTTGTCACCGTCGGGGTGCTGTCGCTGTGGCCGACCTTCTTTTTCCTCAGGGCCCGGCGGCAGGCTGAGGGTACCGTCTATGTGCCGTCCCTCATGCTGATGCTGATCCGGGCCGAGCTTGCCCTGTTCCTGCTGATCCCGCTCTTGGCCGTCCTCATGGCCCGGGGCTATGGGGTGATCGGGTAACCCGGCAGTTTAAGCCGCCACAACCTTCACTTCTTCCGCAATCTTGTCCCCCACTTCGTCCCGCGCCACTTCCAGATCATAATGTGCCTGCAGGGTCATCCAGAAATCGGCCGACATGTTAAAGGCCCGGCCGAGGCGCAGCGCCGTATCGGCGGTAATGGCCCGTTTGCCCTTGAGGATTTCGGACAGGCGGGTCTGGGTCATGCCGGTGGCCTTGGCCAGGGCATAGGCGCTGAGGCCCATGGGGGTGAGAAACTCCTCCTGGAGGATTTCACCGGGATGAATGGGGTCTATCTTTTTCATTTGTCCGTCCATTTGCACGTCCTAATGATAATCACAAATTTCTACTTCGAAGGCGTTGCCGTCCCGCCAGACAAAACAAATGCGCCATTGGTCATTAATGCGGATGCTATATTGTCCGGCCCGGTCGCCTTTTAACTGCTCCAGCCGGTTGCCCGGTGGGATACGCAACTCGCTGACATCGGCGGTGGCGTGGATCAGGAGCAATTTGCGATAAGCCAGGCGGTGCAGGTCCTGGGGCAGCTTTTTGGTGAACTGCCGATTGAAGATGCGTTCCGTCTGCTTATCCTTGAACCCCCTGATCATGCTGTATAGTACCGTATTTCGATAGTATCGTCAATCGATATTATTTTCTCCTTTTTGACATCCCTTTTTCACCTGTTAAAGTCTCTTCATGATCGAAATCACCCACAACATCCATATCGACGAGGACGAGATCGAGGAGCAGTTCATCCGCTCGCCGGGACCGGGCGGGCAGAATGTGAACAAGGTCTCGACCGGGGTGCAGTTGCGCTATGACGCCAAACACTCCGCCGCCATTTCCCCGGCCCTGTTCGCCCGGCTGCGCACACTCGCCGGCCAGCGCATGACCAAGGACGGGGTGCTGGTGATCAGCGTCCATGAGACCCGCAGCCAGGCGCGGAACCGGGAGCTGGCGCTGGAGCGGCTGGTCGAGCTGATCCGCCAGGCGACCCATGTGCCGAAAAAACGCACGCCGACCAAACCCAGCCGCGGCGCCAGGGAACGCCGGCTTGAGGGCAAGAAGAAACAGGGCGCCCTGAAAAAAACACGTGCCAAGGTCAATCTGAACCAGTAAAAAGAATTCTCAGAGGAATAAAAAGAACAGGGTATTTTCAGAAGTATGGATAATCTCGAGCGCTGGCAGCCGAACCACGACTTTCATCTTGAAAATAAACAGGGGGAGAAGAGCACCTTCCGGGTGATCCTGCTGACCCTGTTCATGATGGTGATCGAAGTGGGTGCCGGGCTTATGTTCGGCTCCATGGCGCTGCTGGCCGACGGGCTGCATATGGGCACCCATGCCGCTGCGCTCGGCATCACCCTGTTCGCCTACGGCTATGCCCGCAAGCATGCGGAAAATGTCCAGTTCAGTTTCGGCACCGGCAAGGTCGGTTTCCTTGGCGGCTATACCAGCGCCATCGTGCTCGGCATTGTCGCCCTGCTGATGGTGATTGAATCCGTCTCCCGCCTGATCACGCCCGAGGCGATCCAGTTCAACGAAGCGATCCTGGTGGCGGTGGTCGGCCTGATCGTCAACCTGGTCAGCGCCTGGATGCTGAAGGACAGCCATCACCATCACCACGATCACGGGCACGATCATCATCATGATCACTCCCACGACCATGGACACGACCATGGCCACGAGGACCATAATTTGCGCGCCGCCTATATGCATGTGCTGGCCGATGCCCTGACCTCGGTGCTGGCCATCGTCGCGCTGTTGGCCGGCAAGTCGCTGGGCTGGGTGTGGATGGACCCGCTGATGGGCATCGTCGGCGCCGTGATCATCAGCAAATGGGCATGGGGCCTGATGAAGGAAACCGGCCACGTGCTGCTGGATCGGACCGAAGATCCCGCGCTCCGGGTGAAAATCATCGACGCTATCGAAAAGGAAACGGGTGACCATGTGGTCGACCTGCACCTGTGGCAGGTCAGCCCACACAAGAAGGTGGCCATGCTATCTATCGTCTCCCGCGATCCCAAAGCGCCGGAGCATTACCGGGCGCTGCTGCCGGACATTTCCGGCCTCGACCATATTACCATCGAGGTGCATGCCTACGAGGCCTAGGCTTTGACCAATAATTCCCGGTCTGCTGTTGCGGCGCAGCGTGAATTGCTTTATGCAGGCCCCTGAACAGGAAAAGGCCCCCCGGGGCCGGACAGGGTATAACGTGACCAACAGGATAGAAACAGGGGGCGGCGCAGGGCCGTCCTTTTTACGCGGCATGTCCGCGGGACAGATTAAAACCGAGCTTTTTTCCGGCCTGACCGTGGCCCTGGCTTTGGTGCCGGAGGCGGTCGCCTTCGCCTTTGTCGCCGGGGTCAATCCGCTGGTCGGCCTGTATGCCGCCTTCATGGTCGGGCTGATCACCGCCCTGTTCGGCGGTCGTCCCGGCATGATCTCCGGCGCCACCGGGGCGCTGGCCGTGGTCATGGTGGCTTTGGTGGCCGATCACGGGGTGGAATATCTGTTCGCCACCGTGGTGCTGATGGGCATTTTCCAGATCCTGGCCGGGGTATTCCGGCTCGGCAAGTTTATCCGCATGATCCCGCATCCGGTGATGCTCGGCTTTGTCAACGGCCTGGCGATTGTGATTTTCCTGGCCCAGCTCGGCCAGTTCAAGGTCCATAATGCGGCCGGGGAAAAGGTCTGGATGACCGGCGAGCCGCTCGCCATGATGCTGGGCCTTGTGGTGCTGACCATGTTCATCATTCATTTCATGCCCAAAATCACCAAATTCGTTCCCGGGCCGCTGGCCGCCATCCTCGGCGTCAGCGCCGTGGTGATCGGCTTTGACCTGGATGTGCCGCGGGTCGGCGACATGGCCTCCATCGCCGGCGGCCTGCCGGAGTTTCATCTGCCGATGGTACCGCTCAATTTTGAGACGCTGGAAATCATCTTCCCTTATGCCCTGATCCTGGCGGCGATCGGCCTGATTGAATCGCTGCTGACCCTCAACCTGGCCAATGAAATGCTGGAGAAAAAGGGCGGCGCCAGCAAGGAATGCGTGGCCCAGGGCATGTCCAATGTGGTGACCGGCTTCTTCGGCGGCATGGGCGGTTGCGCCATGATCGGCCAGAGCATCATCAACCTGAAATCCGGCGGCCGCCATCGCCTGAGCGGCATTACCGCGGCGCTGTTTTTGCTCGCCTTCATCCTGTTTGCTTCCGGCCTGATCGAGCAGATTCCGCTCGCCGCCCTGGTCGGCGTCATGTTCATGGTGGTGATCGGCACCTTTGCCTGGGCCACCTTCAAGATCCTGATGGTGATTCCCCGGGCCGACGCTTTCGTGCTGCTGCTGGTGACCGGGGTTACGGTTTACAGCGACCTGGCCGTGGCAGTGATTGCCGGGGTGATTGTCTCCGCGCTGGTCTATGCCTGGCAGGCGTCGAAACGGATTGACGCCAAGGTGCTGATCGACATGCAGGGCAGCAAGGTTTACCGGCTTAACGGTCCGCTGTTCTTCGGCTCGGTGGAAAGTTTCAATGCCCTGTTCGATCCGGCCCAGGATCCGGACGATGTGATCGTCGATTTCATCAACAGCCGGGTGGTGGATCATTCCGCGCTGCAGGCCATCGACAGCATGGCCGAGAAATATGAAAAGGCCGGCAAGAAGCTGCATCTCCGCCACCTGAGTCCGGATTGTCAGAAGCTGCTGACACGGGCCAGAAAATTCATGGAGGTTTCCGTGATCGAGGATCCGCATTATGGTGTGGCGGTGGATTATCCCGAGGAAGACGAGATGGAGGCCGCCAGATAATGAAGGACAGGGAAGCTTACCAGTATAGTTTCGATAAGGAGCGGCTGCAGCCGGACGTCATTCATGGTTTCCTGACCCAGTCCTACTGGGCGGACGGCATCCCGCTGGATACGGTGCAGAAGTGCATCGACGGCTCCCTGTGTATCGGTGTCTATGATTCAGACGGCGTCCAGGCCGGCTTTGCCCGGGTGGTGACCGACCGGGCGAGCTTCGCCTATCTGGCCGATGTGTTTGTCCTGCCCGATTAT
Organism: Emcibacter nanhaiensis; assembly: GCF_006385175.1. NCBI lineage: Bacteria > Pseudomonadati > Pseudomonadota > Alphaproteobacteria > Emcibacterales > Emcibacteraceae > Emcibacter > Emcibacter nanhaiensis. The sequence goes on from NZ_VFIY01000005.1 coordinate 493,495, forward strand.
CAGGGGCAGGGACTGGCCCGGGAACTGGTCTCCCGGCTCCGGGCTCATCCGGAGCTGCAGGGGCTTCGGCGCTGGATGTTGGCGACCCGGGATGCGCACGGGGTCTATGCCAGGCTCGGCTTCGAGCCGGTGCAAAACCCGGACATCTTCATGGAAATCAATGTTCCGGATATCTACAAGTCATAATCCCTCTGTACTTTCCGGGACTTGACCCTTAAAACCATAATCATGGACATCGAGAGCTTGAAAGACGGAATCCTCCAGGGACAGCGCCGGGCGCTGGCCAAGGCGATTACGCTCAGCGAATCCACCCGCGCCGACCATCAGGCCGAGGCCCAGCACCTGCTGACCGCGCTGCTGCCCCATACCGGCAAGGCGATCCGGCTTGGCTTTACTGGCACGCCCGGGGTCGGCAAATCCACTTTTATCGAGGCCTTCGGCACTTACCTCACCGAACAGGGCCTCAAGGTGGCGGTGCTGGCCATCGACCCGTCTTCGACCCTCAACGGCGGCTCGATCCTTGGTGACAAGACCCGCATGGAACAACTGAGCCGCAATCCCAAGGCGTTCATCCGGCCGTCGCCGTCCGGCGGCAGCCTCGGCGGCGTCGCGCGCCGTACCCGCGAAGCACTGCTGATGTGCGAGGCGGCGGGCTATGACGTGATCCTGATCGAGACCGTGGGCGTCGGCCAGTCGGAAGTGGCGGTGGCGGAGATGGTCGACATGTTCCTGCTGCTGCTGTCCCCCGGTGGCGGCGACGATCTGCAGGGCATCAAGCGCGGCATCATGGAGCTGGCCGACCTGGTGATTGTCAACAAGGCGGACGGCGACCTCAAACCGGCGGCCAAGCGGGCGGCGGCGGACTACAGCCTGGCGCTGCACCTGATGCGGCCGAAAAGCCCCAACTGGACGGCGCAGGTCTGCCTCGCCTCGGCGCTCAAGGGCACTGGGCTCGAGGAAATCTGGCAGGCGGTCGGCGACTATCGCGACAAGCTGACGGGCAGCGGCGAACTGGCCGCCAACCGGGCCGAACAGGCGGTATCCTGGATGTGGTCGGAAATCCATGACCAGCTGGTGGACCGCTTTCGTGAGCATCTGCCGGAGAAGCTTGAAGAGATGGAACAGGCGGTGCGTGACGGCAAACAGCCGCCGACCGCCGCGGCCCGCACCCTTCTGGAGGCCTTTCTCGCCGGATAGGCGCGTCCCCTGACGCCGGGGCGTTTTTTTTGCCCCGGAGGCGGGATATTGCTTGACGTGATATGGCCTATCCCCTATATACCCCTTTCAAGTTTTACAGGGCCTCCCGGCGATTCTGTTGAGTTATTGGTGATGGCCCGGATAGATAACGTTTAAAAACAAGGACAAAGCAATGTCACGCGTATGTGAATTGACCGGCAAAAGTGTGATGAGCGGCAACAACGTCAGCCATGCCATGAACAAGACTCGTCGCCGTTTCCTGCCGAACCTGACCAAGGCAACCCTGCTCAGCGACGCCCTGGGTCAGTCCGTAGGCCTGCGGATCTCCACTCACGCCCTGCGCTCCGTCGAGCATAACGGTGGCTTGGATAACTTCCTGCTGAAATCCCGCGATGAGAACCTGTCCCTCAAGGCCCGTCGCCTGAAAAAACAGATCAAGAAAAAGGTTGCTGAAAAAGCTGCCTAAGCAATCTGTAAAATGAATTTACGAAGAGCCGCTCACCTGAGCGGCTTTTTTTGTGCCTGAAATCAGAAAGTGAGTGGAAGGTCAGCGGTTGCCGGCCACCAGGCCCATGGTCTGGGCCAGCTGCTGGCCGGAAAATGCCGGCTGCGGCTGCTCGGGCTTTTCTTCCTGGTCCAGGCGGAACATCATCAGCAGGTTGCGCTGCAGCGGATTGAAGTTGTTGTCGGACATCATATAGACAATGGTTTCACCGGCCTCATTCTGCCGTACCGCCAGGGCTTCCATATTATCGATGTTATAGGGGAACTCCATGCAGGCGATCACTTCGCCCTTCAGTTCGGTGCCTTCCCGAATGTCGGCGGCCTTGATGTGACGCAGGCGGCTGGCCATACCGCGGGCAAGGGAGAAATGCCGCTCCAGCACCAGGACATCCCCGTCCGGCAGGGTGGCCATGTCGGTCGGGCGATAAAGGTCCGTCAACTCATAGGTCAGCGGCAGAACCGCGCCGCGGCCGATGATCCAGGCCCGGGCCATGCCGTTGTTGCTGTTTTCCAGGGCGGCTTCGGAGATGGCCAGCATCCGTCCGTCGGTCAGGGTGGTCAGGGCCTCAATCCCCAGGTTTTTGGGCAGTCCTTCCAGAACCGGGGACAGATCCGGGGCGAAGGAAATCACCTGGGCGTTTGACTTCAGGACGGAGTCAAAGTTCAGGGTGGAGCTTGCCTGGTAATAACGGAATCGGTGGTCATTTTCAAAAGACACCACGAGTCCCCCGCTGTCCACCAGGGTGACGGCTTCAGCATCACTTTCCTTGCCACGATATTGCCGGCCTTTTTCATCTGAAAGCGGGCTCATTTCGCCATTCTGCAAACCGACAAGATGTCCCTTGTCGTACATCACATTGGCCAGAAACCAGAAGCCACGGTCCGAGACGCCCAGAATCCTGTCGCCGTCGGGACTGATGACAAAGCCTGAAATGCCGCCGAAAGAGGCGCTGTTGCTGAACAGTTGAACGCCCCCCAGATAGGTGAGGGCGCCGGCTTTGTTTTCGGAAATATTCTTGTGATTCAAGGGGATAGAGATCGACTTGAGGTCGATTTTCCGGATCTTCTCAGGAACGGGGGTGTCCCCGGCATGGCTAAGGGTCGGCAAAGTCGTCAGGACGACCGCAAGCCAAAACATCAACTGTCTGGTAAATCCACTGGCCAACATAGTTATAGCTAATCCCATAAAACCGCTAGAAAATCCACTTAAATTTCCACGAGTTAAGGAAAATCAATTCCTTAAAGTTGAATGTTTCCCATAAGATTATGTTAAGATTTTGGTGAAAGACTGGGCGCGGCAAAAAAAAATGTAATAATATAGAGAAAGCAGCGAATGCAGACTCAATTGGCAAATCATATGGATCCAGAGAGTTTGCCGGCCGGGGGACAGACTGTGCAGGAAAACCAGAAGGACCAGACTACGACAGACACGACCGCTGACAGACTTGTTTTGTCGGCGCTGGCACTGATGCGCAAACAGGGCTATCACAAGACGACCCTGGAAGACATCGCCGATGATGTCTGCCTGCCGCTGGACAAAGTCACCGACTGTTTTGCAACCAAGGCGGATCTCTGCCTGCAGGTGCTGGACCGCCACAACGAACACCTCAGTGAAATTTTTTCCAAAACCGAGGAACAGTCCAATCCCCGCCAGCGCCTGAGCAGCCTGATTGACAGCCTGGTGGACGAAGGGGAAAGCCTGGTGAAATACGGCTGCCCGATTACCCGCCTGTTCCTCGATCTGAAAAATGAATCACCGGAACTTGAGCAGGCGGCAACGGCATTGGTCAACCGGCGCCTGGAATGGATTACCGAGCAGTTTCGTCTCATGAGTTTTGTGGATGAAGCGCCGGATCTGGCCGCCCGCCTGACCGGGGCCCTTTACGGGGTCACCCTGCTGTCTTCGGCCGCCGGGGATGAAACCATCCTGCGCAACCAGCTCAACCAGCTGAAAAGCTGGATCCGCTCCATGTAGATTCCTTCCCGGAATTACAGAAACCAGTTAGTGAAGTTTTCGCCGGCCCGGCTTGTCATCGAACAGGTCGGCCAGTTGTTCCGTAATGGCGCCGCCGAGTTGTTCCGCATCCATGATGGTGATGGCGTTCTGGTAATAACGGGTCACGTCATGGCCGATACCGATCGCCAGCAGCTCTACCGTTGATTTCTTCTCGATCCAGTCGATGACCGCCCTCAGGTGGTCCTCCAGGAAATTGGCGTTGTTGGAAGACAGCGTGCTGTCATCCACCGGGGCGCCGTCGGAAATGACCATCAGGATGCGACGCTCCTCCGGTCGGCCAACCAGCCGGTTGTGAGCCCACAGCAGGCTTTCGCCGTCGATATTTTCCTTCAGCAGGCCCTCCCGCAACATCAGGCCAAGGTTGGTGTTGGCCCGGCGCCAGGGAGCGTCGGCAGTCTTGTAGATAATATGCCTCAGGTCGTTGAGCCGACCCGGGTTTTTCGGCTTGTTGTCTTCCAGCCACTGGGTGCGGGACTTGCCGCCTTTCCAGGCCTTGGTGGTAAAGCCGAGGATCTCCACCTTGACACCGCACCTCTCCAGGGTGCGGGCCAGGATATCGGCGCACATGGCGGCGATGGTGATGGGCCGGCCGCGCATGGAGCCCGAGTTGTCGATCAGCAGGGTCACGACCGTGTCCTTGAACTCGGTCTCATTTTCCATTTTGAAAGACAGCGGGTGCATCGGATTGGTGACGACCCGGGTCAGCCGTGCCGTATCGAGAATGCCTTCTTCCAGGTCGAAATCCCAGGACCGCATCTGCTGGGCCATCAGCATGCGCTGCAGCCGGTTGGCGAGCTTGGTCACCATACCCTGCAGGTGGCTTAACTGCTGGTCCAGGGTTTTGCGAAGATGGATCAGTTCGTCCGGGTCGCACAGTTCCTCAGCGGCGATGATTTCGTCATATTCGGTGGTATAGACCTTGTAACTGGTGATCGGTCCCTGGCCGGGGTGATTGCTCATGTGGGACCAAGGCACCTCGGACATCTGTTCCAGGGCCGCTTCGTTCATCAGGTCTTCCAGTTGCTCCGGCGTCAGTTCGGCGCCGGCCTCCGCGCTTGAGCTTTCGTCGGGGCTCTCCCCCTGGTCGCTCATGTCGGCGGCGGCATCCGAGGACTGTTCGCCCTCGGTATCCTGTTCGTCCTGGTCCTGCTGCTGGTCCTGTTGCTCCTGCTCGTCCTGCTCGCTGTCCTCCGGCTCCTCGTCCGGATTGAGGTTTTCGGCCAGGCCGAGGTCGGAAATAATCTGGCGACTGACCCGGGCAAAAGCGGCCTGGTCTTCCATGGCCGCCATCAGCTGGTCAAGATGCTGGGAGGCCTTTTCCTCGATCAGCGGCCGGAGCGCATTGACGGCTTCCCGGGCTTCCTCGGGCGGTGCCTGGTGGGTCAGTTTTTCCCGCACCAGAAGATTCATCACATCGCCCAGGGCGGCGTCGTCCAGGTTGCTGGACGCGGTCAGCGAATGATCTTTGTAATATTTGTTGGTCAGGGCATCCAGGTTGCCGGCCACGCCTTTCATATGGGTGCTGCCGATGGCTTCGACCCGCGCCTCTTCCATGGCGTCATAGATGGCCCGGGCATCGGGCAGCGTCGGGGCATTCCTGCGGTGCAGGACGTCGTTATGGAACCTTTTGCGCAGGGCATAGGCGTCGCCGTAACCCCGGGCCAGGGTGACTTCCCCCGCGGGCAGGTCGTGGCTCACCAGGGGCAGGCGCGCGCTCTCCCCCGGCCGGGCATTTGCCTCCGGGCCGAAGGTCACATCGATTTCGGCATTACCGGCCAGCGCCCGGACGGTGGAGGTCACCGCCTGCTTGAATTTTTCTATCTGCCGACCGTTCGATTTGCCCACGAGAAAGTCCGCCGGTTAATTGACAACCGGTCCGCTGCCGGCGAGACCCGGAGCGGCCGCTTCCGGCAGTTCCTCGCCAAAGCAGCGCTGGTAATATTCCGCGACCAGGGGACGTTCCATCTCGTCACATTTGTTGAGGAAGGTCACCCGGAAGGAAAAGGCCGGATCGTTGAAAATGGCGTTGTTTTCCGCCCAGGTCAGCACCGTCCGCGGCGACATAACGGTGGAAATGTCGCCGTTGATGAAACCGTTGCGGGTCAGGTCGGCGACCTGGACCATCTGCTTGATCAGCTTCTTGCCGTCGTCGCTGTTGAGCGACGGCATCTTGGCCAGGATGATGTCTTCTTCCATCTCATGGGCCAGGTAGTTAAGTGTGGACACAATGCTCCAGCGGTCCATCTGCCCCTGGTTGATTTGCTGGGTGCCGTGATAGAGACCGGAGGTGTCGCCGAGGCCGATGGTATTGGCGGTGGCAAACAGGCGGAACGCCGGATGCGGGCGGATCACCTTGTTCTGGTCCAGCAGGGTCAGCTTGCCGGACACTTCCAGGATACGCTGGATCACAAACATCACGTCCGGGCGCCCGGCGTCATATTCGTCGAATACCAGGGCGGTCGGATGCTGCAGGGCCCAGGGCAGGATCCCTTCCTGGAATTCCGTAACCTGTACCCCGTCCTTGAGCACGATGGCGTCCTTGCCCACCAGGTCGATACGGCTGATGTGACTGTCCAGGTTGATCCGGATACAGGGCCAGTTGAGGCGCGCGGCGACCTGTTCGATATGGGTGGACTTCCCGGTACCGTGGTAACCCTGGATCATCACCCGGCGGTTATAGGCAAAGCCAGCTAGGATGGCGAGGGTGGTGTCATGGTCGAAAATATAATTTTCATCCAGATCAGGGACGTGCTCGTCCGTCTCGGCAAAGGCCGGCACTTCCATGTCGCTGTCGATGCCAAAAACCTGTCGAACGTTGACCTTGATATCGGGGAGGTCTGTGTAACTTTGTTCGGATCCTGAAACTGTCATTCTGAACTTCCTGATTTGAGGCTGGTCATATGATGGTAGGCGTTGACGATTTCCTTGAATTTCTCCTCGGCGGACTCGTCATTGCTGTTCACATCCGGATGATACCGCTTTACCAGCTTTTTGTATGCATTCTTTATGTCGGTGATCGAAGCCGATTCGTCAAGGCCGAGGACAGCCAATTGGCGCATATCTTCGGCGCGATAAGTGCTTTTTCCCGGATCTGGCGCAGATTTTTCCGTAAAACGGCCGGCAAAGCCCGCCAGGTCTTCGAAAATGCCCAAATCATCGCGGAGGCCGTCCATTCCCATCGCGCCCATCGCGCGCGCGCCCATGCGCCAGGTTGGCCGGTGCCAGGTCTGGCTTGAGCGCTGCCAGGCGTGGATCTGGTCCTGGTCCATGTCGGCGAAGAAATCCCAGTTCTTGTTATAGTCCCGCACATGGTCCTTGCAGAACCAGTAATAATCGTTGAGCCGGTCCCGGGATTTGGGCGCGCGATGCTGGCCTTCCGCGCTGCACTCGGGGTGATCGCAGCAGCGGCTGTCCTTCTTTTGTCCCAAGTCGAGGCCGGGATGGGGGCGGGCTGTGTTGTCAGTCATACGTAATAAATATATCGCTGCGGGCAAATTTCAAAATTTATCTTCATCAAGGCTTGAATAAGAAGCGTTTCCGGCGCACATAGAAGGAAGCGAAAGGGACAAATAAACATGAAAGTTGCAGCCTCCATCAGGGAAAAACTGACCCGGGAACTAGCCCCGGCCAAACTTGATGTCATCGACCAGTCCTGTAATCATGCCGGTCACAGCGGCACGCGGCCGGAGGGGGAAACCCATTTCCATGTGGTTGCCGTGGCCGCCGCCTTTGACGGGCTGAACCGGGTCGCGCGCCAGCGGCTGGTTTATAAGATCCTGGCTGACGAGCTGGCCGGCCCTGTTCACGCCCTTTCCCTGGACCTCAAAAGTCCGGCCGAGGCATCCTGAAGAAAAATTTAATATACCCAACGGCCTTGTTTTTATTTGTTTTTTATATCGTTTGGTGATATTGAAATTTTATACAATCATCTGGATCCTGGTGTTCAAGAGGTGGGAACGGGGCTCAGGCAGTTAAGGCAGAGCCGGGATTATATGGAGGATTGTTCCTGTGTGGTAACAGGTTTGTGTGGTAACGACAATAAAGCCCCGTCCCAATCTTTCCGAATTTTTCTACAACATGTACGTCAGCAGCAGCGGTACCGTCACCACTGAAATCAGGGTGGAGAAGAAGACCAGTGCGGCTACTTCCTGGGGGTTGCGGTTATACTGGGCGGCCAGCAGGTAACTGAGAACGGCCACCGGCATGCTGCTCTGCAGGATCAGGACATTCCTTTCCAGACCGGTAAAGCCAAACGCCATGGCCACCAGCAGGCCGATGCCGGTGCCAAGTGCGATCTTGAACACGGACAAGGCGATCAGCTGGCCGGAATTTTCCACTTTCAGGCGGGCGAGCGAGGCGCCGAGGGTGAGCAGCATCAGCGGGATGGTCAAGCCGCCGAGAAGCTCCGACGTATTGCTTAGCCACCCGGGTGGCGTCGTGCCGCTCAGGATGAAATAGAGCGCAAGGCCGAGGCCCCAGAAAAGGCTGATCCGGGTCAGGCTGGCCGCGCTCATTTTGCCGTGACTGATAAACAGGGCGACCGTCAGCTGAAACACAGAGGACATGGCCATAAAGATTACGCCCAGCCCCAGTCCGGCTTCGCCAAAGGCAAACAGGCACAGGGGCAGCCCGATGTTGCCGCTGTTGGTGGAATAGAGGGCAATGATATAGCCCCGTCCGGGCAGGCGCAGCAGGTAGGTGGCGAGCGCGCTTGCCAGCAGCATGAAAAGGATCACGATAAGCGACGCAATCGTGAATACACCCGAATCCAGAAGGTCGCTGCCAAGTCCGATCAGGCCGTTAAACACCAGCGCCGGCGTTCCGACATTCATGTTGAGTTTGGTGATAAAATCCGATGGAAACTCCTGTCCCCGTTTGACCCAGCCATATCCGATCATGGTGATCAGGAAGACGGGGGCGGTGACGGCGAAAAGTTCGGCAAACATCAGGGGTTACCTTTATAGGCCAGATCGGGGAGCTGGCTTTTTGCATACATACTGAACCGGCTGAGCAGGCCTTCCCTTTCCGGACTCAGATGATGGGCGGTCCAGATCAGGCCGATCTGTCTTTCGAAGTCATATCCCTCCATGGGCAGGCGCGCAACCCCTTCCATGGTATATTGGTCGGGCATGGTGGTGAAGCCGATGCCGGCCGCCACCATCATCAGGGCCCGTTCATCCTGCGGGGTGCGATAAACCAGGCGCGGCCGTACATTATGGTCGGTAAAGAAACGGCTGGTCTCGCTCAGGATTTCGCAACGGGACCGCACGATGGTCGGGGCGTCGGCCAGATCGCGGGGCTGGATGATATCCTTTTCCGCCAGCGGGTGGTGGGCCGGGATGGCCAGGGAATAGCGGTCCCGATACAGCGGCACGGTCTTGCCCTTCTGTCCGGGGCGCAGGATGGTGAGGGCGATATCCACCTGGCCGGAATCGAGCCGGTTGAGGATTTCCTGTTCGGTGCCTTCGAACAGCTCGACCACCAGCCCGCCTTCCTCCCGCAGATAGGGCTGCAGCAGGCTTTGCGCGGTTTCCGCCGGGATGGTCATCAGTACCCCGAGCCTGAGGATCTTGGGGTTGTCGGTGTCGCCCATTTCCGCCTCGGCCAAGCTGACCTGGTGCAGGATCGCCTTGGCCCGGTCGACAAAGCGGCTGCCGCTTTCGGTCAGGAACACCCGCTTGCTGGAACGGTCGAACAGCTTGGTGTCCAGCGCCGCTTCCAGTTTCTGAATCCCGGCCGACAGGGTCGGCTGGGTGACATAGACCCGTTCCGCCGCCTTGGTGAAGCTGCCGGTTTCCACCACGGCCAGGAAATATCGGAGCTGGTAGAGTTCAATCATTCTCGATGTCCTTGGTGCTTCGCGACAGAATAATAGAAAACTTCTATCACACAAATAAATATTAGTGATTTTTTCTATGGTTTGACTTTTGCTACACTGCCCACGTCACAACAAATCGTCAGGAAATAACGAATGACCCAGTTAAAATCTGATCTGGATGTCAACGGTGCAGACTTTGCGGCCAACCGGGAGGCCATGCAGGCAATCGTCGACGACCTGAAAGATAAAATTTCCCAAATTGAACAGGGCGGCGGTGAACGCGCCCGTGACCGGCACCTGAGCCGCGGCAAGCTTCTGCCCCGCGACCGGGTGAACCGGCTTCTGGACCGGGGTTCTCCGTTCCTGGAGCTGTCGCAGCTTGCCGCCTATGATGTCTATGACGACAATATTCCTGCCGCCGGGGTTATTGCCGGCATCGGCCGTGTCGCCGGTCGGGAATGCATGATTGTCTGCAATGACGCCACCGTGAAGGGCGGCACCTATTTTCCACTGACCGTGAAAAAGCACCTGCGCGCCCAGGAAATCGCCGAACAGAACAATTTGCCGTGTATCTATCTGGTGGACAGCGGCGGCGCCAACCTGCCGAACCAGGACGAGGTGTTCCCTGACAAACTGCATTTCGGCCGTATTTTCTATAACCAGGCCAATATGTCGGCCAGGGGCATTCCGCAGATTGCGGTGGTCATGGGCTCCTGTACTGCCGGCGGCGCTTATGTGCCGGCCATGAGTGACGAGAGCATCATCGTCAAGGAACAGGGCACCATCTTCCTCGCCGGTCCGCCGCTGGTCAAGGCGGCCACCGGGGAAGAGGTCTCCGCCGAAGACCTCGGCGGCGGCGATGTGCATACCCGCATTTCCGGCGTGGCCGACCATCTGGCCCAGGACGACAATGACGCGCTGGAGATTGCCCGGCGCACCGTGTCCCACCTGAACCGGGTCAAACCGCAGCAGCTGGAGCTGCGCGACATCCGCGACCCGGCCTATGATCCGAAAGAGATTTACGGCGTGGTGCCGGCGGACCCGAAAGTCCCCTATGACGTGCGCGAAGTGATCGCCCGTATCGTCGACGGCAGTGACTTTGATGAATTCAAGAAACGCTATGGCACCACCCTGGTGTGCGGCTTCGCCCATATTTACGGTATGCCGGTCGGCATCGTTGCCAACAACGGCGTCTTGTTCTCCGAATCCGCGCTCAAGGGCGCCCATTTTGTCGAGCTGTGCAGCCAGCGCGGCATTCCGCTGGTGTTCCTGCAGAATATCACCGGCTTTATGGTCGGCCGCAAATATGAATCCGGCGGTATCGCCAAGGACGGCGCCAAGATGGTGACCGCGGTGTCCTGCGCCCAGGTGCCGAAATTCACCGTGATCATCGGTGGCTCCTTCGGGGCCGGCAACTACGGCATGTGCGGCCGGGCCTATAATCCGCGCTTCCTGTGGATGTGGCCCAATGCCCGCATTTCCGTGATGGGCGGCGAACAGGCGGCCGGCGTGCTGGCGACCGTCAAGCGCGACGGCATGGAACGGGCCGGCCAGAGCTGGTCGGCCGAAGAGGAGGAAGAATTCCGCAAACCGATCATGGAGCAGTATGAAAAGCAGGGGCATCCCTATTATGCCTCCGCCCGGCTGTGGGATGACGGGGTGATTGATCCCGCCGACACCCGCCGGGTCCTGGGCCTGGGCCTCAGCGCCAGCCTCAACGCCCCGATCGAGAAAACAGACTTTGGCATATTCAGGATGTAAGCCATGAGCGAACAGATTTTACAGATAGAAAAGCAGGCAAACGGTCTGGCCCGGGTAACATTGAACCGCCCGGAAGTCCGCAATGCCTTTAATGAAGACATGATTCGCCAGCTGACCGAGGCGTTCAAGGAATTGGCGCAGGACGACAGCATCAAGGCGGTGATTATTTCCGGTAACGGCAAGGGCTTTTCCGCCGGCGCTGATCTCGACTGGATGAAACGGGCCGCCGATTTCAGCCACGACCAGAACAAGGCCGATGCGGAAGCGCTGGCCTATATGCTGAAGCATCTCTATGAAATGCCCAAGCTGACCATCGGTTATGTGCACGGTGCGGCCATGGGCGGCGGTCTGGGGCTGGTGTCCTGCTGCGATCTGGTGATCGCCCACAAGGATACCCGTTTTTCCCTGTCGGAAGTGAAGCTGGGACTGATCCCGGCCACCATCTCCCCCTATGTGATCGCAGCCATCGGCCCGCGCCACGCCAAGCGCTTTTTCCAGACCGGCGAAGCCTTCTTCGGCGAAAAAGCCAAAGAGATCGGCCTGGTGCATGAACTGGGGGACACGGAAGAGCAGATGACGGAAATCCTGGAAAAGATCCTGGTCGATGTGAACCTGTCAGCGCCGCGGGCGATGGCGGCCTCCAAGCAGCTGGTGCTGGATTATGCCTTCCGGCCGCTGGAGACGGAAATCATCGAAGACAGCGCCGAGCGCATTGCCTCAACCCGGGCCGGTGATGAAGCCAAGGAGGGCATCCGCGCCTTCTTTGAAAAACGCAAACCGGGCTGGACGGAAGGATAAGATATGTTTGACAAGATTCTTATTGCCAACCGGGGGGAAATTGCCTGTCGGATTATCGAAACCGCCCGCAAGAATGCGGTGCGCACCGTTGCCGTCTATTCCGATGCCGATGAAAATGCCCGTCATGTGCGCCTTGCCGACGAAGCAGTGCATATCGGTGCCCCGGAAGCAGCCAACAGTTACCTCAAGGGTGACCTGCTGATCGAAGTGGCGAAAAAGACCGGTGCCCAGGCTATTCACCCGGGCTACGGCTTCCTGTCGGAAAATGCCGAATTCGCCGAGGCCTGTGCCGCGGCCGGGATCATCTTTATTGGCCCGTCTGCCGACAGCATCCGCGCCATGGGCCTGAAAGACAAGGCCAAGGAACTGATGCAGGACGCCGGCGTGCCGGTGGTGCCGGGATACCAGGGCGAGGGCCAGGATCCGGCGTTCCTGAAAAGCGAAGCCGACGAAATCGGCTATCCGGTCCTGATCAAGGCGGTTGCCGGTGGTGGCGGCAAGGGCATGCGGCTGGTGGAAAAGGCTGACGACTTCCTGTCCTCGCTGGAAAGCTGCCAGCGCGAAGCCCAGGCCTCCTTCGGTAACGCCCATGTCCTGATCGAGAAATACCTGACCCGTCCGCGTCATATCGAGGTGCAGGTCTTCGCCGACAGTCACGGCAATGCCGTGCATCTGTTCGAGCGCGACTGTTCCCTGCAGCGCCGGCACCAGAAAGTGGTCGAGGAAGCCCCGGCTCCGGACATGCCGGAAGAAGTGCGCGCTGCCATGGGCGATGCGGCGGTCAAGGCGGCCAAGGCGATCAATTATTGCGGTGCCGGAACGATTGAATTCATCGTCGATTCCGGAAAGGGGCTCAACAAAGAAAGCTTCTATTTCATGGAGATGAACACCCGCCTGCAGGTGGAGCATCCGGTCACCGAACTGATTACCGGTCAGGATCTGGTGGAATGGCAGCTCCGGGTTGCCTCCGGCGAACCTCTGCCGCTTGCCCAGGAAGAGCTTGTGCTGAACGGTCACGCTTTCGAGGTGCGGCTCTATGCCGAGGACCCGGCCAACAACTTCCTGCCCCAGACCGGCAAGCTCAATCATTTCCAGACTCCGGTGGTGGACCAGCATTTCCGTCTTGATACCGGGATCGAGGAAGGCGACGAGGTGTCCATCTATTACGACCCGATGATCGCCAAGCTGATCGTCTGGGACCGTGCCCGCACCGGAGCATTGCGGCAGATGGCCCGCGCCCTGCGCAAGACCTCGGTGGCCGGGGTGAAAACCAACCTGGAATTCCTGGCGGCCATCTTTGATCATCAGGCCTTCAAGGACGGTGATGTGGACACCCATTTCATCGAACACCATGCTGACGCGCTGCTGCCCAGCGGTAAGCAGGCGGGCATCGAGACCCTGGCCTGTGCCGCGGTGCGCATCCTGGATCGCTCCGGCGCAGGATCCGATCCCTTCGGCTGGAACGATGGCTGGCGCATGAATATGTCGCTGAAATCGCCGCTCGTGTTTCTGGAAGGGGAGGTGCGTCATGAACTGGTCGCAGAATATCTGCCGGACGGCTTCCGCCTGACCCAGGAAGATGTCAGCGTCACCGTCTCCCACGTCCATGACGAGGCGGGCCGGGTGTTCCTGATGATGAACGGCGACCGGGAAGTCCATGCCACGGTGGCGGAAAGCGGCAATGACCTGACGGTCTTCTGTGACGGCAAGGTTCATTACCTGCATCATTTCGTGCCTGGCGCCGAGGATGCCGAGGAAGCCGGCGGCAGCGGTGTCATCGTTACCCCTATGCCTGGCAAGGTCAGCCGCCTGATGGTGGCCGAGGGCGATGCGGTGGAGGCCGGCCAGCCGCTGCTGGTGCTGGAAGCCATGAAGATGGAACATACCCTGAAAGCGCCGGTGGACGGCACGGTGGAAAAGATTTCCGCCGGCGAAGGCGACCAGGTCTCCGACGGCCAGGTGCTGGTGAAAATTACGGAGCCGGAACAATGACCGATCGTGTCAGGCTTTATGAGGTCGGCCCCCGGGACGGCCTGCAGAATGAAAAGCAGGTGGTGCCGACCGAGGTCAAGGTGCGGCTCATTGAACTGCTGGCGGACGCGGGTCTCAAATATATTGAGGCGACCAGCTTCGTCTCCCCCAAATGGGTGCCGCAGATGGGCGACAATGCTGAGGTGATGGCGGCGCTGCCGAAACGGGAGGGCGTCACCTATCCGGTCCTCACCCCCAACATGAAGGGGCTGGAAGCGGCGCTGGATGCCGGGGCCACGGAGGTGGCCATTTTCGGTGCGGCGTCGGAAAGCTTCAGCCAGAAGAATATCAACTGCAGCATCGCGGAAAGCCTTGATCGTTTCGAGCCCGTAGCAAAAGCGGCGCGGGAAAAAGGCGTGGCCGTCCGCGGCTATGTCTCCTGCATCGTTGGGTGCCCCTACGAGGGCGACATTGCCCCGTCGGCAGTGGCCGATATAACCGAGAAACTTCTGGCAATGGGATGTTATGAAGTCTCGCTCGGCGACACCATTGGTGTCGGCACCCCGAAAAGCACGGCGGACATGCTTGAGGCGGTTTTGGACCGTGTTGCGGTCGATAAGATTGCCCTGCACTGCCACGATACCTACGGACAAGCCCTGGCCAATATTTTGACCGGGCTGGAGCGTGGCGTGCGGGTGATAGACAGTTCCGTGGCCGGCCTCGGCGGCTGTCCCTATGCCAAGGGGGCGTCCGGCAATGTGGCGACGGAAGATGTCCTTTTCATGCTCAACGGCATGGGATTTGAAACCGGCGTTGACCTGGAGAAACTTGTCAAAGCTGCCTGGTATATTGCGGACGAACTGGGCAGGCCTCCGTCATCAAAGGTTGCGATAGCTTTGGGGAGACCTGATTAGCATTTAAAATAACGAAAGGATTCTGGGATGAATTCATATCCTTCTTTAAACTTCAATCTTGGTGAAGATGTCGACATGCTGCGCGATACGGTAAGGTCCTTTGCGGACAAGGAACTTGCCCCCCGCGCCGCGGAGATCGACGAGACCAACGAATTCCCCACGGATATGTGGGAAAAAATGGGGGAGCTGGGCCTGCTCGGCGTCACGGTTCCCGAAGAATACGGCGGCGTCGACATGGGCTATCTGGCCCATACGGTGATCATGGAGGAAATCTCCCGCGCCTCTGCCAGCGTGGGCCTCAGTTACGGCGCCCATTCCAACCTGTGTATCAACCAGATCAAACGTAACGGCAGCGAGGAACAGAAGCATAAATATCTGCCCAAGCTGATCAGCGGCGAACATGTGGGCGCCCTGGCCATGAGCGAGCCGGGCGCCGGCTCCGACGTGGTGAGCATGAAACTGCGGGCCGACAAAAAAGACGGCTACTATGTGCTCAACGGCAACAAGATGTGGATCACCAACGGCCCCGATGCGGACACCCTGGTGGTCTATGCCAAGACCGATATGTCAGCGGGGCCCAAAGGCATCACCGCTTTCCTGATCGAGAAAGGCATGAAGGGATTTTCCACAGCCCAGAAACTGGACAAGCTGGGCATGCGCGGTTCCAACACCTGCGAACTGGTGTTCGAGGATTGTGAAGTGCCGGAGGAAAATATCCTCGGCCAGGAAAATGGCGGTGTGCGGGTCCTGATGTCCGGCCTGGACTATGAGCGCGTCGTGCTCAGCGGCGGGCCGATTGGCATCATGCAGGCCTGTCTCGATGTGGTCATTCCCTATGTGCACGACCGCAAGCAGTTTGACAGGCCGATCGGCGAATTCCAGCTCATGCAGGGCAAGCTTGCCGACATGTATACGGAACTGAATGCCTCTCGCGCCTATGTCTATGCAGTGGCGTCGGCCTGTGACCGGGGGGAAACCACCCGCAAGGACGCGGCCGGCTGCATTCTCTATTCCGCGGAGAAAGCGACCCAGATGGCGCTGCAGGCCATTCAGGCTCTTGGCGGCAACGGTTATATCAATGAATTTCCGACCGGACGGCTGCTCCGGGACGCCAAGCTTTACGAGATCGGCGCGGGAACCAGCGAGATTCGCCGTATGCTGATCGGTCGGGAGCTTTTTGCCGAAACTCTTTAAAGTTAAATTCCATCTATAGTTGTTTTATATAAGCCCCTTATGAAATATAAGGGGCTTATTTTATGAGATAAAGACTAGTCGGTTGAGGATGAAATTATTTTTATCAGCAACAAAACTTTCTTGTCTGTAGCACAGGGCTTGGCGTAGAATGTAGGGAGAAAATAGCGTTTGAGATGAAGAAATTTATTGCGAACCGCTTTTAATTAAGTAAAATTTAAAAAAAATTCAGCGAATAGTCTAAAATAGTTATTTCTTTAGCTATTAAATAAAAATGAATATATAAAATAGTGTTTCACGTTTAAAGGGAATTAGGATATATTAATCAATAAATGTGTATACACCACTGATTAAACTACAAAGAAACAATAGGCAGGAACCAAAGAGTAATTAGGTAAGGGATCATGGATAAAAAAGTAGATATAATCGATGTTGATAAATTGCAGAGCAAGGCGTTTCAGGCTGCAGATTTTCTGAAAACTCTGGCAAATTCAAACCGGCTGGTCATTCTCAGCCGTCTCCTTGATGAAGAAATGTGTGTCGGGGATCTGGAAAAGAACCTGGATATTTCCCAGTCTGCTCTGTCCCAGCACCTGAGCCGCATGCGTGCTGAAGGCCTGGTGACAACCCGGCGTGAAAGCCAGCAGATTTTCTACCGTATCAAGGACGAGCGCGTTCAGCACATGCTGCGCGTCACCTACGAGCTGTTCTGCCTTGAAAATGCTGACCAGGTGGCTGTCGCCGTCTGAGCTTTATTGTATTTCTTTAGTACCGTACCGGTAATGGTTGAGGGGCCGTTGCCGGTATTTTTATGTCTTCTGCAGCGCGCTTAGTCCTCCCGGCGAAGGTCTTTGACATTGCCATCCTGCGACAACAGGATGGCGATCGGTCGTGTGCTGTCAAATTTGGAAAAGACAATCATCAGGATCACCGTGAACGGCACACTGAGGAACATGCCGGTAATACCCCAGATACTGCCCCACAGCGCCAGGGACAGCATCACCACCAGTGGGCTGAGGTTGAGGGAATTGCCCATCAGCTTCGGCTCCAGCACATTGCCGATTGTGAACTGGATGGTGGACAGGGTCAGAATGACAATGAAAAACGGGGTCAGGGTGTCAAACTGGATCAAGCTCAGGAGCGTCGGGAAAATTACCGCCAGCAGCGAGCCGACCGTCGGGATAAAGTTGAGCAGGAAAATGATGAAGGCCCAGAATTCGGCGAAATCCACCCCGACCAGGGTGAGCACGATATAGCAGGCGAACCCGGTCAGGACGCTGGTGAACGTCTTGATGGCCACGTATTTTTCAACGTCTTCCTGCACATGGAACAGGATGTCCCGCACCGTTTCATCATACGAAGTGTTGCGCAGCAGGGCCTCCAGTTTGCGGGAGAAAAATTTCTGTTCCAGGATCAGAAACAAAAGATAGATCAGGATCAGGCTGGCATTGCCGGCCAGCGTGACCATGGTGGCGGCAATATTGGTGATAAACGGTGCCAGGCTGATCTGACCGAGGAACTGCTTCAGGTTCATCTGCTCATCGGCCCCCAGCAGGCCGGACAGCCGGGCCGTCAGTTTGGCGAAATTCTCCTGGTAGCCTGGTGCGGCGGCCCGCACGTCGGCAATATTGGAATTGATCATGTCATAGAGCAGCGCCAGGGCCAGCAGCATGCTGAGAAGCGACAGGGTAAAGCTGAGCCAGCCGGGCATGCTTTTGCCGCTCACTTTGATTTTCCGGAAGTAGTCAGACAGGGTATGGATCAGGTACCAGATCACGACCGCGATAACGAACGGGACCAGAAGGTCACGGCCAAGCACCATAATCATCACAATCAGGCATATAAGTCCAAGCCCGCCGGCGTAGGATAATATGCGCATAACTCTGTCTCCCCTCAAAGAATTCCTGTGCCGCACTGCTGCGGTGTCCGGTCAGCGGAATTGTTGAACCAAGCGCCGCCAAGGTCAAGATTTTATTATTTTTCCCTCGATGTTCTTGTTTTGTTCCTATTTATACCTATAATAGTCTTATTAAAAATGATTCTCTTATAAGATGTATAGATCGACCGGAGGTAATATGGACTTTCAACTATATGGCTGTACTGCGCCAGCGGGCGCGGTGTTGGAGTATAAATCCGCGGGCGATGATCCCGCGCCGTCATTCCGCCGCGCCCGGCAAACCCGGCGCCGCAAACGGGCGGAAAAACTGATGCAGAAGGCGCTGGAGCCGAAGGGGCCGCGGATCAGGATCATTCCGGCGGAACCGGGCAGTGTCGGACCGACACCGGAAACGGCCGGGAAACTCGCGCAGGATCCGCTCAAGAGTTATGAAACCCGGGGTATCCTGTCCTCCCGGCAGGTCTGGGCCGCCCACGCGATCCGGCGGGCCTACCGCCTGATTACAGAAGGGATTGGTCCGCGGGTGACCAGTTTTGCCGACGTGATGGTGCAGAACAGCCGCCGAACCAACCTGCGCGAAAGCGACTGGGAGGTTGACCTGAAGGAGCGCTATGCCGACTGGGTGGATCGCATGACGGCAGAGAAGCTGATGGTCGGTCCGGTGTTCGACATGGTGGTGGAAGAAACCTCGCTGGCCGCCATTGACCGGAAATGGCGCCGGCGCAAGGGCTGGGCCAAGACCCATCTTCAACAATCCCTCGATCTTTATATCAAGGTCGCTCACGGGAGCCAGCCGCAAGGAGATGCCGAACTATGAAGTTATCGGAACATTTCAGTCTTGAGGAGCTGTGTCACAGCCAGACCGCCGCGCGGCACAATATCGACAACCACCCCGATCCTGTGGCAACCGAGCGCCTTACCTATCTGGCGCATCATCTGCTCGAACCATTGCGCGAGAGGATCGGCCATCCGTTCAGTCCCACCAGCGGCTACCGCTGCCCGGCGCTTAACCGGCTGCTCGGCTCGTCCGGACGCTCCCAGCATTTGTGCGGCGAGGCGGTGGACCTGAAAATTCCCGGCATCGGCCTCCATGACCTGGCCGGACTGATCCGGCGGGAGCTGGCTTTCGATCAGTTGATCCTCGAATATCACCGGCCGGCGGAGCCGGAGAGCGGCTGGCTGCATTGTTCACTGGCTGATCCCGCCCGGGGGCGCGCCAATCGGGGCCAGGCGCTGGTTTTTGACGGCAAGAGCTACAGGGAGATGGACGATGTCCTTTCTGGGTGATCTGTTCGGCGGTCCGGCGGTGGATGCGGTTTCTGCCGTGGGCAATGTTTTTGACAAGCTGTTCACCAGCGACGAGGAAAAGGCCCGTGCCGAGGCGGTGATGGCGAAAATCCGCCAGCAGCCGCAGATCCTGCAGGCGGAAATCAACCGCATCGAGGCGGCGCATCGTTCGGTGTTTGTCGCCGGCTGGCGGCCGTTTATCGGCTGGGTCTGCGGGATCGGGTTTTTGTGGGCCTTTCTGCTCCATCCCCTGTTCCAGTGGGGTGTGGCGCTCGCCGGACTTGACGTCACGCCGCCTAAGATCGCTACCGACAATATGATGGAACTGGTGCTGGCGCTGCTCGGCCTTGGCGCGCTCCGCAGTGCGGAAAAGATGACCGGGCGCAGCAAATGACCCCAAATGACCAAAGGATAAATTAGCGCCTCCTAACCCCTTGCTTTTGTCCCGGTGATCGGGGACACTGAAGGTCAATAAACATTCAAGGGGAAAAATGATGAAAAAAGTTGTGATTGGACTGATTGTCATCCTGCTGGTGATCCTGGGAGGCGTTTTCTATATTGGCTCTCAGGCCGGAAGCATTATCCAGAAAGGCGTTGTGAAATATGGCCCCGAAGTTACCCAAACGCCAATCGCCCTGGAAGGCGTGGATGTTTCCTTCCTGGCGGGCACGGCCGGGCTCAGCGGCCTTGTGGTCGGCAACCCGCCGGGCTTCAAGTCAGATCACGCCTTCAAGGTCGGCTCGGTCAATGTCGCCATGGACGTGATGTCGGTCACCTCCGACATTATTCATATTAAGGAAGTACGCATTGACGGCGCCGACCTGATTTACGAGCTTGGCAGCAAGGGCAACAATATCTCCAAGCTGCAGAAGAACGTGCAGGACTATATGGCCAAGTTCGGCAGCAGCGACGAAAGCGCCAAAAGCTTCGTGATTGACGATATCTACATCACCGGGACCAAGGTGCAGCTGGCCACTGACCTGCTGGGCGGCAAGGGCACCGGCCTGACCCTGCCCGACATTCATCTTGAAGATATCGGCAAGGAAGGGGACGGCGCCAGCGGGGCCGAAGTGATGAACAAGGTGCTGGGCGCGGTGAACAGCGGTCTTGGCAAGATTATCACCAAGGATGTGATCAAGGACAAGCTTGAGGACGTGGGTAGCAAGCTCAAGGGTTTGATTAAATAGGGGCCTGATCAACAAATAAGGCCCGATCCAGCCATTACCAAGGTAAGGCAGGAAGTGTAGCGAGGGCGGCGCGGATCCAGCGTGGATTCCGGGCCGCCCTTTCCACTTGCATGGGCGCCGAATATGGCCAACAATGATGCTTATTGTCTGATTTGAATGGGGACTATCATGATTATTTTTGGCGCTATTGTTCTTGTTATCCTGCTCATTCTCTATTGGCTTTATGCCTCGCTGATCACAAAGCGCAACCGGGCGCTGGAGGCGCTGTCCGGGATTGATGTGCAGCTCAAGAAACGCCATGACCTGCTGCCCAATATCCTGACCATTGCCAAGAAATTCATGGAGCATGAAAAAGACGTCCTGACCCGGGTCACCGAAATGCGCAACCTGGCCGGCAGGTCCTATGACCCGTCCAACCCGGACGAGGTCGGCAAGCATCTCGAGGCGGAAAAGGGCTTCCAGTCCGCCATGATGCAGCTGTTCGCGGTGGCGGAAAACTACCCCGACCTGAAATCCCAGCATAATATGATCGAGGCCCAGCAGGCCTATGAGGAAGTGGAGGGGCATATTTCCGCGGCGCGCCGCTTTTACAACAGCAGTGTCACCGACCTGAATAATGCGGTGCAGATTTTCCCGTCCAGCGCCGTGGCCGGCATGATCGGCATCCGGGCCATGCCCTATTTCGAAATGGACGAGGCCGAAAAGAAGCCGGTCGATGCGGCGGAGTTTCTCTAGGGTATAGCCATGCAGGCAGACAGTCTCCTTGAGGGGTTTGAATCATATTTCGAGACGGAACTCCTGCCCGAACTGCAGGAGATCGAAGCCGGCCGCCCCCGGGCCATGAAAATCTTCATGGCGGCGGTTGTGGCGGCCGTGTTGGTCTTTTGCGCCGCCGCTTATTTTATCCTGTCCCGCCGCATGGCGGACCCCCAGGTGATGATCTTTGTCGGCGTGGGCTGCGTGGGGATCGGCGCTCTGGGCCTCAGGCCCCTGTCTAATCTGCAGAAGCAGGCCAAGAACCGCATCATGACCGCCCTGTGTGGGCATCTCGGGCTTCACTACCAGATGAAGCCAGCCCATCAGCCGGTCAGTACTTTCAAAAACCTGCGCCTGGTCCCCGGTCATAACAAACGGAAAATCGAGGACCGGGTCTACGGTCAGGTCAAGGGCGCTGACTTTAATATGTTCGAGGCCAAGCTGATCCAGGAAAGCCGGGACAGCAAAGGCCGCAAAAGCAGCCGCACCGTCTTCCGCGGCCTGTTGTCCCATTTCGATTTCCACAAGCAGTTTTCCGGCACCACCATCATTCGCAAGGACAGGACCGCGATCGGCAATTTCTTTGACGGCGCTTTCGCCAGCGGCGAGCGGGTCAAGCTGGAAGACCCGGAGTTCGAGCGCCTGTTCGAGGTCTATGCCACCGACCAGGTCGAGGCCCGCTATCTGCTTACCCCCACCTTTATGGAGCGCATCAAGCAACTGGCGGCGCTGGTCGGTACGGAAAACCTGCAGCTGGCCTTTGACCGCGGCAACCTGTATCTGTCCATCCGCAAGCCGGGGGATAGCTTTGAAGGCGGCTCCATGTTTTCCAGTTTTGCCGATCCGGGCCGGGTTTATTCAAGCGCCCGGGAACTGGCCCTGATCTATGACATTGCCGAGGTGCTCCGGCTCGAACTTGCCACCCGGGTCTAGGCTTTTAGCGGTTGCGTCATTTGCCTGTCTTGGCTACCTTTCAGGGATAAATAAATTCCTGGGGGGTACGCATGCGCTTTATTATCCTTATTTTATCTGTCCTTACTTTTGTTTCTCCGGCTGTTGCGGAAGAGCCGCAGACGTCCGTTTCGGCGGAGGTGTTCGGGCAGCTTCCAAGGATAGATGGCGTACAACTCTCTCCTGACGGCACGCGCATGGCTATGTTGCAAAGCTACAAAGGGGCGATGACCCTGACTACAACCGGCTTGAGGCAGGGGGAAGTTGGGACTTTTTACACAATACCCTTCAAGGAAGGGCGGTATAACTGGTTCCGCTGGCTAACCAATGATCGTCTGGCGGCCAGTATCAGATTTCCCGAGGAACGACTTTATTCCAATACTACTGAAGGACGCTTGCTGGCGTTTGAGTGGGATGCAAGCGAACAGATCAATCTTGTAAAACGGCAGCGGATCAAGGGGTACTGGGCGGCAACAAGCCGAACCTGGATATCCCAGTTTCAGGATAAGGTTGTAAGCTTTTTACCCGACGACCCGGATCATATTTTGCTGGCTCTCGATGATTTCGACAATATCAATCGGCCTGATGTCTACAAGGTGAATATCCATGATGCCGACCGGTCCCGCATTATCCGCTCGCGCACAAATATCCGGGACTGGCGGGCGGACCAGAAGGGTGTTGTCCGGCTGGGCATCGGGTTCAATGAGAAAGGCAAAGAGCGTATCATGTATCGCAAGAGCGAGGACGACGGCTGGAAAACCATTGCCCGTTATGATCTGATTGAAGACGATATTCCCTTTACCTTTGAGGAATTCAGTTCCGATCCTGATATCATCTATGTTTCCAAGCTGGATGAGAATGGTCGCAACGCCTACTACAAATATGACCTGGAGAAAGAAGAATTTATCGACCAGGTAGCCGGCAGTGTTGAAGGGGATGTGGACTCGGTTGATATCGACGAAGACGGAAACCTGCGTAGCTACTATTATTCCGGGGTCAAGCCGGTGACTGTCTATACGGACCAGAAGCGTAAAAGCCTGGCTGCTTTTTTCGAAAAGAAATTTCCCGGTCAGAGCAGCCGTATTGTCAGCAGCAGCAAGGACAAACGCAAATATATTGTGTTGGTAAGCTCGCCTCGGAACCCCGGCGATTACTATCTTCTGGATCTGGACAAGAAAGCCATGAACTGGTTTGCCGAAAAATACCCGGGTCTTGATCGCAGCAAGCTGGCCCCGATGGAGCCTGTTACTTACACGGCCCGCGACGAGCTGGAAATACCGGGCTACCTCTCCCTGCCGGTTGGCAAAGAGCCGAAAAACCTGCCTACGATCATCATGCCTCACGGCGGACCTAACGCCCGGGACCACTGGGAGTTTGATTACTGGGTTCAAATGCTGACCACCCGCGGTTATGCGGTGCTGCAAATGAATTATCGCGGATCAACGGGTTTCGGCGCGGGATTTGAATCTCTTGGTGACTAGGAGTGGGGCGGCAAGATGCTGGACGATATCAACGACGGCACCCGCTGGATGATTGAACAGGGTTATGCCGACCCGGATAAGGTCTGCATTATGGGCGGTAGTTACGGCGGTTATGCGGCCCTCCAGGCGCCGGTCAAGGAACAAGGCTTGTATAAATGTTCGGTGGCTTTTGCGCCGGTGACAGATGTCGGCGCCCTGTTATGGCATGCGAGAAAATTTATCGGGGACAAGATGTATCGTCACTATATCCGCAACGATGAACTCTCCTATGACGATATGTCCCCGAGCGAGAATATGGACAAGATTGATTTTCCCGTGTTGCTGGTCCATGGCACCGAAGATAGACGGGTTGAATTCGACCAGGGTCAGGATTTTGCCAAAAAAATGAAGCGTGAGAAAAAGGACATCACCTTCCTCAAGTTCGAGGAGGGCGATCATTTCCTGAGCCGGCAGGAACATCGCGTGGCGTTCCTGAAGGCGGTGGAAAAATTCCTTGCCAAACACCTGGGCGGGGAGGTGCACTGACCTCCCCCGATCGGCCGTGTCCTAGAGGTTCATCAGCAACAGCCTGATCCACATGGCCAGCACCACAGCCATGCCGGAGGCAAAGGTAATGAGCCGGTGATAGACATTGTTGTAGGTGGTATGGATCAGCGCCTGCAGTAACCGCAGGCACAGGAACGCCCAGGCCATATAGATGAACAGATTGTCTTCCTGCCCCCTGACCAGGATCGCCAGGCACACCGCATAAAACAGCACCGGCACTTCGTAAAGGTTGGACCAGTGCCGGGTCGGCTTTTTCACATAGTCCGGCGGCGTGTCGCCGTCGAGGGTCTTGTAATAATGCGGCGCCACATCGCCGAGCCGCACCGACCGGAACCGCCCGATCACCAGGAACGGTGAATAGAGAATGGTGAAGATGGCCATCAGGGCCATGGGATACAGGACAGACATCGCTCTTTCCCCTTTTTATTGTTTCGCGCTCTAAGGCGGTTCAGGGTATCAGACTTTTACCGCTTGTGTTATGCATTTATAACGCTGTGGCCATGCAGTATTGGATAAGAGGGAAAGGCTGGGACAATGCGGGAGATCTATATGAATTTATTCAGGATTCTGGTCTTGATCGGCCTGGCGGTGCCGGCCCGGGCGGAAACCGGGGAGCCGGTGTTCGATGCGGCACAGGCGGGACGGTTTGCCGATCTGGCGCTCAAATGCATTCACCGGGAATATCCCAACAAGATTTCCCATATGATGCAGAGTGACGGCCATGTGGCGCCGCCCCGGGACCTGCATCCGGTCTTTTACGGCTGTTTCGACTGGCATTCGGCGGTGCATGGCCACTGGATGCTGGTCAGGCTCCTGCATGTCGGGCCGGACGGCGACTATAAACACAATATCCTGCCGGCTTTGGCGCAGAGTTTCACCCCGGACAGGGTAGCGGGGGAAGTGGCCTATTTCCGCGCCCGCATGGGCAGTTCCTTCGAGCGGCCCTATGGCCTGGCCTGGTTCCTGCAGCTGATGACGGAGCTCAGGCAGTGGCAGGATCCGATCGGGCAGCAATGGGCCCGCACGCTCGAACCCCTGGAGGCGGTGGTGGTGGAGAATATCAAGATCTGGCTGCCCAAGCTGGTTTATCCGGTGCGCATCGGCACCCACAACCAGACGGCCTTTGCCTGGGGGCTGATGCTGGACTGGGCCCGGCAGGCCGGGGATCAGGACCTGGAACAGCTGATTGTCGCCCGGGTGCGGGAATTCCACGAAAAGGATCAGAAATGCCCGCTGGCCTATGAGCCCTCCGGCGAGGATTTCATGTCGCCCTGCCTGATGGAGGCCGACCTGATGCGCCGGGTCCTGCCGCCGAAGAAATTCAGCAGGTGGTTCAGGAAATTCATGCCGCAGGTGCCGAAAGACGGCAGCTGGGACTGGCTGCCGCCGGGGATCGTCGGCGATATTGCCGACGGCAAACTGGCCCATCTGGACGGCCTCAACCTGTCCCGGGCCTGGAACCTGGAAAATATTGCCGCGGCGCTGTCGAAACGGGACCGGCGCCGGCCGTCGCTGCTGAATGCGGCCCGGGTGCACCGGAGTGTCGGGCTGCAGGCGGTCACCGGGGAGCATTATGCCGGCGGTCACTGGCTCGCCAGTTTTGCCACGTACCTGATGACGCACCGAGGTCTGGACGCCCCCCTCGGACAGTGATAAAATTCACAAAATTGTAACAAAAACTACATACTTATGTCATTTACCTGCCGGGTGCTTGAGCCTACAATGGCCTGCAGAATTAGAACTATTTCCACAATGGCGGAGGTTACGCATGGCGCATTCTTTATCTGATGTGAACGGGATTGGCCCGGCCACACAAAAACTGCTCGAGGCGCATGGCATCAAAACGGTGGCGGCACTGAGTAAGGCGACACCGGAGAAGCTGGCTGAAATCCAGGGGTTTTCCGTACTCAGGGCGTCCCGGGTAATTGAGGCGGCGATCCTGCTGACCTCCTCTCCGGCGACCGGTACGGCCGCGGCCCGTAAGCCTGCGGCGAAAAAGCCGGCCGCCCCGAAACCGGCTGCCCCGAAACCGGCGGCCAAGCCGGCGGCGAAAAAAGCAGCGCCTGTAAAAGAGGAAAAAGCGGAAAAACCGGCCAAGAAAAAGGACAAGAAAAAGGCTGAGAAAAAGAAAGCCGATAAAAAGGCGGACAAGAAGAAATCCGACAAGAAAAAGTCCGATAAGAAGAAGGCGGACAAGAAGAAAACCGACAAGAAAAAGTCTGACAAAAAGAAGTCTGCAAAAAAATCGAAGAAAAATAAATAAAACCTTAACCGCAGAGTGCTATGGTTAATTTCCAAGGGGGAAACTGGACAATACCATATCTGGTAGCTAAAATAAGAAAACATACCAGATATGAACGGTTAGAGACTTTGGAATTAATATGGGCGCGAAGCCGACAACAAAGGATGTTTTCAGGAAAGCCGACGGTCTTCCGATTTCGGTAAAGGCCGTCATTACCCTTGAAGACAAGGTGCTGTTGCTGCAGGAACCCGACAAGGAGTGGGAACTGCCTGGTGGCAAGCTGGATGAAGGCGAGGGCCTCGAGGACACCCTGCACCGGGAAGTCTATGAAGAGACCGGCCTTAAAATCAAGTCCGCCAACCTTGTTGATCTTTGTGTCCGCCCCCGCGATCGTGGCCGTTCGGATATTTGTGTGGCCACTTACTACTGCAAGGTCAAATTTTCTTCCCTCAAAGATGTCACGATTTCTGAAGAGCATATCTGTGCCGGACTGTTCAAAAAGCGTCAGCTGGACCGGCTCTATATGCTTGATATTTATCGTGAAGTTGCCGGAAAAATTCTTTCCTGACCTGAAGACCATTTTCATTTAGAGTATTGTTTATGCCTGAGAACGCTTCGAACATTGAAATCGAACGAAAGTTCCTTGTTTCCCGTCGTCCCGATGGCGAACTGGTCAAACGCCAGTCCATCCGTCAGGGCTATATCGCCCGCGAGGCCGGCAATACGGTCCGCATCCGCCAGAAGAATGACAAATATATTCTCAGCATCAAGGCCAGCAAGGGCGCCAACGAGCGCTACGAGCTGGAGTATGCGGTGAGTGAGGCCGATGCGACCCTGCTGTTCAAACTGTGCACTGGTCCGCTGATCGAGAAAACCCGGGAGGTCTATAGCTTCAGGGGGCATTTGTGGGAAGTGGATATTTTTCACGGCGCCAACGACGGCCTGATCATTGCCGAAGTGGAGCTGGACAGTGCCGACGAACAGTTCGAAAAGCCGTCCTGGCTTGCCCGCGAGGTGAGCCATGACGCCCGTTTTTTCAATGCCTATCTGTTCAGCCATCCCTTTGTCGGCTGGGGGCTCAGCTACCAGGAACTGCTCGACGGCAAATAGCCCTTACAGCAGCTGCAGGCGGAACTTCAGGTCTTCCCACAGGGAATTATACATCTGGGCCGGCGGGCTGGCCGGGGCGAAGGCATGGACCGGCGCCCGCTTGATACCCATCTGCTCGACGATGCTTGAATAGGGAATATAGCTGTTGAGGAATTCCGGATATTCCTCGCTGGCATGGTCGATAATGTCCCGGTGCAGTTTCTTGCGCCGGTCGACCATGGAAAAGAACGGCCAGACCCGGGAATTGTCATAGCCTTTTTCTTCCCGGAAGCTCATCAGTTGCTCATAGGTGCGTAAGGACAGGCTGGTGGGGATGATCGGCACCAGCAGGCCGTCCACCACGGAAAAAATATGTTCCGACAGGGCGGAAATGCTGGGCGGGCAGTCCAGCACCAGCAGGTCATAGTCGTCGGTCACCGGCTTGAGGATCTTGAACAGGGTGGTCAGTTTCTTTTCCACCAGTTCGATATCCAGCAGGCGATAGGAAAAATCGGCCGGCAGGATGTCCAGGTTGTCATAGTCGGTCCCCTTGATCAGCTGCTCCAGGTCGTGTTTCTTTTTCACCAGGCCCTTGGTGCCGCCCTTGACCTTCGGTTTGACCCGGAAGTAATAGGTGGACGACCCCTGCGGGTCCAGGTCCCAGAACAGCACCTTGAAGCCTTCCCGGGCGGCAAGATAGGCAATATTGACGGCAGTGGCGGTCTTGCCTACACCGCCTTTGATGTTAAAGACACCAAGTGTTTTCATGACGGGCTTTTTCCTTTGGCGGATTTCTTTTTCCGGGGGCCGAAAAGCTGGCGGAATTTCTGTTCCGCTTCCGGTGAATCGAATGAGGTGAACCGGTCGGCGAATTCCCGGCGGGCCGCCATCTGTCCCTCAATCAGGTGGGAGGCCAGGATGCCCATGGCCATGAAGGTCTGGGCGTTGCCCATGTTCTTTTGCTGCATTTCTTCGGAAAAACCGGTGATGCTTTGGGCCTGGACCTCGTAATCCTGGAAATCGCCCAGGTTTTCCTGCAGGAGTTTCAGGCCGGCAATGAGGTTTTTCACCTCCCCGGGCGGATAAAGGCTCTGGAAGAATTCCATCAGGTAGCGCAGTTTCTTGCCGGTTTTGCGCAGTTCATGCAGGTCCTCGGCCGGGCTCTCGTCGGTGATGGCCTTGCCTTCCTGGACAATGCGCTGGAAGGTCTTCCAGATGCGCCGGCTGGCCAGCTCCCGGATCGCCAGGTCGGCGTTCGGGGCAGCACCCTTGTCGTCATCCTCAAGAAAGGCGCGGTAGTCATCCAGCAGCTTTTTGTATTTGGCGGTGCCGAGCGTGCGGGCCAGCGTCTTTTGCTCTGCGGCCTGTTTCTGGACCAGGAATTTTTTCAGGTCCTCAAGGGAGCCGCGATATTCCTCCGGCAGCAGGCCGCGGTAATTTTCAAATTTCAGCAGATAGACGTCCAGGTCGCGGGTCGGGCCGGTAATCTGGCCGAGCCAGGCAAACTGTTCCTTCCAGCGGTTGGTTTCCGCCTCTCCGAACACGCCCTTGATCTGGCTGAGGGCAGAACGGGTGCGGCGCACGGCGACCCGGTAGTCATGCAGGAATTCGGAATCCAGATCGGCGATAGTGCCGGCCTCATTTTCCTGCATGGTGGCAAACAGGGTCTTCAGGATTGCTGTCGTGGCTTTGGCCGCCGGGGCGCTGCTGTCCAGTTTGATATTCAGTTTCGAGCTGTAGGTGCCCGGCGTGACGCCGAAGCGCTGCAGGGTTTCGTGAAGATAGGGATGTTTGCGGCGCCCGAAGCCGATCTGCTGCAGCCTGCGGGCGATTTTTCCCGCTTCCTTTTCATAGCCTTTGACCGGCAGGAGTTGCAGCGACCATTCGCTGACTGTATCGGCGGCGCCGTTCGGGCAGGTGATCTGGTTTTGATCGAGATAGAGCGTGGCGGTCTTTTTCTCTTCACTGTCCAGGGCATAATATTCCAGCCGCTGGGTTGTTAGCTTCAGGACCGGCAGCAAGCGGCGCATGGCAAGGATCTTCGCCAGGCGCTTCTGGATCGGGCTGGCCGGAAAATCCCAGGCAAAGGCGGGGGCTTCCCTGTGCAGGGTGATACTGCCCTGCAGGCCGTCATCCGTCAGGTGCCGCCACAGATAGCGGTTTTCCTGACCGTGCTGTTCCCGGATCATGTAACCCTGGGCGTTGAACAGACGCCAGTCGAACGTATCCAGGAAATCCTGATGCAACGGCAGTTCCCGGATCAGGGACAATCCGTTTATCTTTTCCAGCTTGTTGCGGATGGCGGCCAGGTCAAAATTTTCCGGTCCGTAAAAATACATGACACCCCTTGATTGCTCTGCGGTACAGTTCTTGTCTGCCGAAACTATAAGAAGGCGGGGTCATATCGCCAATCATAAAATTGTTACAAGTTTATGACAAAAATGGCGGATTCCAAAGGTTTTTTGAATTTACCTGGCCACCAGCACCTGATAGGCGGCGGTAACCTGCTGGAATTTGATGGCGGCCTGCTTGTCCCCGCGATTGGTGTCCGGGTGATAGCGTTTGGCGAGAGAGCGGTAGGCGGATTTGATTTCCGCCTGGGTGGCGTCGTCATCCAGTTCCAGCACCTCGAAAGCATCTGCCCGGCGCTGGTCGGCGCCATAGCTTTCCGGCCCGGTGTTATAGGCGCCGCTGGTCTTGTAGCCGGCGCTGGCGCGGGCTTCTTCCTGGGCGCGGCGGAAGGCGTCCGCTTTGTTGCGGCCGGCGAAATAGTTCCAGTTCTGGTTATATTCAGCCACATGCCGCTGGCAGAAATGCCATTTTTCCGGGGAATCCGGCGCCTTGGGCGCGGGGAAATCGCCGGGTTCGTCGCAGCCGTCATAGTCGCAGAGCCTGACTGATACAGGCTCGCGTTCCACATGATATCCGTCCCATCGGGGAAAACCCCAGCTTTTCGATCTTGGCATGCTTTTCAGGCTCTTTCACGACAACTCATGACTAGCAGGAAATTGTACCGCCAATCAATGAAGATTTTCTTTCCATATAGGGTCACCGGGCCGGCTTTTTTAGACCCTGTCGGAAATTCTTAATCTTGCCACGGTTTCGTGCTACTGTCAGTCGGAATAGGTTGCAACATAAGGAAAAAAAGCTAAATGGCGACAACGATTACGCTTGTGGATGACGATCAGAATATTTTGACATCCGTTAGTATGGCTCTGGAGGCAGAAGGATTTGACGTTAAAACCTACACGGACGGCGCCTCCGCACTTGAGGGACTGAATAAAAACAGCACCGATATGGCGGTTCTCGACATCAAGATGCCGCGCATGGACGGCATGGAACTGCTCCGTCGCCTCCGCGAAAAGCATAATTTTCCGGTTATTTTCCTGACCTCAAAGGACGATGAGATTGATGAGATGCTCGGCCTCAAAATGGGGGCCGATGACTATATCAAGAAACCCTTTTCCCAGCGGCTGCTGATCGAACGCATCAAAACCGTTCTGCGCCGGGTGGACGCCGTCAGGAAAAGCGCCACGGCGGATGAGGATGAGGATGGGGTGATCGTTCGCGGCCGGCTGCGCCTGGACCCCGTGCGCCACCAGTGCGAATGGGACGGCAAGGATGTGAAGCTGACGGTGACCGAGTTCCTGATCCTGCAGGCGCTGGCCCACCGTCCGGGCCATGTGAAAAGTCGCGACCAGTTGATGGATGTGGCCTATCATGACGACGTCTATGTGGACGACCGTACCATTGACAGCCATATTAAGCGGCTGCGCAAGAAATTCCGGGCTGTGGATGAGGAATTCGACGGCATTGAAACCCTCTATGGGGTCGGCTACCGCTACAGTGAAAGTTGATGGGGGTAGACAATTGCGCTAAAAACAGCGGATGAGCCCGGACACAAAGCCATCGCCCATCAGGACCCGCCCCAAGCGCGGGATTTCGCCGCTGACCATCCGGATCCTGTTGGTGAATCTGATTGCCCTGATTTTTCTGGGCGGCGGCATCCTTTATGTGGACGACCTGCAGCAGACCCTGATTGAATCCCGGATCGACTCCCTGCGCAAGGATGCCGAAATCCTGGCCGGCGCCCTCGGCGAGGCGGCGACGGGGGGACCCGACACCACCGAAATCGAGCTTATTCCCGCCCAGCAGATTATCACCCGCCTTGTGGACGTGACCCAGAACCGGACCCGTTTCTTTGACGTGTCGGGGGCCAAGCTGATTGACAGCCGGGACCTGGCTGTTGAACAGTCCATTGTGGTCAACCCGCTGCCGCCGGAGGGCGGGCTGGACAGTTTCTGGGATAACCTGAGCTGGAAAATTTCCAGCATCCTCGATCGTCTTAACAAACGCTACGCCCTGGGGGAATACCGGGAAAAAGCCCATGAGGTGGCGGAACATTATCCCGAGGTGCTGGAAGCCCTGGCCGGGGAGAACAGCTATCGCATCCGGGTGCTGACTGAGCGGTTCGACATTATTACCGTAGCCGTGCCGGTACAGAGGTTCCGGCGGGTGCTGGGGGCGCTGATGGTGTCGGCGGATGACCGTGATATCCGCGAGGCGGTGCAGGATGCCCGCATGACCATCCTGAAGCTGTTTTTTGCCGCCCTGCTTCTGACGCTGACCCTGTCGACCTTTTTCGCCCGCACCATCGTCCGGCCGATCCTGCGCCTGGCCTATGCCGCCGACCGGATCCGCATGGCCACCAATCCCGACTATCAGATTCCCGATTATTCCCGCCGCAATGACGAGATCGGTGACCTGAGCCGCTCGCTCCGGGAAATGACCGATACCCTGGCCCGGCAGATCGATGCGGTGGCGTCATTCGCCGCCGATGTGGCGCACGAGCTGAAGAATCCACTGACGTCGGTGCGCAGCGCCATCGAAACACTGTCCTTTGCCAAAAAAGAAGAGGACAAGCAGAAGCTGCTGGCCATCATCCAGCAGGATGTGCAGCGGCTTGACCGGTTGATTTCCGATATTTCCGATGCCTCCCGGCTTGATGCCGAACTGGCGCGCAGCAGTATGGAACTGATCAACATGACAGCGATGGTGGAAACCCTGCTGGATATCTATGACACCACCCAGAAGGACAAGCTGCCGGACCTGGTGCTTGAGGTGGATGGCAGCCGCCGGCTGCGCAAATCGAAGGAAAACAAGCCGCACTATGTCATGGGGCTGGAGGGGCAACTGGGCCAGGTTGTGCGCAACCTGCTGGACAACGCCATTTCCTTTTCCCGGTCCGAGGGTCATGTCTGGGTCCGGCTGCGGGAGCATAAGAATATGGTCGAACTGGTCGTGGAAGACGAGGGCGTGGGCATCCCCGAGGACAAGCTGGACAGTATCTTTGAGCGCTTCTATTCCGAACGCCCCAAAGGGGAAGCCTTTGGCAAACATTCCGGCCTTGGCCTGAGCATCTGCAAGCAGATTGTGGAATCCCACGGCGGCACCATCACCGCGGAAAACCGCGAAGAAGGCGGCGGCGCCCGCTTTATCGTCCGCCTGCCGCGGGCAGAAGGGGGCAGGAAGCAATGACTCTGTTCCACGCCACCGTTGTCTCGCTGGAGGGACGGGGGATCATGATCAGCGGCCCGTCCGGATCCGGCAAATCCGACCTGGCCCTGCGCCTGATCGAGGAGGCAGGCGCCCGGCTGGTTGGGGACGATTATGTCACCCTGACGGTTGAAGGGGGCCGGTTATGGGCCCGGCCGGCGGACAATATCTCCGGCCTGATCGAGGTACGCGGGGTCGGTCTGGTCAAGATGGACTTCCTGCCGTCCGCTGCCCTGGATCTGGTGTTTATCCTGCCTCAGCCGGCGTCAGG
Organism: Emcibacter nanhaiensis; assembly: GCF_006385175.1. NCBI lineage: Bacteria > Pseudomonadati > Pseudomonadota > Alphaproteobacteria > Emcibacterales > Emcibacteraceae > Emcibacter > Emcibacter nanhaiensis. The sequence continues at coordinate 526,929 of NZ_VFIY01000005.1, forward strand.
CGTACAGCCCGAGCGTTTGCCTGAAGAGCAATATTTTGAGCATGAGGGAATTCGGGTGCGCCAGCTTGATTTCCTGCCGTTTGAAGTGTCGGCGGTGGCGAAAATCAAGGCGGCGCTCCGCCACGTGTTGTCCTGAATTCTGATTCATTGTCACAGGAAATAGGTTTGTATAATCAGGCCTGCTATGAGAAGATTGCCCGGATTAAGTGATTCCAGAGCGATAGGCGTCTCGCGACGACGGTCCGCCAGAAAGATGCACAGGGGACAAAGGTGACAGAAAACAGTGATGCGGCCGACCGCAACACGGGCAAGCTTACTCTTTTGCTGATTACAGGCATGTCAGGGGCCGGAAAATCCACTGCTCTCAAGGCGCTGGAAGACATCGGCTACGAAGCGCTGGATAATCTCCCGCTCAGCCTGCTGCCCAATCTTATTGAACTGGCCAAGGGCGAAGACCCGGACCATATCAATCCGGCTTTCGCCATCGGCATTGATGCCCGGACCCGCAATTTCAGGCCGGACAAGATTATTTCGCGACTGCAGGAGTTGAAGGACCGGGACGATCTGGATGTGAAAGTCCTCTATTTTGACAGCAACAATACGGTATTGGCCAAACGGTTTACGGAAACCCGCCGCCGTCATCCGCTGGCTATTGACCGGCCGGTTTCTGACGGCATCGTCCGGGAGCGGCAAATGCTTGAAGTGATCCGGGCCGAAGCGGACTATTTTTTCGATACCTCCGATTTGGGGATTCATGAGCTCAAGCGCATGCTGAGCCAGCGGTTTGAACGCCGGGCCGGCGGTGATCTCAATATTTCCATCAGTTCCTTCGGTTATCCCAAGGGCCTGCCCCGGGATGCGGATCTGGTGTTTGACGTGCGGTTCCTGAAAAATCCCCATTATGAAGACAGTCTGCGGCCGCTGACCGGCGAGGCGGAGGAAGTGGGCGACTTTATAAAAGGCGACCCGGTCTTCGAAAGTTTTTGGGATAAAATCGGTTCTCTGATATTGTCTTTGCTGCCTGAATACAAGAAGGAGGGAAAATCCTATCTGACCATCGCATTCGGGTGTACTGGCGGCCGGCACAGGTCGGTTTTTGTTGCCCGGGAGCTGGCTGAGCTATTGCGCGAGCACGGTTACTGGGTGAATGTGCATCACCGGGAACTGTTATCCGGTGAGTGAAATTCAAAAAGACGGAATTGATATATGATTGGTATGGTGGTTGTAACGCATGGGCGGCTGGCGGAAGAGTTCGTATCTGCCATGGAGCATGTGGTTGGCCCGCAAAAGGCAGTGCGTTCTATCTGTATTGGCCCTGATGACGATATGGAGCAGCGCCGACAGGATATCCTCAATGCAGTCAAGGAAGTGGACGAAGGCGACGGTGTTATCCTGTTGACCGATATGTTTGGCGGCACCCCTTCCAACCTGGCCATTTCCATCATGGACAACGCCAATGTGGAAGTGATCGCCGGTATCAACCTGCCCATGCTGATCAAACTGGCCAGCGTGCGTGTGGCCTGCTCGATGGAGGAAGCCATCACCGCCGCCCAGGAATCCGGGCGTAAATATATCAATGTGGCCTCCCATGTCCTGTCCGGAGAGGTTTCATGACGGCAGAACAGGGGGCGCCCGGTCACCCCTGTGAAACAGTCCTGACCATTCTCAATCGCCGGGGACTTCATGCCCGCGCTTCCGCAAAATTCGTTTCCGTGGCAGAAAAGTTCGATTCCGCCATCAAGGTGTCCAAGGACGGCACCTCCGTTTCCGGTACCTCGATCATGGGATTGATGATGCTGGCCGCGGCGCCCGGCGACCAGATCATGATCCGTTGCGAGGGGGCCCAGGCGGACGAGGCGCTTGCGGCGCTGCAGGCTCTGGTCGAGGATAAATTCGGCGAAGATTAGGCTTTCCTTAAATATTTTCGGAAAAATATAGAGATATAAAGATTTCTTTATTTTGTTTCTTGTGGCGGGTCCCGGGACTTGCTATAAGCCCATGTGTGATGGACTGAAAAGGAAAGAACAGCCAATGACCGAATTTACAGATTACAAGGTTGCGGATATTTCGCTTGCCGACTGGGGCCGCCGCGAGATAGCCATTGCCGAGACCGAAATGCCCGGCCTGATGGCGTTGCGCGAAGAATATGGCGAGAGCAAACCCCTGACAGGGGCCCGGATCGCCGGCTGCCTGCATATGACGATCCAGACTGCGGTGCTGATCGAAACCCTGATCGAGCTCGGCGCGGAGATCCGCTGGTCGTCCTGTAATATCTTTTCCACCCAGGACCACGCGGCTTCTGCCATTGCGGCGAAGAATATTCCGGTGTTTGCCTGGAAAGGCGAAACCGAAGAGGAATTCCTGTGGTGCATCCGCGAGACCATCATCGGGCCCGACGGCTGGCGTCCCAACATGATCCTGGATGACGGCGGCGACCTGACCGCCATGATGTATGAGGATTTCCCCGAGCTGCTGGACGATGTGCGCGGCATTTCCGAGGAAACCACCACCGGCGTGCTGCGCCTGTACCAGATGGAAAAGGAAGGTCGCCTGACCGTTCCCGCCATCAATGTGAACGACAGTGTCACCAAGTCCAAGTTCGACAATCTCTACGGCTGCCGGGAAAGCCTGGTCGACGGCATCAAACGGGCCACCGACGTGATGATGGCCGGCAAGATCGCCGTTGTCTGCGGTTATGGTGATGTGGGCAAGGGCTCTGCCGCCAGCCTGCGCAACCAGGGCGCCCGGGTGCTGGTCACCGAAATCGATCCCATCTGTGCGTTGCAGGCCTCCATGGAAGGCTATGAAGTCACCACCATGGAAGACGCCGCGCCGCGCGGGGATATTTTCGTCACCTGCACCGGCAATGTGGATGTAATCACCCTCGATCACATGCGCGAGATGAAGGACCGGGCCATTGTCTGTAATATCGGCCACTTCGATTCCGAGATCCAGATCGCCTCTCTGGAGAACTACAAGTGGGAAGAAGTGAAGCCACAGGTGGATGAAGTGGTTTTCCCGGACGGCAAGCGACTGATCGTGCTGGCCAAAGGCCGCCTGGTGAACCTGGGCTGCGCCACCGGCCACCCCAGTTTTGTGATGAGCGCCTCCTTCACCAATCAGGTGATGGCCCAGATCGAGCTGTGGAACAATTCCGAAAATTACGGCAACAAGGTCTATGTCCTACCCAAGCACCTGGATGAGAAGGTTGCTTCCCTGCACCTGGAGCGCCTCGGGGTAAAACTGACCGAGCTGAGCCAGAAGCAGGCCGATTATATCGACGTGCCGGTCAGCGGTCCCTTCAAACCGGATCATTACCGCTACTGATCCGGCCCGGGAGCAGATTTTTCAAGCCTGTTGGTGGTTGTTAACCATTAACAGGCTTTCTTTTTGGCCGCCGAACCGCTAACGTATCTGCGAAGCTTCGGTTGTGGGTAGAAGAATGAAGAGACAAACAGGGATGAAGATTTTCCGGTCCGCCGGCCTGTTTCTGACAATATTTCTGACAACAAATGAAATGGCCTTTGCGGCTGACGCAGGTGCCTGGCAGGGCAACGGCTATTTTCTTGCGGCCTTCATTCCTTTTTGCCTGCTCGCTTTCGTTATGCTCGGCTGGCTGGTATTTTCCCGCCGCAAACTGGCGAAAAACCTGCGCCAGCGGGAAAAGGACTATGATGATCTGGCCCGGCTTTTGTCGTCCCGCCAGGAAGTTTACATCCGCATTGGCGCTCGCGGGCACCTCAGTACCAGCCCCGGTTTTGCAGAATGGATTGGTCTCAAGGACAATATCCTGTCGCTCGACGGGCTCAAGGAGGCCGTTGCCCGCACTTCCCTGCCGGAATTCATGCGGCTGCGGGAATATGGCGAACAGCTGGTGGAACAGGGCAAATCCTTTTTCCTGATCCTGACCCTGAAAGACGGCGAGCGGCGGATTGTGGTCCATGGTGAACTGCTCGACAAGGCGGCCGGTCCTGACGGCGGCAGCATCCTCTGGTTCCGGGACCTGTCCGAAGAAGAAAATATTATCTTTCACCAGCAGAAGGAATTTACCAGGCTCAATCAGCAGCTGCAATTCTATCAGATTGTTGCCGACCGGGTGACCCTGCCTTTCTGGATCCGCAACGAGGACCTGGACCTGATCTGGGTGAACCAGGCCTATGTGGATGCTGTGGAAGGGGAAAGCCGCGAACAGGTTCTGGAAGACGGCCTGGAACTGGTCACCAGCACCCTGGGGCAAAGCGCCAGGGATATGGCGGTAATGGTGGAAAAGGCCGGTGAGGCCCAGCGCAACAAGCATTTCATTGTCATTCGCGGCGAACGCCGGGCCATGGACATTCACAATATCCCGCTCTATGGCGATGACGGCAGCCGGGCGTTCCTGGGCTATGCCATGGACATCACCGAGCTGGAGGAAGCCCGTGGTGAACTGATCCACCATACCGAATCCCATTCGGAAACCCTGAACAAGCTGTCGACGGCGGTGGCGATCTTCGGTCTCGACAGGCGCCTGGAATATTACAACAGCGCCTTTGTGCGCCTGTGGAAAATCCCCGAGGAGAAACTCTTCACCCATCCTCATCATGCCGAGGTGCTGGAGATCATGCGCGAGGCCCGGCGGCTGCCGGAACAGGCCAACTTCCCGGTCTGGAAACAGAAGCAGCTGTCGACCTATACGGAACTGATGGAGCCGTTGGAAGAAATGTGGCACCTGCCGGATGAAACCACCCTGCGTGTGGTGACCCAGCCGCACCCCCAGGGCGGCCTGTTGATCTTCTATGAGGATGTGACCGATTACCTGGCGCTGGAGCGGTCCTACAACACCCTGTTTGCGGTTCAGCAGGAAACCCTCAACAATCTGCATGAGGCCGTTGCCGTGTTCGGGGTGGACGGCTGCCTGCAGCTCAACAACCCGGGCTTTGCCAAAATGTGGGGCCTGGACGAGGACTATCTCAAGGAGTCCCCGCATATCATTGATGTACTGGAGCAGGGCGCCGGCAACTTTACCAATCTTGAGCAGCTTGAAAGCCTCCGCGATTTGATTGTTGGCGGGGAGGGCAGTCGCGAGAGCGGGGCCGGCAGGATCAATTTCAGCAATGACACGGTTATCGACTATATGACGGTGTCGCTGCCGGACGGCGGGGTGCTGGTGACCTTCCTGGATGTCACCGACAGCTTCCGCATCGAAAACGCCCTGCGCGAACGCAACCTGGCGCTGGAGGCCACCGACAAGGTCAAGACCGAGTTCCTGGCCCACATGTCCTACGAGCTCCGCAACCCGCTCAACAGCATCATCGGCTTTTCCGAACTGCTGGAGAAGGAATATCAGGGGCCGCTCAATGACGACCAGCACCAGTATATGCGCAATATCCTCTCGGCATCGGATCATCTGCTGGGCCTGATCAACGATATCCTGGATCTGGCGGTGATCGAGGCCGGCGGCATGACGCTTGAAGTCTCCTCCTTCAGCCTGCAGGAAATGCTGCGCGAAGTGGTGGACGAAGTGGAGGATACGGTCCGGGCCAAGGGATTGGAAGTGGAGTTCGACTGTCCCGACGATATCGGCATGATCCGCGGGGACGGCAAGCGGCTGCATCACACCATATACAACCTGGTCAGCAATGCGGTGAAATTCACGCCGTCACCGGGCTTTGTCACAGTCGGTGCGCGGGCGGAGGATGGTTCCTATCGCATCTATGTCAAGGACACGGGGGTCGGGATTCCCTATGAGGAAACCGAGAAAATCTTTGAGAAATTCTATACCGGCAGCAATGTCCGCAACACCCAGGGCGCCGGGCTGGGCCTGTCCCTGGCCAAGAGTTTCGTGGAAATGCACGGCGGCACGCTGGATGTGGAAAGCCGCCTGAATATGGGCACGACCGTGACCTGCCTGTTGCCCAAGTCGCTGCCCGACGAAATGAATATTAAAATGGTCGGGGAATGAGGCTTGCCATTCTGCCGCCAAGACGACAATAATCTTTCATGACAAAATCACTTATCTACCAGACCAGGCTCAGGGACCTGGCGGCGACGAAACGGCTGGCGGAAAGCCTTGCCCCCTGCCTGCGGACCGGGGATATCATTGCGTTCGACGGGGACCTCGGCGCCGGCAAGACCGAACTCTGCCGGGCGATCATCCATGCCCTGGGCTATGCCGAGGATGTGCCGAGCCCGACCTTTAATCTGGTCCAGGTCTATGAGCCACCGGTTGACGACCAGGAAACGGTCGCGGTCTGGCATTTCGATTTCTACCGCCTGGAGGAGCCGGCAGAAGCCTTGGAGCTCGGTATTGACGATGCCTTCGACCAGGCGGTCAGCCTGATCGAATGGCCGTCAAGGATCGGCCGCTATCTTCCGGAAGACCATCTTGTGGTCCGGCTGGAAATTGCCGGCGAAGGCGAGGAACGGCTGCTAACGGTTGAGGGCGGGCGAAGCTGGCAGCGCCGTCTTGCGGGAGTATTTGCCGATGACTAACCGTCAGCAGTTGAAAGCGGAATTCATCCGCCAGCAGGGCTGGGACGGTGCAGACATTCGCCAGGTGGCCGGTGATGCCTCCTTCCGCAGCTATGATCGGCTGCAGAAGGGGGCGGCGACCGCTATTCTGATGGACGCGCCGCCCGCGTTCGAGGATGTGCGGCCGTTTGTCGCCATCGACCGTTATCTGTTTGATCTTGGCCTGTCGGCGCCGCAGATCCTGGCGGCTGACCTGGACAATGGGTTCCTGTTGCTGGAAGACCTGGGCGACAATCTTTACGCCCGGGTGATCGAGAAAGATCTGGCCCGGGAAGAAAGCCTCTATGAAAAGGCGGTCTCCCTGCTGGCTTTTCTCCAGGATCGGCCGGTGCCCGATCAATTGATGATCAGCCGGGACGAGCTTTACCGGGTGCCGGCCTATGACATGAAAGTGCTGCTGGACGAAGTGGCGCTGTTTGTCGACTGGTACCTGCCGCTGATCACTGGACGACGGCTGGCGGAGGCGGAGCGCGGGGAATATATCAATCTCTGGCGGTTGGCGCTGGAGGAAATCTCCTCGACCCGGGACTGCATCGTGCTCAGGGATTATCATGCGGAAAACCTGCTGTTCCTGCCGGACAGGGGTGGAGACCGGCAGGTGGGACTGCTGGATTTCCAGGATGCGCTGATGGGACATCGGGCCTATGACCTGGTTTCCCTGCTGCAGGATGCCCGCCGCGATGTGAGCCCGGAACTGGAAGGGAAAATGATCCGTCATTATCTGGAAATGACCGGGCTGGACATGGACAGTTTCCTCAGGGGCTATGCCCTGCTCGGCGCCCAGCGCAATGCCAAGATCATTGGTATTTTCGCCCGCTTGTGTCAGCGGGACGGCAAGGACAAATATCTGTCGCTCATTCCCCGGGTCTGGGACCTGCTGCAGCGGGGTCTTGACCATCCGGCGCTTGACGGTCTTAAGGGCTGGTTTGACAAAATGGTGCCGGGTGAGGCGCGCATGGAGGTGCCGGTTGCCAAGCCGCAGGCGTCGGCACGGGCGATGATCCTGGCGGCGGGACTGGGCACCCGGATGCGGCCGCTGACGGAAAAGACACCAAAGCCGCTGCTGAAAGTGGCGGGCAAAACTATGCTGGACCGGATTCTGGACGGCTTGGCTGCGGCCGGCATCAGGACCGCAGTGGTCAATATGCACCATCTGGCCGACCAGGTTGAAGCTGCCGTCAAGGCGCGCCCCGATCACCGGCCCAAGGTGATCCTGTCCGACGAGCGGGACCGCTTGATGGATAGCGGCGGCGGCGTCATGAAGGCCCTGCCTTACTTCGGCAACCGCAGTTTCTATGTCCTGAACAGCGATCTGGTCTGGCAGGAAAGCGAGGCGCCGGGCCGGGAATCCATGCTGCATCGACTGGCAACGAACTGGCGGCCGGAGGACATGGATATCCTGATGCTGCTGATGCCGACGGACCGGGCACATGGCTATGACGGAGCGGGGGATTATCACCGGGACGGGGAAGGACGGCTGACACCGCGCCGGCTGTCACCGGATCCGGAAGCCCCGGCTGCCTATATGTACGCCGGGGTGCTGACCATGAAGCCGGTCCTGTTTGAGGGTTTGGCGAATGAACCCTTTTCCCTGCGCGAAATATTTGACAAGGCTTCTGAGACCGGGCGGCTGTTCGGCATTATCCATGACGGCGAGTGGTATCATGTGGGTACGCCGGAGGCGCTGGAGGACTGCAACAAGGCGCTCGGCAAGCCGGAGGTAGGCTGATGCCGCGACGGCTGGGGAAAAATCCGGAGCTCTATACAATTCCCGCGCGCCTGTCCTTTGCGGAAACCCTGGCCCGGGGCATCCTTGATCGCTATGGCAGCGATCCCCTGACTCTGAGCGACGTAATGGTGCTGTTGCCCAACCGGCGGGCGGTGCGCTCGCTGCGGGAGGCGTTTTTGCGCCTGACCGGGGACAAGGCGTTGCTGCTGCCCCGGATGCAGCCCATCGGCGATGTGGACGAGGACGAGTTGCTGATGGCGTCCGGGGCCCTGCCCGTGGGGCTGGACGATGTTGACCTGCCGCCGGCCATTTCCGGCTATCAGCGGCAGCTGATCCTGATGAAGATTATCCACAGTTGGTACAAGGAACGAGGGGAAGAAGAGAATGCCCCCGAAGTGGCCCAGTGCGCGATCCTGGCCGGGGCGCTGGGGCAATTCCTCGACCAGGTGCAGACCGAGCGCCTGTCCTTTGATGCGCTGAAGGAACTGGTGCCCGAGGATTATGCGGTGCACTGGCAGAAGACTCTCGATTTTTTGCAGATTCTAACTCCTTTGTGGCCAACGGTGTTGGAGGCGACCGGCTATATGGACGCGGCCGAGCGGCGTAACCGGCTGCTCACGGGACTGCGCGACCAGTGGCTCAACACTCCGCCGAGCTACCCCATCATTGCCGCCGGCTCCACCGGCTCGATCCCGGCGACGGCCGACCTGCTGGAGCTGATTGCCCGGCTGCCACAGGGCTGTGTGGTGCTGCCCGGGGTGCACCTGGACATGGACGGTGACAGCTGGGAGGTGCTCGGTCCCACTCACAGCCAGTACAGCATGAAAATGCTGCTCAACAAGATCGGCGTCGACCGGGCGGAAATCACGCTATGGCGCGGGGCCCCGGCGGCCGACCCCGGCCTGGCACGGGAACGCCTGCTTGGCGAAGTAATGCGCCCGGCGGAAACCACCGACCGCTGGCGGGATCTCGAGATCGATATCGACGAGGCCATGGCCGGCCTGACCCGGCTGGACCTGCCGGGCTCGCGGGAAGAGGCCGGCGTCATTGCTCTGATCCTGCGCGAGGTGCTGGAAACCCCGGAGCGCACCGCGGCGCTGGTGACGCCGGACCGGCAGCTGGCCCGGCGGGTGGCCAATGAAATGCAGCGCTGGGGCATCCTGATTGACGATTCCGCCGGCACGCCTTTGTTCAACACCGCTCCCGGGCTCTATCTCAGGCTGGTGGCCTGGATGGTGGCGGAGGAGTTCGCCCCGGTGCCCCTGCTGGCGGCGCTCAAACATCCGCTGATGTCAGGGGGGATGGACAGGGGACAGTTCCGCAGAATGGTGCGGCGGCTGGAGAAGGAAATTTTCCGCGGTCCGCGTCCGGTCGGTGGTCTGGACGGCATTGACCGGGCCATCGGCCAAAGACTGACCGAAGGGGCTTCTGCGAAGCTGCAGGAACTGCGCGACTGGTGGCGGGGGATGGCGACCCTGATCCAGCCCTTTGCCGACCTGTTTGCGCAGAAATCAGTGACTTTTGACGAAATCCTGGTCGCCCATATTGCCTGCGCCGAACGGCTGGCGGCAGACGAGAGCCGCAGCGGCGCGGAAAATCTGTGGAAGGGGGAGGCGGGGGAAGCCGCCGCCCAATTGATGGAGGACCTGCAGCTGGCGGCACAACAGATGGAAGATTTGTCTCCGGAACAATATCCCGCCCTGTTCGAGGTGTTCCTCGGCGATGTCACCGTGCGGCCCAAATACGGCCAGCACCCGCGCCTCAACATCTGGGGGCCGCTGGAAGCGCGGCTGCAGCATGCGGATGTGATGATCCTCGCCGGCCTCAACGAGGGCAGCTGGCCGCCGGAAGCCGCTGTCGATCCCTGGATGAGCCGCCCCATGCGCAAGGACTTTGGCCTGCCGTCGCTGGAACAGAAAATCGGCCTCAGCGCCCATGATTTCGTTCAGGCCTGTGCCGCGCCGCGGGTGATCCTGACCCGGGCGGAGAAAGTGGACGGCACACCGACGGTAAAATCCCGCTGGCTCGCCCGCCTTGACGCCATCGTGCCCAACGAGGTTTTCAGGAGCGGCGATGCCGACAAATGGCTCAGCTGGTTTTATGAACTGGATCGGCCGGCCGAGACTATCGAGATTGACCCGCCGCGGCCGGTGCCGCCGCTGGAGGTCCGGCCCCGCAAACTGTCGGTCACAGCGATCCAGACCTGGATGCGCGATCCCTACAGCCTCTACGCCCAGCGGATTTTGGGGCTGGAGCCGTTGGACGAGCTCGACGCGGACCCCAACGCCATCGACAAGGGGGTGGTGATCCATCAGGCGCTGGAAGATTTTATGAAGGAATATCCGGGCAGGCTGCCGGCCGATCCGCTGGCGGAACTGGAGGAACTGGGGCGCAGGGCATTCGGCCCGATCCTCGACCGGCCCATTGTCTATGCCTTCTGGTGGCCCCGGTTCCTGCAGGTGGCGCGCTGGTTCGTGGACCAGGAAAGGGAGCGCCGGACCGGGGGCTACCGGACCGTCCTGACGGAGAAAAAGGGCGAGATGACCTTCAGCCTGCCGGGCGGCGACTTTACCCTGCGGGCCAAGGCCGACCGGATTGACGCCCGTCCTGACGGTTCCCTAAGCATCATCGATTATAAAACCGGGCAGGCAGCTTCGGCGCGCCAGCTCCATGCCGGTTATGCGCCGCAGCTACCCTTGGAAGGGCTGATGGTGCAGAACGGGGCCTTCGAGGGGCTCAGCGGTACCGTCACCGACCTCAGCTACTGGCAGCTCAAGGGCGGTGAGGACGAACCGGCCAAGGTCACCTCCTTCAATGAACAGGGCAGCCGGAACAGCAAACAGGATGTCGGCGAGCTGATCGAAAAATCCCGTGACGGCCTGCTGAAGCTGGTCAGTTATTTCGACCTTGAGGACAGCGCCTATCTCAGCAATCCCAATCCGGCCCAGCTGGGCTACGGTGAATATGATCATCTGGCCCGTACCAAAGAGTGGCAGGGCCGGGTCAAGGACGACAACGGAGAGGACGCGCCATGAGCCAGACTCCCGAACAGAGGCGTGCTTCCGATCCCGCCGCCTCGGTCTGGGTCGGCGCTTCGGCCGGCACCGGCAAGACCTTCGTGCTCACCAACCGGGTGCTGCGCCTGCTGCTGGACGGGGAGCAGGCGTCGCCGGAGCGGCTGTTGTGCCTGACCTTCACCAAGGCGGCGGCGGCCGAGATGGCCAACCGCATCAATGACCGGCTCGCGGTCTGGGCGGTGTGCAGCGAAGAGCAACTGGAACGGGAACTGGTTGGCCTGCTGGACCATAACCCGTCCGAAGACATCCGCCAGCGGGCCCGTAAATTGTTTGCCGAGGTGCTGGAAGTGCCGGGCGGGCTCAAGATTCAGACCATCCATAGCTTCTGCCAGTCTCTACTCGGCCGTTTCCCGATCGAGGCCAGCCTCGCCCCGCATTTCCAGGTGATGGACGAGCTGACCGCCGGGGAACATCTGCAGCATGCCCGGGATATCATTTTCAGCGAAGCCCGGTCCGAGGGCAATACTGCCCTGGCCGAGGCCCTGTCGCATATTTCCGCCCGGGTGGCGGAACAGACCTTTGCCGAACTGATTCAGGAACTGATCAGCGAACGGGGGCAGCTGGACCGGCTGATGGACCGGTTCGGGACTGTGGCCGAAGTTGTCTTCAAGCTGCGCAATTTCCTCGGGCTGCGGCCGACGGAAACGGCGGACGACGTGATGCAGGCGGCCTGTGCTGAAGAGAATTTTGACGGCGCGGGGTTGCGTATGGTTCTGCCGCATCTGCTGGCGGGCGGCAAGTCCGACAAGGACAAGGCGGAGGTAATGGCTCCATGGCTGTCTACGCCGGACGCGCGGGGTGCCCTGTTTGCCGACTATAGCGGTGCGTTCCTGACCAAGAAAGGAGAGCCCCTGGCGAGGCCTGCGACCAAAAAGGTGCTGGAGGCCTGTCCTCAGACGCAGGACATCCTGCAGCAGGAAGCCGAACGCCTGATCCGCATCAATGAACGTCTGGCTCTGGTGGCTATGCTGGACAATACCAAAGCCCTGCTGGCCATCGGCGAGGCCTTTGGCAGCGCTTACGGGGAAAGCAAGAAGCGTCATGCCGTGCTCGACTATGACGACCTGATCCTGACCGTGACGACTCTGCTCGGCAAACCGGATGTGGCCGACTGGATCCTGTTCAAACTGGATGGCGGCATCGACCATATCCTGATTGACGAGGCCCAGGATACCAACCCGGAACAATGGCAGGTGATCCGTACCCTGGCTGGTGAGTTTTTTGCCGGGGAAGGCTCGCGCGACGTGACCCGCACCATCTTTGCCGTGGGTGATGTCAAACAATCTATCTACAGCTTCCAGCGCGCCGATCCGCGCCAGTTTGTCGCCACCCGCAAACATTTCGAGACCCGGGCCGGGGCGGTGGAACTGGATTTCCACGATGTGTCGCTCGACCTGTCGTTCCGTTCCACGTCGGCGGTGCTGAATGTGGTGGACCGGGTGTTCGAGGCACCGGAACATCGCCTGGCCCTGTCCTTCAGTCACGAGGAAATCATTCACCAGCCGCATCGCAGCGGCGAGGCGGGACTGGTGGAGCTGTGGCCGGTGGAAAGCATGCCGGAAGAGCCCATTGAAGAGGAATGGTCGCCGCCGAAAATCCAGAAACCGTCCCGCAGTCCGGAAATGCGCCTCGCCCGGCGCATCGCCGACACCATCCACGGCTGGCTCGGGCGGGGGGAGAAACTCCATTCTGCCGACCGGGCCATTACGCCAGGGGATATCCTGATTTTGGTGCGCCGCCGTGGCAAGTTCGACGACTATCTGATCCGGGCCCTGAAAACCCGCGGCATTCCGGTGGCCGGCCAGGACAAGATGGTGCTGACCGACCAGTTGGCGGTGCAGGACCTGATGGCAACCGGCAGGTTCGTGCTGTTGCCTGACGATGACCTGACCCTGGCGGTGGTGCTGAAAAGCCCGCTGGTGGGTTTCTCGGAGCAGGATCTGTTCGATCTGGCCCATGGTCGGAAAAAAGGCGAAAGCCTGTGGGCCAGCCTGCTGAAACGACGCGGTGACAACGAATGCTTTGCCGCGGCGACGGACTATCTGACCAGTCTGACAAATTTTGCCGATTATGCCCCGCCGTTTGAATTTTTCAGTTATCTGCTGGGCCCGCTCGGCGGACGGGAAAAGATTCTCGCCCGGCTTGGCGAAGAAGCCAGTGACCCGATGGATGAATTCCTGTCCCTTGCCATGGCGTACGAGCAGAACAATGTCTCCTCGCTGCAGGGTTTCCTCGGCTGGGTCGGGCGCAGCAAGATGGAAATCAAGCGCGACATGGAGCAGGGCCAGGACCAGGTCAGGATCATGACCGTACATGGCGCCAAGGGCCTGCAGGCGCCGATTGTGTTCCTGCCCGACACCTGCCAGGTGCCGAGCCGGGACAAAAAGATCCTCTGGGCCGAACAGGACGGCGTGCCGCTGATGTTATGGCCCGGTAGCAGTGCCAATGCCCTGGGGCCGGCAAAGGAAGTGCAGGAGGAAAACCGGCGGGTTCGGGACGAGGAATATCTGCGCCTGCTGTATGTCGCCCTGACCCGGGCCGAGGATCGGCTCTATGTGGCAGGCTGGGAAGGCAAACAGGGCCGCAAGGACGGCAGCTGGTACAGCTTGGTCGAGCAGGCGTTGAGGGGCATGGACGGAATCGAGGAACTGCAGGGCTGGAACGACCAGCCGCTGCTCCGCTTCGCCAATCCGCAGGAAAAGGAAATCAAGCGCAGGGAAATTGACGTCACGACATCGATAGTCCTGCCGCCGCTGCCTGCCTGGGCGCGGGCAGTTCCAGAGGCCGAACCGGTGCCGCCGCGCCCGCTGACCCCGTCGCGTCCGGTCGAGGAAGAACCGGCGGTCTTGAGCCCGCTGACCATGCGCGAGCGCCAGGCGCGCGAAGAACAGCGCTTCCATCGCGGCCGCCTGATCCACCGCTTGCTGGAAATCCTGCCCGGGCTGGAGCCCGGAACCCGGGAGAACGCTGCAGGGAAATACCTCAGTCAGCCGGCGCACGGCCTATCCGGGACTGACCAAGCGCAGATTGCCAGGGAAGTGACCACGCTGCTCGAGGATGCGCGTTTCGCCGCCCTGTTCGGGCCCGAGAGCCGGGCTGAAGTGCCTGTTGTCGGACTGGTGGGCACGACGCCGGTGTCCGGCCAGGTCGACCGGCTGGTGAAGACCGACGGCGAAATCCTGATCGTGGATTACAAGACCAATCGTCCGCCGCCATCGTCCGCGGACAAGGTGCCGGCCCTGTATCTGCGGCAGATGGCGGCCTATCGCCATATCCTGCGCGATATCTACCCGGGCTATATGATCCGCACGGCGCTGTTGTGGACCGATGTGGCAAAACTGATGGAATTGCCCGACGACCTGCTGGATCAGGTGAATTTTTGATTAGCTTTTCCTGAATGTCTTGACGTTGTCCCGTCCTGTTCCTACATTTGGGCAAGAGGATAATTTTTCATAAACCAAGGAAAGACAGATGAGTACAATCGCTGTGACCGATGCGGGCTTCGAAAGCGAAGTTCTGCAGTCAGATAAACCCATTCTCGTGGACTTCTGGGCGGAATGGTGCGGCCCCTGTAAACAGATTGGCCCCGTTCTGGAAGATGTTTCCAACGAAATGGCCGACAAGGTGACCATTGCCAAGGTTAACATCGATGAAAACCCCGAGGCACCGACCCGTTACGGTGTCCGCAGTATTCCCACCATGCTTCTGTTCAAGGGCGGTGAAGTGGCAGCCATGAAGATCGGCGCCACCTCCAAAACCGACCTGACGGCATGGCTGAATGAGAATCTTTGAGCATTTTCCCCCCAAGATGCTTGAAGACAGAGGGGCGCCGACCACCCGGTCGGCGCTCTTCTATTTAGGGGTCAGTTTTCGGTGAGCGCCAGCACCTTGCCGGCCAGATAAAGGGAGCCACAGATCAGCACCCGCACCGGCACCGTCTGTTCCCGGCCGATTAAGTCCAGACTTTCTTCAAATCCCGGCATCGCCACAGCCTCAATGCCCGCATCCCGGGCCATCTCGGCAATGGCCTCGGCGCTGTGACTTTCTTCTCCCGGCACATGGATGCCATAGAGCGTCGTCGTGAGTGGCGCCAGGGGCGCGAGGAACCCGCCCGTGTCCTTGTTGGCCATCATGCCGCAGACCAGAAACAGCGGCAGGTCCTTCCGGTCCCGGAGCAGGTCGGCGATAATTTCACCGGCCGCCGGGTTATGCCCGCCGTCAAGCCACAACTCACTGCCGGCCGGCAGGGTTTTGGCCAGGGTGCTTTTTGAAAGGTCCTGCATCCGGGCCGGCCATTCCGCCGTTTGCAGTCCGGTGCGGATATGTTGTTCAGTGATCTCGAAGGTCCGCTGGTGACGCAGGCAGGCAATGGCCAGGGCCGCATTTTCCCGCTGGTGCAGGCCGGGCAGGACCGGTTGCGGCAGAATCATCTCGCCGTAAAAATCCTCATACAGGAAACAGTCCTCGGTCGGGGTGCATTTCCAGGTATATCCGGCTGCCACCGGGATGGCCTGGCGTTCCTTGGCGACCTCCAGAATGGCGTCCAGGATAACCGGCGGCTGCGGCGCCACGATCAGCGGCACGCCCTTTTTGGCGATGCCGGCCTTCTCCCGGCCGATCCCGGCCAGGTCCGACCCCAGGAACTGTTCATGGTCCAGCGACACCGGGGTGATGACGGTGCTCAGCGGCTGATCAATCACATTGGTGGCGTCAAAACGGCCGCCCAGTCCCACCTCCAGCAGCACTACATCGGCGGGCACATCGGCAAAGGCCTTGAACGCCAGCGCTGTGGTCATTTCGAAATAGGTGATGGGTTGTTCGCCGTTGGCCTGTTCACAAATGTCGAGCAGTTCCAGCAGGTAGTCCTCGGAGATCAGTTTTCCGGCAAGGCGGATCCGTTCGGCAAATTTTACCAGATGGGGCGAGGTATAGACATGGACCCGAAGCCCTGCCGCCTCCAGGATGGCGCGCAGGAAGGCGGTGGTTGATCCCTTGCCGTTGGTGCCGGCCACATGGATGACCGGCGGCAGTTTCTGCTCGGGATGGTCCAGGGCGGCCAGAAGCCGTTCGACCCGGTCCAGGGACAGGTCAATCTTTTTGGGATGCAGCCGGTAAAGGCGGTCCAGAACCTGATCGCTGAGGCGACTGTCGTCAGGCTGATTCATGGGTGAGTGCCAGGGTTCCCGGTTGTTTCATCAGCAGGCTGAGGAGCTGGACCAGCTTGAGGCGCATTTCCTTGCGGTGGACGATCATGTCCAGCATGCCGTGCTCGAGCAGATATTCGGAGCGCTGGAACCCTTCGGGCAGCTCTTCGCGGATGGTGTCCTTGATCACCCGGGGACCGGCAAAACAGATCAGCGCGTTGGGTTCGGCAATGTGCACATCGCCCAGCATGGCATAGGAGGCGGTTACCCCGCCGGTGGTCGGATCGGTCAGCACCACGATATAGGGCAGGCCCGCATCCTTGACCATTTCCACGGCCACGGTGGTGCGCGGCATCTGCATCAGCGACAGGATGCCTTCCTGCATGCGCGCCCCGCCGGCGGCGGTGAACAGGACCAGCGGCGCCTTTTTGTCAACGGCGGTCTGGGCTGCCTTGATGATGCCTTCGCCCACGGCCATGCCCATGGAGCCGCCCATGAACAGGAAGTTCTGCACAGCGACGACCGCACTGACATTGCCCATCTTGCCGAAAGCGACGGCAATGGCGTCCTTGAATTCGGACGCTGAGCGGGCCGCCTTGATGCGGTCGGTGTATTTTTTCTGGTCCCTGAACTTGAGGGGGTCTTCCTTGGGGGTGGGCAGGTCAATCAGAACATAATCGCCCTCGTCAAACAGGCTTTTGAAGCGTTCGGTGGGGCCGATCCGGTCATGATGGTCGCAATGAGGGCAAACACAGAGATTGGCCTCGAAATCTTTCATATAAAGAAGCTGTCCGCAGTTTTTACATTTGTGCCAAAGATTGTCAGGCGTTTCCTTTTTCTGTTGAAGGACCGCCCGGATCTTGGGACGTACATAATTGGTCAGCCAGTTCATATATTCACCTATTCCAACTGTTGTGCGTTACCGGCGGGCTTTTTCTATGCCCGTAGCCAATTCCTGCACGAAAGTGAGGACTTTAGCTTTTGTGTCAGAATTTGCAACATTTTCGTCATTTTCTATGATCGAAACAATGGCCGAACCGACGACCACGGCATCGGCAAATTCCGCAAAAGCGGCCACATTTTCCGCCGTCTTGATGCCGAAACCAACCGCCAGCGGCAGGTCCGTCTGGGTGCGGAAATTTTCAATCGCCGCCCTGACCGGCACCAGGTCCGGCTCACGGGTGCCGGTAATCCCGGCAATGGAGACATAATAGAGGAAGCCCGAGGCGTTGGCGGTAATTTTCGCCAGCCGCGCGTCATTGGTGGTCGGCGTGGCCAGGTGGATCATGCCCATGCCCGCGTCCAGGGACGGGATCGCCAGTTCACGGTCTTCTTCCGGTGGCAGGTCGACCACAATCAGGCCGTCCACCCCGGCCTCCAGCGCGTCCTTCAGGAACCGGTCGACGCCATAGATATAGATCGGATTATAGTAACCCATCAGGATCAGCGGCGTGTCGCTATTGTCCTTGCGGAATTCGCGCACCATTTTGAGGCATTTCTTCAGGGTCATGCCGCCGTTCAACGCCCTGAGGCTCGCCGCCTGGATCGCCGGACCGTCGGCCATGGGGTCGGAAAAGGGCATGCCCAGTTCGATGATGTCGGCGCCGGCGTCCGGCAATCCCTTGAGGATTGAGAGCGACGTGCCATAGTCGGGATCGCCGCCGGTGATGAAAGTGACCAGGGCGGCCCGTCCTTCCGCCTTGAGGGCGGTAAATTTCTGTTCGATACGCTCTACACCCATCTCAGATCTCCGCTCCCAGGGCCTCGGCCACAGTAAAGATGTCCTTGTCGCCGCGCCCGGACAGGTTCATGACCATGATATGGTCCTTCGGCAGTTCCGGGGCTTTCTTGAGAACGAAGGCAATGGCATGGGCGCTTTCCAGCGCCGGGATGATGCCTTCATATTCGGTGCAGACCTGGAAGGCCTCCAGCGCCTCCTTGTCCGTCACCGGCACATAGGTAACCCGGCCGACGTCATGCAGGAAACTATGTTCCGGGCCGATGCCGGGATAGTCGAGGCCGGCGGAGATGGAATGGGCTTCGGTAATCTGGCCGTCGTCGTCCATCAGCAGGTAGGTGCGGTTGCCGTGCAGCACGCCGGGCCTGCCGCCGGTCAGTGAGGCGGCATGCTTGTCTGTATTGACGCCGAGGCCGGCTGCTTCTACACCGTACATTTCGCATTCGTCATCCAGGAACGGATGGAACAGGCCGATGGCGTTGGAGCCGCCGCCGACACAGGCCACCAGGCTGTCCGGCAGCCGGCCTTCCTTGGCCATGATCTGTTCGCGGGTTTCATTGCCGATCACAGACTGGAAGTCACGCACCAGTTCCGGATAGGGGTGCGGCCCGGCCGCGGTGCCGATAATATAGAAAGTATCTTCCACATTGGCGACCCAGTCACGCATGGCGTCATTCATGGCGTCCTTGAGGCTGGCGGAGCCTGAGGTGCAGGGCACCACTTCCGCGCCCAGCAGCTTCATGCGGAATACATTGGGTTTCTGCCGCTCGATGTCCTTGGAGCCCATGTAGACCACACATTTCATACCAAAGCGGGCGCAAACGGTGGCGGTGGCGACCCCATGCTGGCCGGCGCCGGTTTCGGCGATGATGCGGGTTTTACCCATGCGTTTGGCGAGCAGGATCTGGCCGATGCAGTTGTTGATCTTGTGGGCGCCGGTATGATTGAGCTCTTCCCGCTTGAAATAGATCTTGGCGCCGCCCAGATGTTCGGTCAGGCGTTCGGCATAATAAAGCGGGCTCGGGCGGCCGACGAATTCGGTCAGCAGTTCGTGAAATTCCTTCTGGAATTCCGGGTCGTCCTTGGCCTCGTTATAGGCCTTTTCCAGGTCCAGGATCAGCGGCATCAGGGTTTCGGCGACAAAGCGGCCGCCGTAGATGCCGAAGTGGCCTTCGCTGTCCGGTCCCGCCCGGTAGGTATTTGGCTTTTGGGTCTCGCTGCCCATGATTCAGTCCTTATTCTCTGTGGCTTTGATAAAGGCCTTGATCTTCTCTATATCTTTTTCGCCGGGCCGGATTTCAACCCCGCTGGAGACATCAACCATTTCCGCGCCGCTGGTGGCGATGGCGTCGGTAACATTGTCGGCCTCCAGCCCGCCGGACAACATCCATGGTACGGACCAGTCCGCCTTCCGGATCAGTTCCCAGTCAAAGATCAGGCCATTGCCGCCCGGCAGAGCATTTTCAAGGTTTTTAGGCGCTTTTGCGTCAAACAGCAACATGTCCGTGACGCTTTCATAGGATTTTGCCCGCTCGATATCCTCTGTACCAGCCACGGCGATCGCTTTCATCACCGGCCGCCCGAATTTTTGTTTGATGTCCTGTACCCGCGCGGGGCTTTCCGAACCATGCAGCTGCAGGATATCCAGGTCGGCCTCGCGCAAGACGTCTTCCAACAGGCTGTCCTCGGGATCGACAAAAACCCCGACCTTTTTCACTCCTGCCGGGACCAGCTGGGCCAGCTCCCCGGCTTGTACCGCACTGATATTGCGGGGCGAGGGTGGAAAAAATACAAAGCCCACATAGGCGGCGCCATGATCGATGGCGGCCTTGACGCTTTCGGGCGTGCTCAGCCCGCATATTTTAACCGCGACTGCCAAGATCAGGCTCCGAGCTCTTTGGCGATGGTCTGGGCGGCAACGGCGGGGTCCTCGGCCTGGGTGATGGGGCGGCCGATGACGAGATAGTCGGCGCCCTTGTCGATCGCCTGCCTTGGGGTCATGACCCGTTTCTGGTCGCCGGTGGCGCTGCCGGCCGGCCGGATGCCCGGCACCACCAGCTTGAAGTCCCGGCCGCAGGCTTCCTTGATCAGCTCGATTTCCAGCGGTGAACAGACCACGCCATCGAGGCCGCTGTCTTTGGCCAGACGGGCCAGTTTGACCACCTGGTCGGCCAGCTTGTTCTGGTAGCCAACGGCTTCGAGGTCGCTTTCATCGAGACTGGTCAGGATGGTGACGCCGACGATGATCGGGCGTGGACAACCAACGGCCTCGGCCGCTTCCGTTGCCGCCTTGGCCGCCGCTGCCATCATGGCCGGGCCGCCGGCGGTATGGATGGTCAGGATCGATGGAGCCAGCGGCATCAGGGCGTGGATCGCCTTGGCAACCGTGTTGGGAATGTCATGCAGTTTCAGGTCCAGGAAGATCGGCATGCCGGTCCCGGCCACCTGGCGGAATCCGGCCGGGCCGTTTGCCCCGAAAAATTCCAGGCCCAGCTTGACGCCGCCGACATGCGGGGCGAGGGTGCGGGCGAGGTCACAGGCTTGTGCCGTATCTGTGGTGTCCAGGGCGCAAAGAATGCGCCGGTGGGCGTCTGTACTCATGCTGACAATCCGGTTTTGCTTCACCCCTGACAAGGGCCGAAAGGCGGTCAGGGCTATTTCTGCTGTTTGATTTCGGGGTTTTTTGTCTCACGAACCGGCCGGTTTGACAAGGATTTTAACTCACTTTCCAGGTCCCGGACCTGTCTTTCCAGTTGCCTGCGGCTGCGGCGGTGTTTGAAGGAACTGGAAATGGCGACGATCCAGCCGGCGCCGAGGCCGATAAAAATGCCCAAAAACACCAGAAGGTATTCAGGAATGCCCTGGATGGTCCACGGCAGCGGATGGAGGCTGAGGTCCACCGTTTCCTGGTTGGAGACAGCAATGATGATGCAAAAGATAGTGAATACGGCAAAGGCCGCATAAATGAAATAACGCATAAACCTGTTCACAAATAACAGCCGCCGGACGATCCGGCGGACTGGTCTGATTGATTAATCTGCGCTTAGTCGTTCAGCTTTTCCCTGAGGTCTTTGCCGGTCTTGAAGTAAGGCACATATTTTTCGGGGACATGAACGGTTTCGCCGGTACGCGGGTTGCGGCCGGTGCGTTCCGGACGATGCTTCACTGAAAAAGCGCCAAAGCCTCTGAGCTCCACCCGATTGCCTTCAGCCAGAGCCGTGGTAATTTCCTCAAATATTGTATTAACAATGCGCTCAACGTCACGCTGATAAAGGTGCGGGTTGGCTTCCACCAGTCTGTTTATGAGCTCCGACTTTATCATCGACTTTTCCCTATTGTTTGTAGTATCCCACATTTAGTAACTGTCAGGTTGCCAGACAGAAATCAGCCCGTCAAGGCTAAGTGCTTCATTAAAAGGCATTTTTCCCATAATAGAGTTAAAAAACTCTTCAAGTAGGAGCTCTTTCCTGCTTTTATCCACATCAATCACAGGCAATTCATCGGAAATGTCATGTTCGGCGGACAGCCAGGCGACGGCTTCCACCTGTCCGCCGAGAGAATCGACGAGTCCATTGGAAAGCGCCTGCCGGCCGGTATAGACTCGCCCGTCCGACAATCTGCGGACTTGTTCCAGGTCCATCTGGCGCCGGTCTGAGACAAGCCCGATGAACCAGTCATAGCTGTCGTCAATCATGGACTGGAAGACGGCGCGGGCTTCTTCCGGGATGGGATGGACGCCATCGGGGCTGCCTTTGAGCTTGCCGCTTTTGATCTGCTCGCTGCCGATGCCGATCTTGTCCATCAGGTCGCCGAAATGGCTATATTGCATGATGACGCCGATGGAACCGGTGATGGTGGTTTCCCGCGCGAAGATCCGGTCGCCGGCCAGCGCGGTAATATAGCCGCCGGACGCCGCCAGCGATCCCATGGTGATGACCACCGGCTTCTTCTCGGCCACGGCGCGGATGGCGTGATAAAGCTGTTCGCTGGCGGTGCTGCCGCCGCCCGGGCTGTTGATGTGAACGATCAGGGCCTTGGCGTGTTCGTCATCGGCGATGGCGCGGATGTTTTCATCCCGGGCGGTATTTTCCATGATGACGCCGGAAACGGTGATTCTGGCTACATAGGGGGTGGGGACCGGACCGGCCGGGCTGACCATCATCAGCAGGACCAGAATGCCCAGGATAACGGCGGCAATGCGCCAGAAGGTCACTTTTTTCCGGAGCCGCCGGCGATCGATGACCATTTCAAAATTATCACTCATGGAATATCCCCGGTTTCGGACGCTCTCGCCCGGTTGAACATGTTGCCCGATATTAGTTTTTTTTATTCCCGGCTGTCCAGCGCTTGTTTGCCAGTGCTTGATTGATGGTATGGTGTTCGGGGGCCGGAAAAAGAAAAACCCGCTCGGCGAGGAGCGGGTTTTCCGGATGCTTTATGGGTGAAAGACTTACTTGTCGTCTTCCTTGCCTTCGGCCAGGGCAGCGCCCAGGATATCGCCGAGGCTGGCGCCGCTGTCGGAGGAACCGTACTGGGCCACAGCTTCTTTCTCTTCGGAGATTTCAAGCTGCTTGATGCTCAGGCCGATTTTGCGGCTTTTCTTGTCCATGTTGGTCACCAGGGCGTCAACTTTGTCGCCGACGGAGAAGCGTTCCGGACGCTGCTCGGAACGGTCACGGCTGAGGTCGCTGCGGCGGATGAAGGCTTCCATGGCCTGGTCGTCTTCACCGACAGTGACTTCAAGACCGTTGTCGGTAACAGCGGTAACCGTACAGGTGACGGTGCTGCCTTTTCTCAGGCTGCTTGAGGCCATCGGATCGCCGCCCAGCTGTTTGATGCCGAGGGAGATGCGTTCCTTGTCTACGTCAATGTCGAGGACAACGGCTTTGACCACGTCGCCTTTTTTGTATTCGGCAATGGCTTCTTCGCCGGATTTGTTCCAGTCCAGGTCGGACATGTGAACCATGCCGTCCACGTCGCCTTCCAGGCCAACGAACAGACCGAATTCGGTGATGTTCTTGATTTCACCTTCGATTTCGGTGCCGACCGGATGAGTAGCGGCAAAGGTTGTCCACGGGTTGTCCATGCACTGTTTCAGGCCCAGGCTGATCCGGCGTTTTTCCGGTTCAATCTCGAGTACCATGACTTCAACTTCCTGGCTGGTGGAAACGATTTTGCCCGGATGGACGTTTTTCTTCACCCAGCTCATTTCGGAAACATGGACCAGGCCTTCGATGCCGTCTTCCAGCTCAACAAAGGCACCATAGTCGGTGATGTTGGTGATCCGGCCGGTCAGTTTGGAGCCAACCGGATATTTGGCTTCGATGTTGGACCACGGATCTTCCTGCAGCTGTTTCATGCCCAGGGAGATACGCTGTGTTTCCGGGTTCAGGCGGATGATCTGAACTTTGATGGTGTCACCGATGTTCAGAACTTCGGACGGATGGTTGATGCGTTTCCAGCTGATGTCGGTGACATGCAGCAGGCCGTCAATGCCGCCGAGATCAACGAAGGCACCATAGTCGGTGATGTTTTTGACAACGCCTTCAACGACCGCACCTTCGCTCAGGCCTTCGATCAGTTCCGCACGCTGTTCGGCGCGGGTTTCTTCCAGGATGGCCCGGCGGGAGACAACGATGTTGCCGCGCTTGCGGTCCATTTTCAGGATCTGGAACGGCTGTTCGATGTTCATCAGCGGGGTCACGTCACGGATCGGGCGGATGTCGACCTGGCTGCCCGGCAGGAAGGCCACGGCGCCGTTGAGGTCAACGGTGAAGCCGCCTTTAACGCGACCGAAGATGACGCCCTTGACGCGTTCTTCATTTTCGTAGGATTTTTCCAGCTGTACCCAGGCCTCTTCGCGGCGGGCTTTTTCACGGCTCAGCTGTGCTTCGCCCCGGGCGTTCTCAACACGATCAACAAAAACCTCGACGGTGTCGCCGACGTTCAGTTCGGGAGTCTGTCCGGGCAGGGCAAATTCTTTAAGGGGGATGCGACCTTCAGCTTTGAGGCCGATGTCAACAATGGCTGCTTCTTTATCAAGGCCGATGATGGTGCCGGTAACGACTTTGCCATCAAAACGTTCGGCTTCACCAAGAGTTTCGTCAAGAAGCGCGGCGAAATCCTCAGTGGTTGGTACTGACAGTTCAGTGCTCATAAAGTGTCCTTCTTTCAAATTTTGTCTTTTTCCGGCCTGCCGGTTGTCTCCGACGGTCTTGGAAATCGTTCATTACAAATACACCCCGGTTTCCGATCCCTTGATTCTGACCCTTCAACCGGTGTGTGATTCTGTTGCAAAAATGGCGGAAATCAGCCGTTTATCAGTGACAACGCCTTTTGGAACACGGCTTCTATATCCGAATTTGTCGTATCAAGCAAGTGCGCATCTTCTGCGGGTTTCAGGGGCGCTGCACTGCGGTTCATGTCGCGTTCGTCCCGTTCCCTGAGCTCGGCAAGTATTATCTCATATTCGTCAGGCGCGCCGTCCTCGCCGAAAATCTCCAGAAACCTACGTTTTGCGCGGGTTTCCACGTCGGCAGTGATGAAGATCTTATGGTCTGCCTCCGGGCAGATCACCGTGCCGATATCGCGGCCGTCGAGTACGGCGCCCGCTTTGCCGCCCGGCGGATGGGCGGCGAAATCCCGTTGATAATCCAGCAGAATCTGGCGGACGGCGGGAATGGCCGCCACTTTCGAGGCCGCGGCCCCGGTCGATTCGGTGCGCAGTTCCGGGTCGGTCAGGTCGACCTCTGCCACCTTTCCGGCTGCGGCGACGGCGTCGGCCTCATTGTCCGTCCGGCCGCCGGCGCGCAGGACCGAAAGGCCGACCGCGCGGTAAAGGGCGCCGGTATCGAGATGGGCATAGTCAAAATGAGCGGCCAGCTTGCGGGCCAGGGTGCCTTTGCCGGAGGCGGCGGGGCCGTCGATGGCGATAACCGTCATTATTTATTTTCTCCGGCAGGGTGGATATTTGCGCCCAGTCCGTTCATCAGCTCCCGGAAGATGGGGAAGCTGGTTTCAATCACCGAGCCGTCATCCACGGTGACCGGCTGTTCGCTTTGCAGGCCGAGGGTCAGGAAGGACATGGCAATACGGTGATCCAGGTGAGTTTCTATGACGGCGCCGCCTGCCGGCTTTTCGCGGCTGCCGGTGATGGCCATGCCGTCGTCAAATTCCTCCACGTCGATGCCGCAGGCGCGCAGGCCCTTGACCATGATGGCGATACGGTCGCTTTCCTTGACCCGAAGCTCCTCGGCGCCGCGCATCATTGTGGTGCCGTCGGCAAAGGCGGCGGCAATGCAGAGAATGGGATATTCATCAATCATGGACGGGGCGCGGTCTTGCGGCACCGTGATCGCTTTCAGCCTGCTGTGGCGGACCCTGAGGTCGGCCACCGGTTCACCGCAGTCTTCGCGCTCATTCACGAACTCGATATCCGCCCCCATTTCCTTCAGGGTAATGAACAGGCCGGTGCGGTCCGGGTTCAGTCCCACGTTACGAATGGTGATATCGGAACCGGGCGTGATCAGGGCGGCAACCACCGGGAAAGCGGCCGAAGACGGGTCGCCGGGAACGGTCAGATTGCGGGCCGTCAGTTCCGGCTGTCCGGTCACGGTGATGACCCGGCCACTGTCCTTGGGTGTTGTTGTGGTGTCGACACCGAAAAAGCTGAACATGCGCTCGGTATGGTCCCGGGTCGGCTTTTTCTCAAAAATGGTGGTGGTGCCCGGCGTATTCAGGGCGGCCAGCATGATGGCGGATTTGACCTGGGCTGAGGCCACCGGCACGTCGTAGCTGATCGGCACCGGCATGCCGGTGCCCCTGACCGTGAGCGGCAGGGTGCCGTTTTCAGAGCCATGGAATTCGGCACCGAACGATTCCAGCGGATCGGTGACCCGTTTCATGGGGCGTGACGACAGGGAAGCATCGCCAATGAAGGTGGTGCTGAACGGATAGGTGGAGATCAGGCCCATCAGCAGTCGCGCCCCGGTGCCTGAGTTGCCCATGTCGAGGGCGCCTTCCGGTTCGTGCAGGGCGCCGACGCCGACGCCGTGGATATGCCAGGTGCCGTCTTCGTCCTTGCGGATATCTGCGCCCAGCGCCCGCATGGCGGCGGCGGTGTTGAGGACATCTTCTCCTTCCAGCAGGCCGGCAACCAGGGTTTCGCCAATGGCCAGGCTGCCCATGATCAGGGCGCGGTGGGAAATGGACTTGTCACCGGGAACATTGACTGTTCCTTTAAGATTGTCGGTGGCGGAGGAGAGAAGCTGATTCATATCGTAACGGCTTTGTACTTTTGGGATTGTGACATTTGCCGCCCAGATAGCATATTTGGGACGGTTTCTGCCACATATTATCGCGATTTATCTAAGAAAAATGCAAAGCCGCCGTTTTTCGGGACGATTAGTCTTTGACAGACAATAAATATCATGGCAAAGGAAGGCTTTTCTGAAACAGTCATGTTACAGGTTATGGAGAAGAATATTGGCTAAACCTGAATGGGGTACCAAACGTCAGTGCCCGAAGTGCGGCACCCGCTTTTACGATCTGGGAAATGATGACCCGATCATGTGCATCAGCTGTGATCACAAGTTCAAGCCGGAAATCATTCTGAAAAGCAAACAGCATGCCATGGAAATCATTCCGAGCGCATCTTCCAAAAAAGATGAAGAGGATGATGATGTGCTGCTGGATGATGATGATCTGCTTGAAGACGATGACGATGTGGATGTGGATCTTGACGAAGACGACAATACCACGATCCTGTCCGATGAGGATGACACCAATGTCTCCGACGTGGTTGATGCCCCGGTCAAGAAGGGCGACGACGACTAAGTGAATTTTTTTGATATTTGTTCTTGATTATCTGCATCAGGATGAATATTTATTGCCTGCCTGTGATTCAGGAGCTGTTTTGGATACGGGGCTATAGCTCAGCTGGGAGAGCGCTACAATGGCATTGTAGAGGTCAGCGGTTCGATCCCGCTTAGCTCCACCAAAACACCGAAAACAAAAAGCCCGTCAACCTGGTTGACGGGCTTTTTGTTTGTCTTCCTTTCCGTTCCCTGTTCCCTGTTCGAAATTCTGCTGTATTTGCAAAGGATTGCATAAATGTGCTATATTTGCGGCAGAAGTTCTCCGTGTTCACGATGGTGCGAAAAATTATTATTGTATTTCAATGGAATAAAGTTTAAATTGTACCTGTTCTTATTTGCAAAAGAACGCAGTTATATAAAAATAAAAATGATTGAATGTGCTTCGGATTGAGGTGTTTCGAAGCCATGACTTTCTTATAACTTCATGGGAGGCTTTCAATGAAAAGCAAATCAATCCTACTTTTAGGGACGAGTCTGTTCGCGGTCGCGGCGTCGCCGGTGCTTGCGGAAACAACTCTGGAAGAAATTGTAGTGACGGCGCAGAAGCGTGAGGAGTCGTTACAGGAAGTGCCGATTGCCCTGCAGGCTTTTACCGGTGACCAGCTCCAGAAAATGGGGGTCAAGCGCGCCCGGGATGTGGTCAAACTGGCGCCGAACCTGAATATCTCCGGCCAGAACCCCGCCAACCAGCAGATCAACATCCGCGGTGTCGGCACCAACTCCTTCTTCGGCAGCGCCTCCGGTTCCGTAGGCATTTATATGGACGAGGTGACCATCAGTTCACCCTATATGACCTCACTCGGGCTCTATGATATGGAGCGGGTCGAGGTCCTGCGCGGACCGCAGAACTCCCTGTTCGGCCGTAACACCACCGGCGGGGCGGTGAACTATATCTCCAAAATGCCGGAAGTCGGCGGTGAAGTGGAAGGCTATCTTGACCTGGGTTATGGTCGCTTCAACGAAGTCGAAATCGAAGGCGCGGTCTCCATCCCGCTGGGTGATACCCTGGCAGTGCGTATTGCCGGCAAGTCCTATGACCGCGACGGCATCTGGCACGATGTGTTTGCCGATGACATGTTTGGCGAAAAGGATCGCAAATCCCTGCGCGGCACCCTGTTGTGGGAGCCGACCGATGCGACCAGGATCACAGCCAATATTCACTGGGCCAAGGAAGATAGTGAGTTTGATGGTTACCGCTATGTGGGCACCCGCGCCACGGCGGCCAATGGGGCGGCCGTTGATGGCGCCTTTGTCGGGCCGGCTCCGCTGGCCGGGAGCCAGATTGACTACGAAAATGGCATGTATGATACGGTAAACGCTCAGGGGATCGACTCTTCCTTCCCCAACTGGAACGACACCGCCCGGACCGGCGCCAACTATCACAAGGTGGATACCACCGGGGCCTACCTGAAAATCCAGCATGATTTCGAATCCATGACCCTGACCTCCATCACCGCTTACGATGAAAGCACGACCAAATTCACCGTGGATGCCAGCGGCGCCGGCAACACCAATGGCCAGGCCAACCTGATCATTGACCAGGACCAGGACTTTGAACAGTTCAGCCAGGAAATCAGGCTGGCGTCCCCGTCCGACCGGGAGTTCCGCTGGATTGTCGGCATGTTCTACTTCAATGAAGATGCCGTGCTGAGCCAGAATATCCGTTTCGGCGACGCTACCGTGTTGTCCTTGCCGTTTGATGCCGGAGATCCGGACATTGCCATCGGCCCGCCGATTTTGGCCGGTGGCTCTTTCGGCCTCTGGGCTCTGTCCCAGCATCTGGCCTTCGGTATTCCTGAAGCCGGCTATGCCAATTCCCTGGCCTTCAGTATTGCCACCATCGAGAACGAGGTCTGGTCGCCCTATCTGCGCACGGAATATGACTTCACCGATGACCTGACCCTGACGGTCGGTGTCCGTTATACCAGCGACAAGAAAAAAATGCCGTCTTACTACGTCGGCATTCTGGATACGTCCGGCCATGCTCTGGATACTTTCTGGAGCAATGACTATGTCCGTGCCGAAGCCGCCGCCCAGGCGCCGGGTGACTGTACTGAAGACGGACGTCGCTGTGCCGAGGATACCGTCGGTGACGATATCGACACAGAAGAATGGGGCGGCAGGATCGGCCTTGACTATCACGTCAATGAAGATGTCCTGGTATACGGCAGCTACTCTCGCGGTTTCCGGTCCGGCTCCTACGATATTGAATTCCTGCATGGTATTCATACCGGCTTCATCCGCCAGGACCTGACCACGGAAACGCTGGATGCCTTCGAAGTGGGTTTCAAGTCTGACCTGATGGACAACGCCATGCAGTTCAACATGGCGGCCTACTATTATATCTGGAAAAACCAGCAGACCTTCTATGTGGATCCTGCCACCGGTCCGGAGTTCGTCAATGTACCCAAATCCGAACTTTATGGCCTGGAGGCCGAACTGAAATGGGTGCCGGCGGATACCTGGTATGTCTCCGCTGGAGCAGGTTTCCAGCAAACCAAAATTCTTGAAGCCAGCCCGACGCCTGTGGATGAACAGGGACACGAACTTCCCTATGCCGCCAGCACCTCGTTTAATATGCTGTTGTCCAAGGATTTCTACATTGGCGACAATATCCTGAATATCCAGGGGACCTGGGCCTATCGCAGCTCACCAAAGGCAACCCTCAATACGGCGGACCTGATTGATGAACTGGGCGCCATGTCTGAACTGGGTGTTCGCGCCAGTTACAGCTTCGGGGACGAGCAGCAGTATTCCATCACGGCCTACGGGGAAAACCTGAC
The DNA here is from genome assembly GCF_006385175.1 of Emcibacter nanhaiensis. Taxonomy (NCBI): domain Bacteria; kingdom Pseudomonadati; phylum Pseudomonadota; class Alphaproteobacteria; order Emcibacterales; family Emcibacteraceae; genus Emcibacter; species Emcibacter nanhaiensis. The sequence continues at coordinate 556,786 of NZ_VFIY01000005.1, forward strand.
CGAGGATAAATACTGTACCTACAAGTTTGACCTGGGCGTTATCAACGGGACTGCCTATTGCGTGCCCAATGAAGGCGTTGCCATTTACGGCGTTCGCGGCAAGGTCAACTTCTAAAAATAATCTCCCTTATACAGGCAGATATCAGGGAAGAGCCCGCTGGTTGGCGGGCTCTTCTTTATTTCCTGCGCTCTGGACGTCTTAGAGGATGAATTTAGTCAGGTCGGACCGTTCAGTCAGGTCGCCGATATGTTCGGTGACATAGGACTCGTCGACCACCACTTCCGTACCCGGTTTGTCGGTGGCTTCGAAACTAATGTCGTCCAGGATCCGCTCCAGCACCGTATGCAGCCTGCGGGCGCCGATATTTTCCACGGTTTCATTGACCTCGGCGGAAAGCTTGGCAATGGCGTCGATGCCGTCGTCGGTAAAGGTCAGGGTGACCTCTTCGGTGCCGAGCAGCGCCTTATACTGCTTGATCAGGCTGTAATCCGGTTCCACCAGGATATGACGGAAATCTGCCTCGGTCAGGGCATTGAGTTCGACCCGGATCGGCAGCCGGCCCTGCAGTTCCGGCAGCAGGTCGGACGGCTTGGAGACGCTGAAAGCGCCGGAGGCGATAAACAGGATATGGTCGGTCTTGACCGAGCCATATTTGGTGGCGACGGTACAGCCTTCAATCAGCGGCAGCAGGTCGCGTTGCACGCCTTCGCGGCTGACTTCGCCGCCGCGCCGTTCGTTGCCGCCGGCGATTTTATCGATCTCGTCAATAAAGACGATGCCGCTCTGTTCCACTTTGTCCAGGGCTTCCCTGACGATGGCTTCCTCATCCAGCAGCTTGTCGCCTTCGTCGGACAGCAGGATCTCGCCGGCGTCCTTGACGGTCATCTTCTTCTTCACGGTGCGGCCGCCGAACGCCTTGCCCATCAGGTCGTTGAGGTTCAGCATGCCCATGCTGGCGCCCGGCATGCCGGGGATGTCGATGGTCGGCATCTGGCTCGAGGCCGTGTCGGAAACTTCCACCTCGATTTCCTTGTCGTCCAGCTGGCCCTCGCGCAGCATCTTGCGGAATTTCTGCCGGGTTTCGGCGCTGGCGGTTTCCCCGACCAGCGCGTCGAGGATGCGTTCCTCAGTGCTCAGTTCCGCCTTGGCAGTGACTTTCTTGCGGTTTTCTTCCCGCACCATGCCAATGGCCAGTTCCACCAGGTCGCGGACGATCTGTTCCACATCCCGGCCGACATAGCCGACTTCGGTAAATTTGGTGGCTTCCACCTTGACGAACGGGGCATTGGCCAGCTTGGCCAGCCGGCGGGAAATTTCCGTCTTGCCGACCCCGGTCGGGCCGATCATCAGGATGTTCTTGGGCAGCACTTCTTCGCGCATGTCTTCATCCAGCTGCTGGCGGCGCCAGCGATTGCGCAGGGCAATGGCGACGGCCCGCTTGGCGTCCTTCTGGCCGATGATATAGCGATTAAGTTCTGAGACGATTTCACGGGGGGAAAAGGATGACATTATTTGGCTTCCAGTACTTCGACGGTCAGGTTGTTATTGGTATAGACACAGATTTCAGCGGCGATGCCCATGGCCTTGCGGGCGATTTCTTCCGCACCCAGGTCCTGGTCAATCAGGGCGCGGGCGGCGGAAAGCGCATAATTGCCGCCGGAGCCGATGGCGAGAATCCCGTCCGGGGTCTCCAGCACGTCGCCGTTGCCGGTCAGGACCAGGCTCACTTCCGCATCGACCACAATCATCATGGCCTCGAGCCGGCGCAGGTAGCGGTCCGTGCGCCAGTCCTTGGCCATCTCGACGCAGGCGCGGGTCAGTTGGCCGCTAAAGCGCTCCAGCTTTTCTTCCAGGCGTTCAAACAGGGCAAAGGCATCGGCGGTGGAGCCGGCAAACCCGGCGATGACACTGCCGTCGCCGAGGGGGCGTACTTTGCGGGCGTTGCCCTTGATCACCGTATCCCCGAGGGAGACCTGGCCGTCACCGGCAATGACCACTTTGTTGCCTTTGCGGATGCTGAGGATGGTCGTGCCGTGCCAGCTTTGCATTTGTTCGCTCATTTTATCATCCTGTTTTTATTCGACTTTATGACACCACATTTGGGCAATCCCGCTTGCAGGATCAAGGGTGCAGGTGAAAATATACGGCAAATCGCTATCCGGCAGCGACAAAATTTGCCTGCGGACTGGCGCTTTTCCGCGGCGGCTGCTATATGTGACGCGATTTTTTCTGTGACTGCCGCGGATTAATGTATTATAGCCACCAGAAAGGTCCGTGAAAAGGCAGAGTGTTAAGGAGAACCCCATGCGTAAAGCCAGTATGGAGCGTAAAACAAAAGAGACCGAGATCGCCGTTTCGGTCAACCTGGACGGGACAGGCGTCTATGACGTGGAAACCGGGATCGGTTTCCTGGATCATATGATGGAGCAACTGTCCCGGCACAGCCTTGTTGATATCACCATACGGGCCAAGGGCGACCTGCATATCGATTATCACCACACGACCGAGGATGTGGGGATTATCCTGGGGCAATGTATCGGCAAGGCGCTGGGCGACCTGAAAGGGATCACCCGGTACGGCAGTGCCATTATCCCCATGGATGAAACCTGTACCCGCTGCTCGCTGGACGTCTCCGGCCGGCCGTTCCTGGTGTGGAAGGTGAAATTCAGCCGCGACAAGCTTGGTGAAATGGATACGGAACTGTTCCTGGAATGGTTCCGGGCCTTTGCCTTTGGCGCCGGTATTACCCTGCATGTGGAAAATATGTATGGGGAAAATAACCACCATATCATTGAATCCAGCTACAAGGCGCTGGCCCGGGCCCTGCGCCAGGCTATTGAAATTGATCCGCGCAAGTCAGATGCCATACCCTCCACCAAGGGGGTTCTCGGTGACAAGGTGGACCTGTAAGCCTGTTTCAGACAGACGAGTACAGACATGAGCTATAAAACCTATACAGCCTATGTGCGTCCGGTTACCGAAGTCGCCGACAACGGCATTGATGTGGTGGTCGTGCCCGATGAATTTTCATTTGGCGCCATGATTTTCGGTCCGGTCTGGGCCCTGTTCCATCAGATGTGGATTGTGGCCGGCATTCTGGCGATCCTTTATCTTTTCCTGCTGTTCCTGGCTGATTTCCAGGGCGCGGGCCTCCTGTTTCTGGGCATGATCCTGGTCAGTGGCTTTGAAGCCATGACCTGGAAGGGCTGGTCGCTGGAAAAGAAAGGCTATATCGCAACGGGTATCGTCGGGGGAGATGACGAGTTTACAGCCCTGCGGCGCTTTTACCAGCTTCTGGCGGCCGGGGACCTCTCCCTGCCGCGTTTTGGGGCGGAAGCGAAGGGGCAGGCGCCCCATGCGCCGGTAGCAATAAAGAGCGCGGGAAGTCCTGAAAAATGAAGACAGTTATTATCGATTACGGTTCCGGCAATCTCAGATCGGCGGAGAAAGCGACCGAACGTGTAGCCGCCGAACTGGGCCTCGATGCGGAAATCCTGGTCAGTTCCCGGGCTGAAGATGTCCTGGCCGCGGACCGGGTGATTTTGCCCGGGGTCGGGGCGTTCGGTGATTGCATGGGGGGCCTGACCTCGCTCGAAGGCATGCGCGAGGCCCTGGAAGAGGTCGTTGTCGGCAAGGGCCGTCCGTTCCTCGGCATCTGTGTCGGCATGCAGCTGATGGCAACCGAAGGGCATGAGCATGGTAATCACCGGGGACTTGACTGGCTGAAGGGGACGGTTGAACCGATCCGGGTGCCGCAGGACAGCGGGCTGAAAATTCCGCACATGGGCTGGAACGAGCTTTATTTCTCGGACCGGGCGGCAAGCCATCCGGTGCTCGCCGGCCTGCATAACCGGGATCATGCCTATTTTGTCCATAGCTATTATTTCCGCCCGGAGGATCCGGAGACGGTGCTGGCGTCGGTTGATTACGGCGGACCGGTGACGGCCATTGTCGGACGTGATAATATCATTGGAACGCAATTCCATCCGGAAAAGAGCCAGGCGGTGGGACTTCGCCTGCTGGGGAATTTCCTTGGGTGGACCCCGTAACGGGTCTGTTGGAGGTCTGAATGGTCAGCGACAAGCAGGACAATCCCTCGCCACGTCTTGAAGTGGAAGTGGCCGGCATGCTGGAAAATGTGGCCCTTGAGCAGCTGTGTGTCGTCACCCGGGAAGCCATCGATGACGGCATCGGTTTCGGCTGGCTCAACCAGCCGCCGCAGAAAACCCTGGAAAATTACTGGCGAGGGGTCATGTTGATGCCGGACCGCACGCTGTTCATCGCCCGTATGGATGGCCAGGTCTGCGGCGCCTGCCAGCTTGTCAGGCCGCCGACCAGCAATGAAGCCGGGGCTTTCGCCGCGGAAATAGTGAACTTCTTCCTGGCGCCGTGGGCGCGGGGCTTTGACCTGGCCAAGAAAATGCTGAAAGAGGTCGAGGAATATGCCCATGAGCAGGGCTTCCGCAGCCTCAACAGCAACATGCGGGCGGACCAGCAGGCGGCCATTGCCGTCTGCGAATGGCTGGGCATGAAAAAATGGGGCATCAAGGAGCGGTACGCCATGATCGACGGAAAATTTGTGCCCGGTTATTATTATACGAAGGATATTGATTAGATGATTTTATTTCCAGCCATTGACCTGAAAGACGGCAACTGCGTCCGGCTTTACAAGGGGGAAATGGACCAGGCCACGGTATTTAACGACAATCCCGCCGACCAGGCGCGCAAGTTCCAGGACGCGGGCTGCGAGTGGCTTCATCTGGTGGACCTGAACGGGGCCTTTGCCGGCAAGCCGGTTAACGGCGAGGCTGTGGAGGCTATTCTCGGGGCTGTGGATATTCCCGTGCAATTGGGCGGCGGCATCCGCGATATGGCCACCATCCAATACTGGCTGGACAAGGGTATTCGCCGGGTCATTCTGGGCACTATCGCGTTGCGTAATCCGGAACTTGTCATCGAAGCCTCCAGGGAATTTCCCGGCCATGTCGTGGTCGGCATTGATGCCCGTGGCGGCCATGTAGCGGTGGAAGGCTGGGCGGAAACCTCGGAAATGACCGCAGTTGACCTGGGGAAAAAATTCGAGGACGCCGGGGTGGCCGCCATTGTCTATACCGACATCGACCGGGACGGCACCATGCAGGGCCTGAACGTCGAGGGCACCATCGCCCTGTGCAACGCGCTGACTATTCCGGTGATTGCCTCCGGCGGCGTCGCCAGCATGGAGGACCTGCGCGCGCTCAAGAACGCAGCGGACCGGGCCACCGGCACCATCGAAGGGGCCATCTCCGGCCGAGCGCTCTATGACGGCAGGCTGGACCCGGTCGAGGCCATGGCGTTCCTGAAAGGAGAGGCCTGATGCTGAAGGCGCGCGTTATTCCTTGCCTGGATGTCAAGGACGGCCGTGTGGTCAAGGGGGTAAATTTTGTCGGCCTGCGTGATGCGGGCGACCCGGTGGAACAGGCGCAGATCTATGATCAGGCGGGGGCGGACGAGCTGTGTTTCCTGGACATTACCGCGTCCAGCGATAACCGCGGCATCATTCTGGATGTGGTGCGCAAGACGGCGGAGCAATGTTTCATGCCGCTGACGGTGGGCGGCGGTGTCAGGACCGAGGAAGATGTCCGCAACCTGCTGCTGGCCGGGGCCGACAAGGTCTCTGTCATGACCGCAGCGGTGAAGCGCCCGGAACTGGTCCGCGAACTGGCGGAAAAATTCGGCAGCCAGTGCATCGTCGTCGCGATCGACGCCAAACAGGTCGGTCCGGACAAATATGAAGTCTTCACCCACGGCGGGCGCGAGCCGACCGGCATTGATGCGGTGGAATATGCGAAAAAGGTGGCTGACTATGGCGCCGGTGAAATCCTGCTCACCAGTATGGACCGGGACGGCACCAGGCAGGGCTTCAATATCGATCTGACCCGGGCCATTGCCGATGCCGTGACGATTCCGGTGATCGCCTCCGGTGGGGTCGGCAATCTGGACCATCTGGTGGAAGGCATTCGCGACGGTCATGCGACGGCGGTGCTGGCCGCTTCCATTTTCCATTTTGGCGAATATACTATCGAGGAAGCCAAGAAATATATGGAGAAGGCCGGTATTCCGGTGCGACTCTAGGGGACGCAAAATGAAAAATACCGATGTTCTGGAACGGCTGGCCGTTTTGATGAAGGAACGCAAGGCCTCCGCGCCGGAAAACAGCTATGTGGCCTCGCTCTATCGCAAGGGGCGCAACAAGATCGCCCAGAAGGTGGGTGAGGAGGCCGTGGAAACGGCGATTGCCGCGGTCGACGGCAGCCATGACGAGGTGATCGCGGAATCCGCCGACCTGATTTTTCACCTGATGGTGCTGTGGGCGGACATGGATATCCGGCCGGAAGAGGTATATGCCGAACTGGCGCGCCGGGAGGGTATTTCCGGCATCGAGGAAAAGAACTCACGGGGCTGAACTCCCGGGAAAGGAAATGTGAAATGGCTTATGATCCGGAAAATGTCTTTGCAAAAATCCTGCGCGGGGAACTGCCCTGCAACAAGGTCTATGAGGATGACTACAGCTTGGCTTTTCACGATATCAATCCCCAGGCGCCGGTCCATGTTCTGGTCATCCCCAAGGGCGACTATGTCAGCATGGATGATTTCACCGCCGAGGCGCCGGCCGAACTGGTGACCGGGTTTTTCCAGGCTGTGGGAAAAGTGGCGCGCCAGCTGGAACTGGTCGAACCGGGATACCGGATCCTTGCCAATATCGGCACCCACGGCCACCAGGAAGTGCCGCACCTGCATATCCATATCTTTGGCGGCCGGCCGCTTGGCCCGATGCTGGCCAGATAGGTTCAATAGCTGCCCGAAACGAAAAAAGCAGCTCCCGCAAGAGCTGCTTTTTTGATACTTAAACCCTGAGTGGCCAGGTTTTAGCTTTCAGTCTGCTCGTTGAATTCGCGGATGGCGGCATTCAGTTTTTTGGCAGCTTTCACTTCAACAGCGTGGGCATAGGCCAGTTTGTTTTCAATGGCGCTTTTGTGGGCATAGCTGCTGATGGAGTCCAGCAGGCATTTTTTGTAGGCTTCGTTGGCCGGCTGATATTCGTTGCGGAATTTCTCGACCATGGAAATCAGTTCTTCAGCGCCGGAAATATAAGCGTCCGGGATTTCCGGGGCGGTCGGCTTAACACAGTTAGCTGCCAGAGCAGGAGTGGCAAACAGAGTAGCAAGGCAAATGCCGGTCAGTACGATATTCTTTTTCATAATAAGGCTCCTTTAAACCAAAAATTAACTGCAAAGAGCTCCCTAATTTCTTGTTCTTGTTGCGATGCAATAAAAATATGCAAAATAGCTATGCGTGAGAAGCTGTCAATTCTGCAAACCAGCCATGTGCAAAACTAATAGCTGATTAACAACTGGTTAACGGCGGCAGGCCGCGGTTTCCAGTCTATATCAACGCAATCTTATGTAACATCATGATTTTATTTGCAATTTTTGCTTGTATGGAGAGTGTTTTTATCTAAAATTCCAATTGCATGTACACGCAAGTAATTCGATGGGGCCCGCGAGGGATGTTATTGGGGTAGGTACAGTTGAGTAATAGAATATTTAATAGTGATGTGAAGTTGGATGATATTCCGGTAGAATCCCTGCAGACGCTATTCACATACTGGAATGAAATTCGCGGCAGCCGGGCCATGCCGGCCAGGGTTGATATAGAACCCGCGCGACTTGCCTCCATCCTGCCCATGCTTGTCCTGATTGATGTGGAAAGTGACCCGATGCGTTTCAAGATACGCCTGATGGGCTCAGAGAATGTCAAGGTCGCAGGAGAAGACATGACCGGGCGGTATATTGAGACCCTGAACAGTTACGACAGGCTATATGAGAACCTGACCTGGCTGGTGGATAACCGGTTGCCTTATCTTGCCTGCGGCACGGTGGACTGGAGAGCAAAAAATTATATGAGCTACCACACCCTGGGATTGCCTCTGTCGGACAATGACCGGGACGTGAATATGATTTTGTTCGGTTTCTATTATTTCTTTAACAACGCTGCAGGAAACGGCGGCCCGCAACAGATCTGAACTGGCCTGGTGGTCCAGTCCCTATTGTCCGGAGGTGTCCCCATCGTCCTCGCCGGCGGACGTTTCAGTGGAATCCGACGTATGGGCTGCCTTTTCCTGGGGAGACGTATCCCCGGCTGTTTCGCGGGATTTGAAATCACGGATGGCCTGGTTCAGGGCGTTGGCCAGGCGGCTTTCAATGTCAAAGGCCGCATCATGTCGACTGGTCCATTCTTCCTTCTGCTCATCGGTGGCGAAATCTCCGACAGCAATCCGTTCGTTCTTGATGCAGTTCTGGAATTTTCGGACATCGGGCTGGAACTCCGTCTTGAAGGCATGGATGACTTCCAGCAAATGCTCCTTGCTCACGGTTTTTCCATCGGGAATGATTGGGCGTTTGGGAAAATGACATTCTGCATGTCCTGCCTGGGCAACGCCGGCGGCCAGCAGCAGGGGCAGAAGAACTGATTTGACGGTAGACATTACATATCCTCTTCACTTGTGCCCATATTCTGGGACAGAAATGCCTTCAGGTCAATATCCGGCCGGGCCCCCATGTGGGTGATGACCTCGCTGGCGATCAGGTTGCCGATGCTGCCGCAGGTGGCCAGGTCTTCACCGGTCACGTAACCGTGCAGGAAACCGGCGGCAAAAAGGTCGCCGGCGCCGGTGGTGTCGACCAGGTTGCTGACCTGGCGCCCGCTGACTTCGATGCTCTCGCCATTGGCGGCAATAACACATCCTTTGGCGCCGCGCGTAACGGCGGCAATTTCGCAATGTTCCCGGGCCGCGGCCAGGGCTGTTGCCAGGTCGCGCGTATCGAACAGCATCAGCAGTTCTTCCTCATTGGCAAACAGGATGTCGATATCGTCCCGGGTCAGGGACAGAAACTCTTCCCGGTGGCGGTCAACACAGAAGGGATCGGACAGGCTGAGCGATGTTTTCCGGCCCGCCTCATGGGCCAGGGCGATGGCTTTGCGAAAGGCGTTCTTCGCGTCTTCCGGATCCCACAGGTAGCCTTCCAGGTAGGTGATCGATGCGCCCTTGATGGTCTCGTCATCAATGTCCGCTTCCGTCAGATTAACGCAGGCGCCGAGATAGGTGCACATGGTCCGTTCCGCATCCGGGGTGACCAGCACCTGGCACAGGGCGGTTGCCGGTCCGTCCTCAGCATGGGCGGCCGGAAAGTCGGTGCCGAGCGCCGTAATGTCATGGCGGAAAATCCGTCCCAGCTGGTCGTCCCGCACCTTGCCGATGAAGGCGGTTCTGTGGCCGAGCGAGGCCAGGCCGGCGACGGTGTTTGCCGCAGAGCCGCCGGAACATTCTATGGCCTGTCCCAGGGTTGCATATAATTTTGCAGCATCCGCTTCATCGAACAGCTGCATGCTGCCTTTGGCCAGTTTGTGTTCGGCCAGGAAATCGTCTTCCACATGGGTGAGAATGTCCACGATGGCATTGCCGATGCCGACCACTTCATATTTTTTTGTCATATCCAACTCCTGCAGGTGCGCCGAGTATAGTTATCCGGGGGCGCTGTGCAAGGTCATTGTTTGGCGGCGGTTTGGGAAATGGGTCTTGCCTTTTCCGCAAAAATCTCCATATTTTGAAAGAGGGTATTAGGGGCAAGGAAGGAAGAACAAGTGAACCATCTGTTGACCTCGGTCGAACGGACCCTTGCACAAATTTTCGACAGCGCGTTCCTGCGCGTCTTCATTCTCGGCATGATTACGACTTTTGTGGCGCTGGCGGCCGCCTTTTTTCTGGCCGAGGCGCTCAAGGATCAGATACCCTATCTGGATTTCGACTGGGAGTGGGTTCAGTCGATCATGGACTGGCTGTTCGGCTTTGTCCTGATCTGGCTGGCAGTTTTGTTTTTCGTTCCCATTTCGACCATTTTCGTTTCCATTTTCCTGGACGATGTGGTCGATGCGGTGGAGGATAAATATTACACCACGCACAAGGCCGGCAAAAGGCTGGGGCTGTGGCATCTCAGCTATCTGGCGGTGCGCCTGTCGCTGTATATCGTTCTTTTGAATATCCTTGCAGTTCCGTTTTACATTATCTTCTTCTGGACCGGAGTCGGTCCGGTCGTCATCTTTTACCTGCTGAACGGTTATCTCCTGGGCTGGGGCTATTACGAAATGGTGGCGGTGCGCCATCTCGGCATCAGGGAATCCGGCGAACACCGCAAATCCATTCGCGGATATGTCTTGTTTGCCGGCCTGGTCATTACCGTCCTGTTCACGATTCCCATCGTCAATCTCACCGCACCGATCCTGGCGGCGGCCATCATGTGCCACGTTTTCCATCTGACCATCCGGGACCGCCAGGCGGAAGGCCATGCCTTTGCCCGGGAATATGGTCATAGCGGCCAGGGTACGGACGACCTATGAGGAAAATTGTCCTTCTGCTCAGCGTGCTACTGGTTGCCGGTTGTGGCGGGGCCGGCGATGAGCCGCCGGTCTCGGAGGTGCCGCCGGAGGAGCCGGCGCCGGAAGCCGCGGTTCAGGTGGCCGTGCCGGAACCCGAACCGGAACCGGAACCGCTGTTCCGGATCGAGAATATTGTCGGCCTGTCCCCCCATACGGTCGAAGATATCCTGGGGGCGCCGGAAGTGGTGCGCCACGAGAAGGACGCCCGGGTCTGGATGTACAAGAACAGCAACTGCGTCATCCATCTCTATTTCTATGAGAATGAGCTGGGCGACCTGGTGCTGGATTATGTGGACAGCATGGCGGCCGACCTGTCGGCGCCCAATCCCACGGTGTCCGGGGATGCCTGCCTCGACAGTTTTGTGATCAAGCGGGAGATGTTGCCGGAAGCGCCGGCCCGGAAGATTAATCCTCAATCACCGTCTTCTGCTTATAGCGACACAGATCCCGAACCGGACACACCGGACAATTAGGCTTCCGGGCCTTGCAGATATAGCGCCCGTGCAGGATCAGCCAGTGATGGGCATGCAGGGCGAATTCCTCGGGGATGATTTTTTCCAGTTTCTTTTCCACGGCCAGCGGGGTTTTGCCCGGGGCCAGGCCGGTGCGGTTGGAAACCCGGAACAAATGGGTGTCCACGGCGATGGTCGGCTGGCCAAAAGCGATATTGAGTACCACATTGGCGGTTTTGCGCCCCACGCCGGGCAGCTTTTCAAGCTCTTCCCGTTTCTGCGGCACCTCGCCGTCATACTCGTCCACCAGGATGCGGGCGGCCTTGATCACATTGGCCGCCTTGGAATTATACAGGCCGATGGTCTTGATATAGTCCTTGAGGCCGTCCTCACCCAGGTCGAGCATTTCCTGCGGGGTGGAAACCACCTTGAACAGGTCCCTGGTCGCTTTGTTGACCCCCACGTCGGTCGCTTGCGCCGACAGGGCCACGGCCACCAGCAGGGTATAGGGGTTGGTGTAATTCAGTTCCCCCTTGGGTTCCGGATCAAGATCGTGGAGGCGGGAGAAAAACTCGTAAACATCCTGTTTTTTCATTTTCTAGCGGTCCTTCTTATGGGCGGGATATTAACGGGCTTGGTTACGCAAGGGAAGAGGTCTATACTGCAATAATGCAACAAAGTAACGACAAAATCTGGTTTGACGCCACCCTCTATCCGCACAGGTCGCTAAGTCCGCGCGGCTTCGTGATCCTTATGGTCCTGATTTCCCTGATCAGCTTTACCGTTGGCCTGGTCTTTTATCTCAGGGGCGCCTGGCCTATTTTCGGCTTCATGGGCCTGGATGTTCTGCTGATCTATGTGGCGTTCAAGCTCAATTACCGCTCCGGCAAACTGGTGGAGACCATCTCGATCATTGGCGATGAACTGATCGTGCGCCGGATTGACCACAAGGGCGAGGAGCAATGCTGGGCTTTCAATCCCTACTGGGTGAAGGTCGGGCTCGAATTCCGCAAAAAAGACCCCAAACCGATCCGCCAGCGTCATCTGTTCATTTCTTCCCACGGGCAGGGGCTTTTTGTCGGCGAATTCCTGACCGAAGAGGAACGGGAAGACGTGAACCGCGACCTGGCCAGTGCCCTGTGGCGCTATAAAAACAGTGGCCATCCGGCAGCCGTCTGACGTCGGGGCAGGTATTTTTTATGGAAGTAATTGAGTCTTTTTTTAACGGATTTTCTGCATTTATGTGGGGCAAGCCCCTGGTCGCTCTCATCGTGCTGGGCGGCCTGTTTTTCATGACCTATTCCCGGTTCCAGCCCTATAAATATATCCCTCATGCCTTTGATATCCTGCGCGGGAAATATGACCGGTTTGGCGGCCATGGCGACATTTCCCACTTTCAGGCCCTGTCCACGGCGCTGTCCGGTACCCTGGGCATGGGCAATGTCACCGGCGTGGCGCTGGCTATTACCATCGGCGGCCCGGGAGCGATCTTCTGGATGTGGGTGACGGCCATTGTCGGCATGGCTACCAAGTTTTTTACCGCCTCTCTGGCCGTGATGTACCGGGGCTATGACAGCAAAGGACATCTGCAGGGCGGCCCCATGTATGTGATCCGGGAGGGGCTCGGCCGCAAATGGATGCCGCTGGCGATCCTGTTCGCCATTGCCGGTCTGGTCGGCACTCTGCCGGTATTCCAGATCAACCAGCTGGTCCAGGTGATCCGCGACATGGTGGCGATTCCGGCCGGCCTGACGACGGCGGACAATCATTTTCTGTTCGACCTGGTGGCGGGGGTGCTGCTGGCGGGGCTGGTGCTGGCGGTGATTTCCGGGCGGATCCAGCGCATTGCCGATGTCACCAGCCGGCTGGTGCCGCTGATGGTGGTGCTCTATTTCCTGATGACAGCGGTGCTGCTGGTCCTGTATGCAGGCAACATCCCCGACATGCTGCTGCTGATCGTGAGTGACGCCTTTTCCGGCAAGGCGGCGGCCGGCGGCGCCATCGGCGGCGTAATCCTGATCGGGGTACAGCGCGGCGCGTTCTCTAACGAGGCCGGAATCGGTACCGAGTCGCTGGCGCACGGGGCGGCAAAAACCGATTATCCCACCCGCGAGGGACTGGTGGCCATGCTGGGACCGGTCATCGATACCCTGATCGTCTGTACCTGTACGGCACTGGCGATTCTGGTTACCGGGGTCTGGCAAGGCGAGGCCAACGGCATCAGCCTGACCGGCAGCGCCTTCGAGACCGCCTTTCCCGGGCTCGGCGGTTACCTTCTGACCGTGATGGTGTTTTTCCTCGCCATCAGTACGGTGCTCAGCTTCTGGTATTACGGCAGCAAATGCACCGGCTTTTTGATCGGCGCCGAGCGGGAACATTATTATTCCTGGTTTTATGCGGCTCTGGTGGTGATTGGCGCCATTGTCAGCCTGAAAACAGTGGTCGGCCTGATTGACGGCATGTATGCGGTTATGGCCATTCCGACCATGACTTCCACCCTGCTGCTGGCCCCCCGGGTGATGGAACGGGCCAGGATTTATTTTCACAATCTGGATCAAGAGGAAGCTGCCGCACAGGTCGACTGAGCCGTAAGACGCCCGGTGTTCACAATTGGGAAACATTTCTTCCCTATTTGTTTATCAGATCAAGTTCATATTGCATGTGTCCCCCAAGTAGGCGGGCCGATAATTATTTAAGGATATTTCGATGAGTTTGAGCCGTGTTCTGAGCCGCCTGGGATGTGCGGCGGTTGTTACCCTTTCTGCTGCGGCCTGTGCGCCGGAAAAGCAGGTTACCGAAACACCGGTGATGGCGGCGAAGCCGAAAAATGTCATCCTGTTTATCGGTGACGGCATGGGGGTCAGCACCGTCACGGCGATCCGCATTTTCGAAGGCCAGCAGCGGGGCATGAGCGGCGAGGAAAATATCTTAAGCTGGGAGACTTTCCCCCGGGTGGCCCTGTCCAAAACCTATAACACCAACCAGCAGGTGCCGGACAGCGCCGGGACCGCCACGGCCATGTATACCGGTGTGAAAACCAAGGCCGGGGTGCTCGGAGTGGGACCGGAAGTGATCCGCGCCGATTGTGCGTCGACGCCGGGGACCGAGCTTGAAACCATCCTCGAACTGGCCGAGGAACAGGGCCTGTCCACCGGGGTGGTGACCACGGCCCGCCTCACTCACGCCACGCCGGGGGCCGCCTATGCCCATATTTCCGAGCGCGACTGGGAAGCCGACAGCGACATGCCGCAGGAACAGCGGGACCGGGGATGCAAGGATATTGCCCGACAGTTCCTGGACTTTGACAAAGGCGACGGGATCGAAGTGGCGCTGGGCGGTGGTCGCCGCAACTTTATTCCGTCCACCATGACCGATCCGGAATATGCCAATAAAGCCGGCGTCCGCAACGACGGCCGCAATCTGGTGCAGGAATGGCAGGCCAAACATCCGGACGGCGCCTATGTCTGGAACGAACAACAATTTGCCGCCATCGATCCGGCCACAACCAACAAGCTGCTGGGCCTGTTTGAACCGGCTCATATGCAATATGACTATGACCGCAAAAAAGACGGCGGCCATGAACCGTCGCTGGCGGAGATGACGGAAAAGGCCGTCAAAATGCTATCAAAGAATGACAAGGGCTTTTTCCTGATGGTGGAGGCGGGGCGTATTGACCACGGCCATCATGCCGGCCGGGCGGCCATGGCCCTCAATGACGGGGTTGCGCTGAACGAGGCGGTTAAAATGGCTGATCAGCTTACCAGTGACGAGGATACCCTGATCATCGTCACCGCCGACCACAGCCATACGCTGATGATTTCCGGCTATCCGACCCGCGGCAATCCGATCCTCGGCAAGGTGGTCGGCAATGACGAACACGGCAATCCGGAAAAAGCCTACGCCCTGATGGAAGACGGCAAACCCTATACCACGCTTGGCTACCTGAACGGGCCCGGCGGCATCTGGCCGAAAGATGACGATCATTACGCGCGTGAAGATCTCACCGATGTCGACACCACAGCGCCCGACTTCCACCAGCAGGCCCTGATTCCGCGCGAGAGCGAGACCCACGGCGGCGAGGATGTGGCCATCTATGCCAAGGGCGCCGGGGCGGAGAAAATCGGCGGTGTTATGGAGCAGAACCTGATCTTTGACGCCCTGAAACAGGCGCTGCCGTCAGAGAAATAAGAGAAGAGGGGCTGGGCGTTAGCCTTTGTCCAGCCCCAGCACGTCAAACATGTCGTAGAGCCCCGCTTGGCGGCCAAAGGCCCACAGCGCCGCCTTGAGCGCGCCGCGGGCGAAGATGGCCCGGTCGGTGGCTTTGTGGGTGAGCTCGACCCGTTCATCATAGGCATTGAAGCTGACGGTATGCTCGCCGGCCACATTGCCGCCGCGCAAAACGGCAAAGCCGATATCGCCCCGCCTGCGTTCGCCCGTGATGCCGTCGCGGACTTTGTCGGCCACGTCGTCCAGGTTGACGCCACGGCCCTGGGCGGCGGCCCTGCCCAGGCTCAGGGCGGTGCCGCTCGGCGCATCTACCTTGTGGCGGTGATGCATTTCCAGAATTTCGATATCGAAATCCTCATCCAGCATATGGGCGGCCTGGCGGGTCAGATAAAACAGCAGGTTGACCCCGAGCGAGAAATTGGAAGCATAGATCACCGGCACGAACTCGGCTGCGGTATTGACGGCGCGCTCGTCTTCTTCCGTCATGCCGGTGGTGCCGACGATATGGGCGGTGTCATATTTTTCCGCATAGGAACAATGCAGCCTGGTCGCGGTGGGACAGGTGAAATCAATCACAATGTCGGAGATCTTGAACAGGTTTTCCGCATTGTCGGAGATTTTCAGGCCGGTATCCTCGCCGCTGGCCGGATGGCGGATCGGGCTGCCGATCAGCGGGCTGTCATGACGTTCGGTGCCGCCGCTCAGGGAGGCCTGTTCACTGTCCAGCACTTCCCGGACCAGGGCCTGGCCCATGCGTCCGCCGCATCCGACAATACCGATTCTGATCTCTGACATTTTTGTGATCCTGTCCCAATTTATTCTTTGCTATAGTGCCTGTCTTAAATGATCTTGCGCCCGATGGGAAGAAAATATCAGGAGAAGAAAATGTCCGGGGATATAAACAAAGCGGTCAACAACATTGTACACGTGGACGACCTGGAATGGCGGGAAGTGAGCCATGGCGACAAATTCCACCTGTTCGGCAAGTCCTTTACCGTGCCGAGCGGCGCCCGGGAGCTGGGCTGCGGGTTTTTCCGCCTGCCGCCGGGCAAGCGCTCCTTCCCGGAGCATTATCATATGGCCAATGAGGAAGCGATCTATATCCTGAAAGGGGAGGGAACGCACATTTGCGGCGGCAAGGAGCACATCGTCCGGGAGGGCAACTTCATATCCCTGCCGCGGGGCGAGGATTATTCCCACCAGATGTATAACCACAGTGATGAGGATCTGGAATATCTCTGCATGTCGACCATGAAGGAGCCGGAGGTTGTGCTCTATCCCAAAAGCGGCAAGATGGGTGTTCTTGCCGGTAGCGCCCCGGGCGGGGACCCGGCCAATGTGGCGATAAGAAAGTTCTTTTATCCCCAGGAAGCCGGTTATTTCGACGGCGAGGACTGAGCCGGTCCGGCGTCGTCCTCTTCCTTTGCCATCTCGTCTTCCTCAAACAGGGCGCGGTAGCTGGCGCCTTCCAGGTCGTCATACTGGCCGGTCCGGAGCGACCACAGGAAGGCGCCAAGCCCGGCCAGGCCCATGAACAGGGCAATGGGAATCAGAAAAAGGATAATATCCATCAGGCATTCCCCTTGCTGCTGTACAGTCTGGCCAGGTTCAGCCGCAACGCGTTGAGGGTCACCACGATGCTGGAACCGGACATGGCCAGGGCGGCGATCAGCGGCGTGAGCATGCCGGCCGCGGCGAAGGGCACAGCCACCACATTGTAGGCGGCGGCGAAGGCAAAATTGACGAACACCAGGGTCCGGCTCTTGCGGGAGACCTGCAGGGCGCGGACCACAGTTTCCAGCCGTTGTGACTGGAAGATAAAGTCGGCGGCATTCTGGCTTACATCGGCGGCGGAACTGGGGGAGATGGAGACATGGGCCGCGGCCAGCGCCGGAGCGTCGTTAAGGCCGTCACCCACCATCAGCGGCTTCTTGCCGTTGGCTTTCAGCTCTTCCAGCACGGCGATTTTTTCCTGCGGCTTGAAGCCGGCGCGCCAGTTGTCGATGCCGAGCTCGGCGGCGACCTCACGCACCACATCCTCGCGGTCGCCGGACAGCAGGATCAGCTCCAGGCCATCCTTTTTCAGCCAGTTACAGACCTCGCTGGCGTCGCGGCGCAGCCGGTCGCGGAAGGCGAGGAACACAGGCGCTTCGCCCTCAACCGCCAGCCACAGTTCGCTGAAGCGGTTGTTCTCCACAGCGGTATCCGGCACCGAACACCAGCTGCGGTTGCCGAGGCGGACTTCGCGACCGTCGATGACCGCTTTCAGGCCCATGCCGGCTTCTTCATGCAGCGCGCTTTCGGTGGCGATGGTGGGAATGTCGCGTTCGTGGCAGGCGACAATCAGCGCCCGGCACAGCGGATGGGTTGACGATTTGGCGAGGCTTGCCGCCAGCTCCAGCCTGGCCGGCTCGATCTCGTCCGCATTGGCCAGCTCCGGCTGGCCCAAGGTCAGGGTGCCGGTCTTGTCGAATATTACGGTGTCCACTTCGGCCAGCCGCTCCAGCCCATCAGCGGCCTTGACCAGGATGCCCGACTTGAACAGCAGGTTGGAGGCTACCACCTGGACCACCGGCACGGCAAGGCCGAGCGCACAGGGGCAGGTAATGATCAGCACTGAAATGGCGGTGATCAGGGACTGTTCCCAGCCCACAGAGGAAAACAGCATCCAGCCAAGGAAGGTGAACAGCGCCAGCAGATGCACGGCCGGGGCATAGATCTTGGCCGCCTTGTCGGCCAGGCGCACATATTTGGCCCGGCCCTGCTCGGCGGTTTCCATCAGGGTGATGATTTCATCCAGCAGGGTCTTGCCGCTGAGCGCCGTGATTTTCACATCCAGCACCCCGTTCAGGTTCATGGTGCCGGCAAAGACCTCGGCCCCTTCCTCGGCCTTGACCGGCAGGGTTTCGCCGGTCACCAGGCTGGTGTCCACCTCGGACACCCCGCGCAGGATTTCCCCGTCCACCGGGATGCGGTCGCCGGGCATCACCCGCACCGTCTGGCCGGGGCGCAGCATCTCGAGGGGGCTCAGTTCCGTTTCACCATTGTCCAGCAGCAGGGTCGCGGTATGGGGCCGATAGGACATCAGGTTCTGGGCCATGCCTCTCGCGTGGTTGCGCATCTTGCGGTCCAGGTAGCGCCCGATCAGCAGGAAGAACAGCAGCATGACGGCGGCATCATAATAGGTATGCACGGCGCCCTGCATGGTTTCCAGCAGGCTCATGCCGCAGGCCAGGATCACGGCCAGCGAAATGGGTACATCCATATTCAGGGTGCCGGCCTTGACCGCGCCCCAGGCGGACCGATAGAAGGGCAGGCCGGCATAGGCTGCGGCCGGAAGAACCAGCAGGGCGGACAACCAGTGCATCAGCAGTCGGGTACTTTCCGCCATGTCGGACACATTGCCGGACCACACGGACACCGACAGCAGCATGACGTTGGCGGCAACGAAGCCGGCGACGGCCATGGAAATCAGCAGCTGGCGGCTTTCCTTGTCATTGGCCATCAGCGAAGGGTCGTCCTTGAACCGGAACGCGCGGAAGCCGATGTCCTTCAGGGTGTCGATCACCTGTTCGCTTTTGGACAGTGCCTCGTCCGACCCGGGTTGGTCGTCGTTGGCCCATTGCACCGCCAGGCGCTGGGTCGTCAGGTTGACCCGCGCATTGCGGATGGCCGGGTTTTTCTGCAGGGTGCCTTCAATTTCGCGGATACAGGACGGGCAGTGCAGCCCTTCCACCACAAAATGTTCGACTTCCGGTGATTTGAGAGGTTCAGCCATTATTTGCTCACGACAATACGATCCCTGAGTATATATTTAGTCTGGGCATCGGATTTTGCAACGGCTGTGATTTCCCACTCGCCGGGCAGCGGCAGATCGACCGGCGCTTCATAGACATAGAGCCCGTCTTTTTTCCCCGTCAGCGGCAGGGTGAGCTCGAAGTCATAGCCTTCGACCACCGGGCGGCGAAAACTGACCTGCAGGCCGCCGGGGGCCGCGGTATTTTCCGGATGGACCAGGCTGATCCCCAGGCTATCTCCCTTCTGTGCTTCGAGGGGAGAGGAGAAATGGAGTTTCCAGCCGGACAGTTTCTGTTTCTGGTCCTGCTCGATCTGCTCGTTATAGGCCAGGCCCTTGCGGTAGGGGTCTTCCGTCGACAGGCCGTTCCAGCTGTCCAGGGCCAGCCAGGCCATTACACCATTGACGGCAAAGACGATGAGGAAAAAACCGGTCAGCCACAAAAGGGCGGTTTTGCCGGTAAAGGGTTTTGACGTGTCCTCCATTATTTGGGCCCCTTGAAGTTGGTTTCCTGGATGTCGGACTCCGGTCCGTCGACGTCATGGACCTCAAAGGCGATATCCGTGCTCGGGCCCTCCAGATATTTACGGTGCGTGGAAATGTAGACCTTGACGGATCTCAGCCGGTCTCTCTCCACATGAACAACCGGAAGTCCGTCTTCAGTCATATCTGTCACGCCTTCGACCCGGATCTCATATTCCTTGAGGCCGGTAACATCGATGGAGAAATTCCTGTCGGCTCGCGACTTGTTGAGGATTTTCACGGTGTAGCCGTTACGAATATCGCCGCTTGAGAGCTGCACGAAGACCGGGTTGCGGTCACGCAATACGTTGACGTCCAGTTCAGCCCTGGTCAGCAGGGTATAAAGCATAAAGCCGCCGACCAAGAGAATCAGGGTGCTGTAGATGATTGTCCGGGGCCGGATGATATGGAATCGTTCCTTTTCGCCTTTGGCCCGGGCCTCGAAATTGGCGAGGCTGTCATAGGCGATCAGGCCGCGCGGGCGACCGATCTTGTCCATCACTTCGTTACAGGCGTCGATACAGAGTGAACACTGGATGCACTCCAGCTGCATCCCGTCACGGATATCGATCCCCTGGGGACAGACCACCACGCACTGGCGGCACTGGACGCAGTCGCCGCGACCTTCCCAGCTTTCGCCTTTTTTGTGCGGCCCGCGGGGCTCCCCGCGGTCATAGCGATACATGACCGCCAGTGAATCCTCGTCCAGCATTACGGACTGGATCCGCGGCCAGGGGCACATATAGGTACAAACCTGTTCCCTGGCGAAGCCGCCGAGCAGATAGGTGGTCGAGGTAAACAGCGCAATCCAGAAATAGACGGTGGAATCCGCCTCGAAATGGATCAGTTGCTTTGCAAGGGTCGGCGCGTCGGCGAAATAGAAGACCCAGGCCCCGCCGGTGGCCACCCCGATCAATAACCAGGTGAAATGCTTCATAAATTTTTTGCGGAACTTGTCAAAGCTCCACGGCGCCTTGTCGAGCCTGATCCGCTCGTTGCGGTCGCCCTCGAAAAACCGTTCCACCACCAGGAACAGGTCGACCCAGACGGTTTGCGGGCAGGTGTAACCGCACCACATGCGGCCGGCGGTGCTGGTGACCAGGAACAGGCCGATGGCGGCGAGTATGAGCAGCCCGGTGATATAATAGACCTCCTGCGGCCAGATCTCGATAAAGAAGAAATAGAAGCGGCGGCCCGGGAAGTCGATCAGGATTGCCTGATCCGGCAGGCCCGGTCCCCGATCCCAGCGGATCCAGGGGGACAGGTAATAAATGCCCAGGGTCACAATCATGATGACCCATTTGATATTGCGGAAGGTGCCGCGGGCCCGCTTCGGATAAATCTGTTCCCTTTTCTTGTAAAGGGAGCGTTCCTCGGGACGGTTGACCGGTTCAACTTTCGCCCGTTCCACTTCCGGATGCGGGGTAATCGAGTGGGGGGCGGGGGCCGGACGCGGATTTTTTCCGTCCGGAGTCTGAGGCTGGTTTGCCATACTGAATGCCTTTTAAATAATGGATACCCTGTTTTCAGTCCGGGGCCCGCGGTGACCTGCTGTTGTCACTCCGACTTTTTTAGCCCTCCCCGCAGAGGTGTCATCTCGCAGGTCCCGGATTATGATCTTTTATTCGCCGCCGCCAAGTGAGTGAACATAGACGGCGAGGCTTTTAATGGTTGCCGGATCAAGACGTCCCGCCCATGTCGGCATCACACCGGCACGGCTGTTGGAAATGGTGGCATAGACTGTGTCGTAGTCACCGCCATACAACCAGATACCATCGGTCAGGTTGGGGGCGCCCAGTTCCTGGATGCCCTTGCCGTCTTCACCATGGCAGGAGGCACAATTTTCCTCGAACAGGACCGCGGCGCCTTCCGGTGCCTTAATGCTGTCGTCACTCAGGGAAAGTACATAGTTGGCCAGGTCGGACACCTGTTCCTTGTCGAGAATTTCGTCCTTCAGGAAGGCCGGCATGCTGTTCATACGGGTGTCGTCATGCACGGAGCGGATTCCGACGGTAATGGTTTCGTGGATGTCCTCCAGGGTGCCGCCCCACAGCCAGTCGTCGTCGTTCAGGTTGGGGTAGCCAAAGCCGCCGGAAGCGCCCGAGCCGTGACAGCCGGCGCAGTTGTCGCCGAACGCCGCCTTGCCGCCGGCCATGGCGAATTCCATCAGCTCCTGGGTGTTCTTGATGGTCTCCAGGTCGGCGGTCAGCAGGGCCTGTGCCCTGGTGGCGCGATCTGCATGCATGGCTTCCACTTGCTCGTTCACTACGGCGCGCTGGGAATAACCCAGAACCCCCGTGGTATAGTCGCTGATCATCGGCCAGGCCGGCATAACAATCCAATAGCCGATTGCCCAGACGATGGAAACCAGCCAGGTCCAGACCCACCAGCGGGGCAGGGGGGTATTCAGTTCCTTGATCCCGTCCCATTCATGTCCGGTTGTTTCCACACCGCTGACATTGTCGATTTCAGGTTTATTACTCATGTCTATTCCTCATCCAGTGGTGCGCGAGAAGCTTTGTTGAATTTGTCCCTGTTGCCGGGCCATAGCGCGTACGCCACTATGCCCACGAACAGGACAAGAAACAGGACCAGGCCCCAGGTCTGGGCGAAAGTCGAGGCATCGTGATGTGTAATATCCATCTTCTTTCTCCTTTCCCGGGCCTAGCGCCGGTTCTCTTCCTCGTTGTAGAGGTCGAAATCAACAAGCGTTCCCAGCATCTGTAGATAGGCGATCAGGGCGTCAAGCTCGGTGACTTTTTCGGGGTTGCCGTCAAAATCCCGCACTTTCGCACCCGGGTAGCGTTCCATCAGACCATCGTAACCATCGCTATATTCGTCAAGCTGTGACACCAGGTCCGCTTTTGCATTGGCGATCATTTCTTCTGTATAGGGAACACCCGCAATCTGGTTTGCCTTCAGGTCCTTTTCGATGGTGTTGTACTTGAGTTCCGTGGTTGCCAGGAACGGATAGCCCGGCATGATGGATTCGGGCACGACCTGCCGCGGATCGACCATATGAGCCCGGTGCCATTCATCGGAATATTTATTGCCGAGGCGGGCCAGATCCGGACCGGTACGTTTGGACCCCCACTGGAACGGGTGGTCATACATGCTTTCCGCGGCCAGGGAATAATGACCGTAGCGTTCCACCTCATCACGGGTGGAGCGGATCATCTGGGAATGGCAGGTGTAGCAGCCTTCCCGGACGTAGATGTTCCGGCCGGCCAGTTCGAGCGGGGTGTAGGGACGCATGCCCTTCACCTTTTCGATGGTGCTTTCCAGATAGAACAGGGGGGCGATCTCGATGATGCCGCCGATAGAGACGACAATCAGGATCCCGATCACCAGAAGAATGGAGTTCTTCTCAAAAATTTCATGTTTAAACATAGGTCCATTCCTCCTTATTCAGCCATTGCCGGCTTCATAGCCGGTTCTGATGCTTTGGCTTCACCTTCGCCCCTGACGGTCATCCACAGGTTATAGATCATGATCAGGGCGCCCAGGACGAACAACAGGCCGCCAGTGGCGCGGATGATATAGTAGGGATGCATCGCTTCCACGGTTTCCACGAAGGAATATTCAAGGAAGCCGAGTTCGTTGTAGGCTCTCCACATCAGGCCCTGCATGATCCCGGAGACCCACATGGCGGTGATGTAGAACACGATGCCGACGGTGGAAATCCAGAAGTGCCAGTTCACCAGCTTCAGGGAATACAGCGCCGGGCGTTTCCACAGCCAGGGCACCAGGCAATAGATGGCGCCGAAGCTGACATAGGCCACCCAGCCGAGCGCACCGGAATGCACATGGCCGATGGTCCAGTCGGTATAGTGGCTGAGACCGTTCACCGCCTTGATGGACATCAGCGGGCCTTCGAAGGTGCTCATGCCGTAGAAGGCAACGGAGACCACCAGCATTTTCAGGACCGGGTCGGTGCGCAGTTTGTCCCAGGCGCCGGACAGCGTCATCAGGCCGTTGATCATGCCGCCCCAGGACGGCATCCACAGCATGATGGAAAAGGTCATGCCCAGGGTCTGCGCCCAGTCGGGCAGGGCGGTGTAATGCAGGTGGTGCGGTCCGGCCCAGATATAGATGAAAATCAGGGCCCAGAAGTGGATGATGGACAGCCGGTAGGAATAGACCGGCCGTTCCGCCCGCTTGGGTACGAAGTAATACATCATGCCCAGGAAGCCGGCGGTGAGGAAGAAGCCCACCGCGTTATGGCCGTACCACCATTGCGTCATGGCGTCCTGGACACCGGAAAAGAGAATATAGCTTTTCGGTTCGGTCCAGGAGACAGGGATCGTCAGGTTGTTGACGATATGCAGCATGGCGATGGTGACGATAAAGGCCAGATAGAACCAGTTGGCCACATAGATGTGCGATTCCCGGCGCTTGGCGATGGTGATCAGGAAAACCAGGAAATAAACAACCCAGACAATGGTCAGCCACAGGTCAACATACCATTCCGGTTCGGCATATTCCTTGGACTGGGTGAACCCCATCAGGTAACCGGTCGCCGCCAGCACGATAAACAGCTGATAGCCCCAGAACACGAACCAGGGTGCGATTTCCCCGGCCAGGCGAACCTTGCAGGTGCGCTGAACCGCATAAAAGGAGGTGGCGATCAGGGCATTGCCGCCGAAGGCGAAGATCACCGCCGAGGTATGCAGCGGGCGCAGCCGACCGAAATTGGTGAATTCCGTATCAAAATTCAGTACCGGGAAAGCAAGCTGCCAGGCGATCATGTCGCCGGCCAGGAACCCGGCCAGGCCCCAGAAGATGGTGGCGATGACCCCGGCCTTGACAATGCCGTCATTGTAGAAGACCCCGGCGGGCGAAGGTTCAGCCTTTACCCGGTTACCCTTGTTGAAGCCGAGATTGAAAACGGCGATGATGCCCAGAATGAAGCAGGCCAGCATAACGAAGGCGTGGATCTGGAAGGGGGTTGAAGTTGTCTGTGCTGCGATGAGCAGTGCGATCACGGCGCCGATCCCAAGCCCCAGGGATGTGAGCCATTGTGCCAGTGGACTGACAGCAGGTGGTGTAGGTTGGGTTGTCATGTACAAACCTGTCTTTTTAGTGAATTTGAATTCGCATAGTGTGTTGTACTGTTGATGCCGGTAAAGATAAAAACTCCAGGATCATCAGCA
The DNA here is from genome assembly GCF_006385175.1 of Emcibacter nanhaiensis. Taxonomy (NCBI): domain Bacteria; kingdom Pseudomonadati; phylum Pseudomonadota; class Alphaproteobacteria; order Emcibacterales; family Emcibacteraceae; genus Emcibacter; species Emcibacter nanhaiensis. Next base: position 581,413 of record NZ_VFIY01000005.1, read on the forward strand.
CTCGGATAGGACATACGTCCTTTTACTTCATTGATATACGTCAATCGGGCAGCAGGGAGGATAAAAAAACGGTCGGAACGACTGTTTTTTTGGAGGGACACGGATAATAGTTGTGAACTGGCCAAACCCTTAATTCCCTGAGTCACTTAAAGTTTATTTATGACAGCAAGTACTTGCCTTGCCGGACTGAGAAACTACAGTTATCATATGCCAAATATGACTATTACTGCAAGATATCTAATATAAATCATACGGGGAAGTCAGAATTATGAATACAGTAAAGAGATTTCGGGCGGCCAGCAGCCTTCGTTCCGCCATGGTCGCGGCAATCATTGCGTTGTGCTGTGTGCCGGGCGCTTCTCCCGGTTTTGCGGCTTCCCCTGAGGCGGACGTTCATGACCGGATATTCACCCTCGACAGCCATGTGGATATTCCGTTCAACTATACGGAAACACCGGAAACGGACCCCGGCAAGGCCACGGATATGCAGGTGGACCTGGGTAAAATGGACAAGGGGGGACTCGATAGCGGCTTTTTTATCGTCTATGTGGGGCAGACTGAAAGAACGCCGGAAAATTATGCCAAGGCCAAGGCGGACGCCCTCCAGAAATTCAGCCTGATTCATCGGATGACCGACCAGTTCTACCCGGATCGCATCGGGATGGCCTACCATCCGGCCGACGTGGAAAAAATCGCGGCCAGCGGACGCAAGGTGGCGATGATCGGGATCGAGAACGGTTTTGTGATAGGCAAGGATCTTTCCTTGCTGCGGAAATATTATGATCTCGGCGGCCGCTATATGACCCTGGCCCATATGGGACACAATGATATCTGCGACACTTCCACCCCCAATGCAGAACTGGGCGACGGGCCGGAGGAACACGGCGGCCTCAGCGCCTTCGGCCGTGAAGTCATTGACGAGATGAACCGGCTCGGCATGATGGTGGATGTGTCCCATATTTCGGAAAAGTCCATGCGCCAGGCCGTTGCCTATTCAAAAGCGCCGGTGATCGCGTCCCATTCCAGCGTGCGGGCCCTGGCGGATCATCCGCGCAACCTGACCGACGACCAGATGCGTCTGCTGGCCAAGCACGGCGGCGTGATGCAGATCGTCGCCCTTAGCGCCTATATCAAGGTCGACCCGGCCCGGCATGCCGCTTATGACGCGCTGGAGCAAAAAGTCGCCGCTCTCTATAAGGACGACAACCTGGACGAGGATGCGCTTTATGAGACTCCTGAAATGAAGCAGGGGCTGGAACAACTGGACCGGGATCATCCCCCGGCGACAGTCAGCCAGTTCGTGGATCACATTGACCATGCCGTCAAGGTCATGGGTGTTGATCATGTGGGCATCAGTTCCGATTTCGGCGGCGGTGGCGGGATTACCGGCTGGAACAATGCCGCCGAGACCGGGAACATAACCCGGGAGCTTCTCGCCCGGGGCTACAGCGAGGAGGATATCGCCAAGATATGGAGCGGCAATCTTCTCCGGGTCTGGCGCGACGTGGAGGCCGTGGCCGGGAAGTCCGCAAACTGAAGCCGCCCGCGGTCGGACGGCGGTGTCTCAATCTTGCCTTAATCGTATCGTTATAATGTAACCCTTCGGTCGGGATGGCCGCAGAGGTGCTGATGGAGCGAATTTGTCTAAAATTTTATGAGATTGTTTACAACCTTTTTAGATGTTCCATTTACAGTTCAAGATACCAGACAAGTTGAGTTGGAATATCTCTGGTGACAATGGCAAACCGTCGGCAACGGCGGGACGCAAAACCACTGGTCCCTGAACAGGCTCAGGGATAGCAGGGCTGCCGCAAGGAGACATGAAGATGGCACGCAGTAAAATGACAACAGAATTTTCAGCCAAAGACGATTTTGAGTACAAACAGGAACTGGCTTACCAGATGGTAAAAAGATTCGGCCTGGCCGCCGCCCGCCAGACCTGTATTGAAAACAGATGGCACGGCGTTCTTGAAGCCGTGAATTCCGTACGTACCCATTAGTAGAGGGGCGTTCACTTGGTTTAACCGGGGCGGCTGAGTGGTGTCGTGCCGGCAGCCTTTCGGCAGGTAAAATGTGGGAAGCAGCACCTTCGGGCGTGCTGCTTTTTTTATTTTGACGTTGTTCAGGCGGGACTAATGGATCGGAATGATTCTTTCCCGCGAAGCGTCCTGTTTAAAATTTATTTCGCAAAACAGGGCCCGGAGCTCCATCTTTTGCGCGGGAATGGGCCCGTGTTTTGAGGTGACCGGGATGGTTTTGGGCATTTTATTTTTCAAGCTAACACACTGAAAAAATGTAATTATTGCCATTATTGACAGGCTGCCTGGGGGTGCCCTTTATGGTTTCAAAATTATAAAATATAGTTTTTTTTAGGTTTGCTACTAAGCAGGTCTTGAAAAGCATGCAGTTTTTGGGATAGTGTGACGCACAGTCTGTGAGGTGTAGGTCCGGATCGTCGGGCCAAAAAATAAATACGGACATAAAAAAGCTCAGCAAGAGTGACCGTATTTAGCGGATTAAATTGTTTTAAGACTCTTCTTATTCGAGACCATCGGATAAAAGGAGGGCTTATTTAGAATTGTGTACAAGGGGACGAGTATGAAGGATGCAGGCCTGGAAATGCGGGAGACGACTATATGTGTCTCTTGCCAGGACAATTCCCGATGCCATACGAAATCTCTGACTACATATTATGCCATATTGGATGGTTCAATTTTTACAACCCATAAAAAGCTGTAGGAAGACGCATGATTAAGCACCGAGTAAGAACTATAGTTCTTTCCGCCGCTGCTGCTGGAGCCCTTGTTCTGGGCATTGGCGCTGCGGGTGCAACCGAGTTGCAGGATGTCCTCAAGGAAGGCGAAGCTGCAAACAAGATTGCACAGGAGTCACAAAAACGCATCGACGGAATTGTTGAAGAAACCGACAAAATTGTCGCCCAATACAAAGCCGTTGTTAAAACTGTCGAAGGTCTGAAGATCTATAATGCTCAGTTGCAGCGTCAGATTGACAACCAGAAAGCCATGATGGAAGACCTGAATGCCTCCATCAAACAGGTTACCTATGTGAAGCGTCAGATTACGCCGACCATGGTGAAAATGGTTGATGCTCTGGAGCAGTTCGTGAAGCACGACATTCCGTTCCAGAAACAGACACGTCTCGATTCCATTGAACGCCTGAAAGAGCTGATGGATGATCCGTCTGTGGACGCTTCCGAGAAATTCCGCAGCGTGTTCGAGGCTTATCAGATCGAGAGCGATTACGGTCGCGCCCTCGTATCCTATACCGACTCCATCGATGTTGACGGAACTTCCCGCGAGGTTGAGTTCCTGCAGATCGGTCGCGTGGCTCTGGTATACCAAACCAAAGACGGAAAAATTTCCGGCGCCTGGAATAAAGATACCAAGCAGTTCGAAATTCTGCCTGATTCTTACAATTCCTCCATTGCTCAGGCTCTGAAAGTGGCAAACAAACAGGCTGCTGCTGACAGGCTCCTGAAACTTCCCATTCTGGCACCGGAGCAGGCGAAATGAAGAAACTGATTACAATTATTCTTGCTGTTGCTTTTGGCGGACTTGCCGCAACAGCTTCGGCCCAGCAGCCGGCCCAGAACCTGGACGAGCTCCTGGAAATGGTTAAACAGGGCAAGATCAACGAGACTGCCGAACATCGCAAGCGTGAACAGGAATTTCTGGCCCGCAAGGCAGACCAGCAGAAACTGCTGCAGCAGGCTGAAGCTGAACAGCGCGCCGAAGAGCGTCGCTCCGATCGCCTGGAAGCTGAATTCAACGCCAATGAAGAAAAGCTGGCCCAGCTCCAGGAAGAGCTGTCCAACGAACTCGGTGCCCTGAAGGAACTGTTCGGTGTGCTGCAGCAGGTATCCGGTGATGCCCGCGGTATCTTCGACGCTTCCATCATCAGCGCCCAGTATCCGAACCGTGAGGAATTCCTGGATGAGCTGATTCAGAAAACCGCTTCCAGCTCCAAACTGCCGACCATCGAGGAAATCGAGCGTCTGTGGTACGAAGTTCAGCGTGAAATGACTGAATCCGGCAAGGTGGTTAAGTTCAACACCACCGTTCAGTATCCGGACGGTTCCACCGAAGACAAGGAAGTTGTCCGTGTCGGTACGTTTAACCTGGTGTCTGACGGCAAATACCTGGAGTGGAGCGCCGGTGCAAAACGTGTGAGCGAACTGGTGCGCCAGCCGGCTGAGCGTTTCCGGAGCACTGTGTCCGACCTGCAGTCAGCAACCGATGGCTTCACTGCCTTCGCGCTTGACCCGTCACGCGGTTCAATCCTGGCCCTGCTGATCCAGACACCGTCCATCGGCGAGCGTATTGACCAGGGTGGTACCATTGGTTACCTGATTCTTGCAATCGGTGCAGTCGGCCTGCTGCTGATCATCTATTGCTTCGTGACCCTGTTCTCTGCCAACAGCAAGGTTAAAAAGCAGATCCGCAGCGATGTGGTCAGCACAGACAACCCGCTTGGCCGTGTGCTCAGTGTATATGACGCCAACAAAACCGTTGACGTTGAAACTCTCGAACTGAAACTGGATGAAGCCATTCTGAAAGAGACACCTGCTCTCGAGCGCTTCCTGGTTATGATCAAAATCATCTCCGCCGTTGCCCCGCTCATGGGTCTGCTCGGTACGGTGACCGGTATGATCGTGACCTTCCAGTCCATGACCCTGTTCGGTACAGGTGATCCGAAACTGATGGCTGGTGGTATCTCTCAGGCTCTTATGACAACCGTGCTTGGTATCGTGGTGGCTCTGCCGACCCTGTTCCTGCACAGTGTTGTTGCAGGCATGAGCAAGCGGGTGATCCATACTCTGGAAGAACAGAGTGCCGGTATCATCGCCGTTCATGCAGAGCAGCAGTCCGGTAAAGGAGCCTGATCATGACGCCCCTGATTGAAGCATTCGAGTTGGTGCGGGATTTTATGGAACGGGGTGGCCCGATCCTGACCTGGATCTTTCTCGTAATCACCTTGATCTGGGGGCTGGTTTTCGAGCGTCTGGTATATTTCAAAACCGGACATCGCAAGCAAGTGAATGAAGTAATGGGAACCTGGGAAGCTCGCACCGAGCGGACTTCCTGGTTCGCCCACAAAATTCGCGAAGCTATGATCAGCCAGGTGACCATGGACCTGCGAGGCACAATCCCCCTGATTAAAACTCTGGTGGCTGTGTGTCCTCTCCTGGGTCTTCTGGGTACCGTAACCGGAATGATTGAGGTCTTCGACGTGATGGCCCTGTTGGGAAGCGGTAATGTACGCGCCATGGCGGCGGGTGTATCCAAAGCCACGATCCCGACAATGGCCGGAATGATCGGTGCCCTGTCCGGCGTGTTTGCCTCCTCTTACCTGGAGAACCGCGCCAACAAGGAAGCCGAAATGCTCGAAGATCACTTAACTATGGATCATTAAGAGAGAGCCATGCGAAAACATGCTGCAAAAAGTCAGGATGATGCAACTATCGATATGACGCCGATGCTCGACATCGTGTTTATCATGCTCATCTTTTTTATTGTAACGGCAGCCTTTGTAAAAGAGGCCGGTATCGACGTAAACCGGCCTCAATCCTTAACCGCTGTGCCTCAGACCAAGGCGAACATCATGATTGCGGTCAGCAGTCAGAATGAAGTCTGGATGCAGAAGAAACGCGTTGACGTGCGGGCAATCCGTGCCAACGTGGAGCGGCTGCGGGCGGAAAACCCGGAAGGAACAGTGGTGATCCAGGCCGACAGGGAAGCCAAGGCCGGTATCATGACAGACGTTGTTGATGCCGTTCGGGCCGCCGGCGTAATGGATTACGTAGTATCGACGAGGGAACAATGATAGCAAGATATACAGTAGCGTTTGGATTCGCCGTTCTGGTTACTTTTGCGTTGTTCTTCGCGATGCAGTTGCTGATTGCGATGAGCGGAAAGCCGAATACCCAGAAAGGTGTGAATATTCGCGTCGAGATCGCGGATGTTCGTAAGGCCCGTGAGGTGGAACAGAAAGTCCGCAAGCCGGACAAACCTGAAGAGGTTGAAACTCCGCCGGAAACCCCCGACATCGAGATGGATACCAACCTGAACAGCGTTCAGACCGGTTTTGAAATCGGTGCAGCCCAGGTTGATACAGGTATCCAGGTGGCTGGTACAGGCGGCTTTGCTGCCAGTGACGGTGACTATCTGCCGATCGTTAAAGTGGCGCCGGTTTATCCGCGTCGCGCTGCGGAACGCGGTATCGAGGGCTATGTGATTCTTGAATTTACAGTGACCAAGAACGGTACGGTGAAAGATATTGTTGTTGTGGAAACCACCAGCAGTCTGTTCAACCGCGCCGCCATCAAGGCCGCCGAGAAATTCAAGTACAAACCCAAAGTGGTTGACGGCCAGCCGGTAGATGTTGCCGGCGTGCTGCACAAAATCACATTTGAACTCGAGAAGTAGAGAGGAGGAGTCGTAATGACCATGAGTAATTTTGCGAAGACCCTTTTCTCCGCTTCAGCATTGTCTGCTGCTCTGCTGGTTGCGCCGGTAACCGCGTCTCTGACCGGTCAGGCCGTGGCAGCGGAGAAGGAAGAAAGCAAATACGCCACCCGCAAAACCCGCAAAACTCCGGCCATGCGCCTGAAAGTGGGGAATGCCCTTGGTGAAGCCCAGGCATTTGCCGAACAGGAAAACTGGGCGGAAGCCGAGAAGGTTCTTGAAAAGGAGCTGGGATCCAAGCTTGATAGCCTGAACAGCTATGAGCGGGCTCAGTATTACAACTTCAAGGGTTTCCTGGCCTACAGCAAGGAAGACTATAACGGCGCCATTACGGCATATAACAATGTACTGCGTCAGGAAAACCTGCCGCCGGCCCTGGAAGACAATGTGATCTATACCATGGCCCAGCTGTACTTTGTGATGGAGGACTATCAGAAGTCCATCGACTATATGAACCGCTGGATGGAGTATCAGGAAGCACCGAGCGAAAATGCCCTGGTGATTCTTGGCCAGGCCTATTATTCGCTGGGTGACAAGAAGAATGATAAGTCCTACTACAAGAAGGGTATTCCCTATATTGAGCAGGCTATCAAGATGTACCAGGACAAGGGTAAAGAGCCCAAGGAAAACTGGTACCTTCTGCTTCGTGTGATGTATTTCGAACTCAAGGACTATCGGACTGTAACCGATATTCTCGAGCTTCTGGTCAGCAAATGGCCGAAGAAGGAATACTGGATCCAGCTGGCCGGGATGTATGGTGAACTTGCCAACCAGCCTGGCGTCGGCAAAAAAGAGCGCGATGAGCTGGAGAAGGAGCAGTTGACTGTTTACGAAACGGCTTATCGTCAGGGGTTCCTGAAGAAGGAATCCGAACTGGTGAATATGTCCCAGCTGTTCATGTATCATGAAATTCCCTACAAGTCCTCCAAGGTTCTGGACAAGGGCATCAAGGAAGGGACTGTAGAGAAAACCAAGAAGAACTGGGAATATCTGTCCCAGGCCTTCATCAACGGCCAGGACTACCAGAAAGCCCTGATGCCGCTGCGTAGGGCAGCGGAACTGTCCGGGGACGGTGATCTCTATATGCGTCTGGGCCAGGTCTACATGCAGCTGGATGACTACGAAAATGCGGCCAAATTCATCGGTCTTGCCATCGACAAAGGCAAGCTGAAACGTGAAGACACCGCACATGTAGTCCGCGGCATGGCTTACTTCAACCTTGGACAGCTGGACAAGGCCCGCAAGGAATTTGAAGAAGCGCGCAAGTTCGAGCGCAGCCGCAAGATGGCCAACAAGTGGATTTCCTATCTGTCTAAAGAAGCCAAACGGCTTGCAGACATCAAGGAGTTCCTTGGCGGCAAGAGCTGAGGCTTTTTACAGAATGCAGAAAGGGCGGTTTTCCAACCGCCCTTTTTTGTGCCTGCAGCGGGGAAACGGGCGGTTTTAAACCTGCAGACTGTCCGGCAATATTCAGAATACTTGATCCTGCAAAATAACTCATTTATCGTAACGGGATAACACCGGGGCAATTGCGAAACAGAGGGGATGTAATCCGCCATCGTCTGCAGCCAGCAGGTCCGAACCAACGGATTATGAGACAGTATATGAATATTTTGGCGCATATTCTGATTTTGGCAAGTTATGCCGTTGTTGCCGTTCTGGTCTATCTCGTCAGTCCCGAAATCTTTACGTCGATGGCGCCGGGAACATCGATGGTGCTGGGCGCCGCAGTATTTCTGGTTTCCATGCAGTTGCATGGTCTCTATATCTTCCGTATGGGGCGGCAGGATATGGCCAGCAGGCTGATGGACCTGCATCAGGATTACCAGATGAGCCTTGACCGGCTCGAGGAAGTGCGGCTCGAACTGCAGAAACATGAAGAGAAGATCAACCGCGCCGACTTCAGCCAGAATGCGGAAATCATTTCCGAGATGCGGGTCCTGCAGACCCTGCTGAACCAGGTGGTGGAGAAATCCGGCAAACGGCTCACCGATCATGTGGCGAATGAGGAGCTCGCCCGCCAGATTTCCTCCAGTTCGCTGGGGACGGGACTGGCAGACCAGGAAGGCCGGGATCGCAGCGATGAGGAGATCCTGCGGATCATGCATTACGCGCTGGAGGACAACAGGGTGGACCTGTACCTGCAGCCCATCGTCGCTCTGCCGTCCCGGCGGGTGGTCTATTTCGAGGCCTATTCCCGGGTGCGCGACGAACGCGACAATGTGATCTTTCCCAGTCAGTATATTCAGCTGGCGGAAGACAGCGGTCTGGTGGGCACGCTGGATAATTTATTGCTGTTCCGCTGTATCCAGGTCATCCGCCGGCTTGGGCCGCGTAAACCTGACCTGCGCTTCTTCTGCAATATTTCTTCCGTCTCCCTCAATGACCAGGAATTTTTCCCGCAGTTCATTGACTTCATGCTCGAGAACCACGAACTGGCGGACCGGCTGGTGTTTGAATTTTCGCAACAGGATGTGATGCGGCATTCGGCGACGGTCGCCCGCAGCCTGGCCTCCCTCGGGCGGCGCGGCTTCCGGTTTTCCATGGACAAGGTTTTTGACTATAATATTGATCTCGGCGACCTGGCGTCCCGCTATTTCCGTTATGTGAAAATGGATGCCGGCGCCTTGCTGGAGCAGGAAGCGGATATTCATCCCGACGATATCAAGGAGGCCTTCGCCCGCTATGATATCGACCTGATTATCGAGAAAATCGAAGACGAGCAGACCATTCTCGAGGTGCTCGATTTCGGCATGGACTTCGGACAGGGTTATCTGTTCGGCGAGCCCCGGCTCAGCAGCGATCCCTCTCTCAACCTGTAATTCGGTAGAGTCAGAAAAAAACTGCCGGTGTTGTGGCCGGCAGTGTCGTTACAGTTTTCTGTGGTGTGTAAGTTGTTACCCGAACAGGGCGTCAATATCTTCCTGGGAGGTTTTGCCGGTTGCCTTAGCGTCCAGCGCGGCCTCCGGGTCTTCTTCATAGACCTTCTTGGCAAAAACCTTGGGTGTTTTCTTTACGGCTGGCTTTGCGGCCACGGGGGCAGGTGCCGGTTCCGGTGCGGGATCCGCCGCCGGTGCGTCTTCCGCAAACAGGGCGTCGATATCGTCCGCGTTCAGTTCCTCAGGAACGGCTTCAGGTTCCGGCTCAGGTGTGGCGTCGGCGGCCGGGGCATCTTCTGCAAACAGGGCGTCGATGTCGTCCGCATCCAGCTCTTCCTGGACAGGGGGTTCTTCTTCGGCTTCGACGGCTGCTTCTTCCGTTGCTTCGCCGTTCAGAAGCGCATCGATTTCGGTCTGGTCAATGCCTTCGCCTTCCAGGGCCGGGCCATTGAGCAGAGCCTTGTTCTCATCAATTTCCTCTTCGTCCCTGGCGGCCTTGGCCACATCATCTTCCTGGATGCCGAGGATGTTGATCAGCCGGTCAATCCGGTCCTCCACATACTCGAGGGTGCGCACCACTTTGCTGATGCGCTGGCCGGTGATATCCTGGAAAGAACAGGCTTCAAAGATCTGCATAACCGCATCATGCACGGTGGCCTGGAACGCTTCCGCATCGTCGGTTTCAGCAGACATAATCCGCTCCGCTGATTCCATGATGGTGTTGGTCGCGCTTTCGGTCTGCTGGACAATAGCTTCGAGTTCCTGTCCGGCCCGGGGAATCTGGGCGCTGTCGGAATGTTCCGGCGACAGGGAGGCGATTTCCGCCTTGGCATCATTGATATAGTCAGCCAGGGACTGACACTCCTGATACAGCGTCAGGTCAATGGAGCGGAAATAACTCTCGGTAGACCGCATGAGGACTTCCGTCAGCGCAGCCACATCCGGCAGGGAAACAGGATGGTGGTCGCCCTGTCGCAGTTTGTCGACAAGCGGACTGATATGGTCAGGCAGCAGACCCGAACCCATTAGAAGTCTCCAAGTACGCTGACCAGTTTTGTTTTCAGGGTCGCTGCGTTAAATGGTTTGACGATATAGTTGTTCACACCGGCTTTTTTGGCGGCGATCACGTTATCGGTCTTGGATTCAGCAGTAACCATGATAAAGGGAACAGCCTTCAGCATTTCATCGGAACGAACTTCTTTCAGCAGTTCATATCCGGTCATCGGCTCCATGTTCCAGTCGGAAATGACCAGGCCATAGTTTTTGGACCGCATTTTGTTCAGGGCTTCTGAACCGTCGCTGGCTTCGTCCACATTCTGGAAACCCAGCTGTTTCAACAGATTCCTGATAATACGCAGCATGGTTTTGTAATCATCCACGATCAGGATAGGCATTGACATTTCTACAGCCATTCTTTTCCCCGCTCCTCAAGCTAACAGGTTGGAAATCTTTAACTACGCGAATTTCCGGCTTCTCCGGACATTCACCCGATACAAACTAGCTGCAGTGATTAAAAAAAGGGTTAATAGAACAGGGGGCTTTCGTTTTTTTTTACATTGGTATATGGTGCAGCGCAAAATTTTTAAGTCTTAATATATAGCCATGGATAGTTGTTTTAACCTATTGTGAGGGAGCAGCCGGTGTCGGAGTTGATTAAATATTATGTAGAGGATCTGGCTGTCGGCCAGACCGCCAGTCTGGAAAAAACATTTACTGAACAGGATATTCACCATTTTGCCGAGGTGACCGGCGACTGCAATCCACTGCATCTGGATGAAGACTATGCCAAGACGACCCTTTTCAAGGGCCGGATCGCCCATGGCATGCTGACCGCCGGACTGATTTCCGCCGTGCTGGGCACTGAATTGCCGGGGCCGGGCGCCATTTACATGTCCCAGAATCTGAAGTTCAGGGCGCCGGTCCGGATCGGCGACCGGGTCAAGGCCCAGGTCACCGTCGAAGACGTCAATGTGGAAAAAAAGCGTGTAAAACTTCATTGCGTGTGTACAGTGGGTGATGATGTTGTTATGGAAGGGGAGGCTATGATGATGGTCCCCTCCAGGGGATAACACCGGTCCGGCAGCGAACAGTCCGGACAGCTGATCTGAGAGACATGCGAACGCGCCAATGAGAATTTTCAGGCACAGTGACAATATACCGGACAACTGCAGGGGGTCTGTTATCGCGCTGGGCAATTTCGACGGTTTTCACCGGGGACACCAGATCGTAATTGCCGAGGCGGGGCGAATTGCCCGGGAAATGAACACCACCCTGTCGGTGATGACGGTGGAGCCGCACCCCCGCAGCTTTTTCAATCCGGCCCAGGAGGATTTTCGCCTCACCTCATTCCGCACCAAGGCTCATCTGCTGGAGGCCTTCGGTGTCGACCAGCTTTTTACCCTGCCCTTCGATCGGGACCTTTATAAAATGTCAGCCCAGGACTTCGTATTGAAGATCCTGCTGGAGGACATTGGCGTCCTGCATGTGGTGACCGGCTTTGATTATCGTTTCGGTGCGGGTCGCGGCGGAGGCACCGATGTGCTGGGCTGGCTCAGCGAGATGGAACAGTTCGGCCTGACAATTGTGGAGAAAGTGATGGAAGGCGATCATATCTATTCCTCCACCAATATCCGCGAAAGCCTGCGCCAGGGCAGGGTGCGCGAGGTGGCGGACCGGCTCGGCCACTGGTGGTGCGTCGAAGGCCATGTGATCCAGGGCGACCAGCGCGGCCGCACCATCGGTTTCCCGACCGCCAATATTTCCATGGACGGCTATCTTAAGCCGCTGGCCGGGGTCTATGCGGTCCGGGTCCAGGTTGCCGACGGGGAGGTCTGGCAGGGCGTGGCCAATGTCGGCCGCAGGCCGACCTTCAACAAAAAGGATGTGCTGCTGGAAGTGCACCTGTTCGATTTTGAAGATCATATCTATGACCATCCGGTCAAAGTGGCCTTTGTCGATTTCATCCGGGAAGAAACCAAATTTGACGGACTCGACGCCCTGAAAGCCCAGATTGCACTGGATTGCACGACCGCCCGGGAGCTTCTGGCCAAACCGGAAAACCGGCAGGATTATATCCCGATGCCGCGCCTGGAGGACTATCTTTAGGATATAATCGCCTGAATCGGCCCGCTGCCCGTGAAAAAGGCTCGACAGTGGCCGAGTTCCCTTGCTACAAAGTGTCGTTTTTCAGCCGATATCATAAGAAACAACTGACATGACCAAAGATTATCGCACAAGTATCTTTTTGCCCAAGACGGACTTCCCGATGAAGGGCAACCTGCCGAACCGCGAGCCCCAGTGGCTGGAACGCTGGGCCGAGAATGATATTCCCGGCCGCCTGCGCGCGGAAAGCAAAGGACGCGAGAAATTTATCCTCCATGACGGCCCGCCCTATGCCAACGGCGATATTCATATCGGTCATGCGCTGAACAAGGTCCTGAAGGATGTGATTGTCCGTTCGCGCCAGATGTCGGGCTTTGACGCGGTCTATGTGCCGGGCTGGGACTGCCACGGTCTGCCGATCGAATGGAAGATCGAGGAGAAATACCGCAAGAAAAAGAAATCCAAGGACGAAGTGCCGCTCGGTGAATTCCGCCAGGAATGCCGCGATTTCGCCGCCCACTGGATTGACGTGCAGCGCGAGCAGTTCAAGCGGCTGGGCATTTTCGGCGACTGGGACAATCCCTATCTGACCATGAACTTCGCCGCAGAGGCCAAGATCGAGGAAGAACTGCTCAAATTCCTGATGAATGGCGGCCTCTATCGCGGCGCCAAGCCGGTCATGTGGTCGGTGGTGGAAAAAACCGCGCTCGCCGAGGCGGAAGTGGAATATCAGGATGTGGTCTCGACCCAGATCGATGTCGCCTTTGAAATCACCGAAAGCCCGATCGCCGAACTGGTCGGCGCCAATGCGGTGATCTGGACCACCACTCCCTGGACCATCCCGGTTAACCAGGCCTTGGCTTATGGCCCGGAGGTGGACTATGTGGTTGTGGAGATGAACGGCAAGAAGGTTCTTGCAGCGGAAGCCCTGCTTGGCTCCCTGCTGGGCCGTGTCGGCTATGAAGGCGCGACACCTGCCGTCCTGTGGAAAGGCAAAGGCGCAGACCTGGCCGGCACCAAGGCGCAGCACCCGATGCATCACCTCGGCGGCTTTTACGCCACGCCACGGCCGTTCCTGCCCGGTGACTTTGTCACCACCGACGCCGGTACCGGCCTGGTGCATATGGCCCCGGACCATGGTGAGGACGACTTCGCCCTCTGTAAGGAACACGGCATCGATCCGGTTTTTGCCGTCACCGACGGCGGCACCTACCGCGACGACTGGCTGTGGCTCGGCGGCCAGGGCAATGTAATCAACAAGAAATTTGTCGCGTCCGACGGCCCGATCTGCGAAGATCTGCGCGCCACAGGACAGCTGCTGGCGGCGAGCGACGACTTTGAGCACTCTTATCCGCACAGCTGGCGCTCCAAGGCCAAGGTGATCTTCCGCTGCACCCCGCAGTGGTTCATCAGCATGGACACCAATAACCTGCGCCAGATCGCGCTCGGCGAAATCGAGAAAGTGAAATGGTTCCCGCAGACCGGCCAGAACCGCATCCGCTCCATGGTCGAGGGACGGCCCGACTGGGTAATCTCCCGCCAGCGCGCCTGGGGCGTGCCGATCAGCCTGTTCGTGCGCAAATCCGACGGCGAGCTGCTGAAGGACGAAAATGTTAACCGCCGTATCATCGAGGCCATGAAGGAAGAGGGCGCCGACGCCTGGTTCTCCTCTGAACCGAGCCGCTTCCTCGGCAATGACTATAACCCGGACGACTATGAACAGGTTATGGACATCCTGGATGTGTGGTTCGATAGCGGCTCCACCCACAGCTTCGTGCTCGAGGACCGCGACGACCTGCAGAGCCCGGCCGATCTTTACCTGGAAGGCACCGACCAGCATCGCGGCTGGTTCCAGTCTTCGCTGCTGGAAAGCTGCGGCACCCGCGGCCATGCGCCCTACAAGGCGGTGCTGACCCACGGCTTTACCCTGGACGAGAAGGGCCTCAAAATGTCCAAGTCGCTGGGCAACGGGGTCGATCCGCAGCAGGTGGTCAAACAATATGGCGCCGACATCATCCGCCTGTGGGTGACCTCGACCGACTATTTCAACGATCATCGCATCGGCGACAATATCATCAAGGGCCAGGTGGAAGCCTACCGCAAGATTCGCAATACCCTGCGCTTCCTGCTCGGCAACCTGGAAGGGTTCGCTGAGGAAGAGCGTCTGCCAGTATCCGAGATGCCGGAACTGGAACGCTGGGTGCTGCATCGCCTCAGCGAGCTGGACGCGCTGATCAGGGACTGTATCGAAAATTATAATTTCCATCGCCTGTATAATGCGCTTTACAACTTCTGCATTGTCGACTTGAGCGCCTTCTATTTCGATATCCGCAAGGATGCGCTTTACTGCGATGCGCTGATGGCCACTCGCCGCCGCGCATCCCGCACGGTGCTGGATGCCATTTTCCATTGCCTGACCCGCTGGCTGGCGCCGATCCTGGCCTTTACCGCCGACGAGGTCTGGCAGTCCCGCTATCCCGACGACAAGGACAGCGTGCACCTGAAAACCTTCTATGACGTGCCGGCCGACTGGCGTGACGAGGCGCTGGCAGAAAAATGGACCAAAGTCCGCAGCCTGCGCCGGGTCGTAACCGGGGCGCTGGAAGTGGAGCGCCGCGAAAAACGCATCGGCTCCAGCCTGCAGGCCAAAGTCAGCGTCTTTGTTACCGACAGCGGCTATGTGGACGCGCTCAAGGGCATTGACCTCGCCGAAATCAGCATCACCTCCAAGGCCGATCTGGTCGAGGGCGCAGCCCCTGCTGGTGCCTTTGCCCTGGAGGATGTGGCCGATGTGGCGGTGGTGCCGGACCTGTCCGAAGGCGGCAAGTGCGAGCGCTGCTGGCAGGTGTTGCCGGAAGTGGGCACCATTGACGGCCACGAGGACATCTGTGGCCGCTGCGCCGAGGCGGTGGATGCGCTCGGCATTGAGCTTCCGGAAAAAGAAGAGGCCTGATGTTCGCCCGTGGCCTGATCATCGCAGCCTTTGTGTTCCTGCTGGACCGCCTCAGCAAATGGTGGTTCATCGATGTCTTTGAACTGCCGAAAAAGGGCGTGGTCGAAATTCTGCCCATCTTCAATGTTGTGATGTACTGGAACCGGGGGGTCAGCTTCAGCCTGTTCTCTGCGGAAACGGAGACAGGGCGCTGGATTCTGGTCGGCATGACCTGCCTGATTGTGGTGGTTTTGCTGTTTTGGCTCAGATCTGTGCAGGCTCGTCTCACAATGGTGGCAATAGGGCTTGTCATTGGCGGCGCAATTGGTAACATCTACGACCGGGTTATGTATGGCGCCGTGGCGGACTTTTTCCAGTTTCATCTGGGCGACTGGTCCTTTGCGGTGTTCAATGTGGCAGACTGCTTTATCTCCCTCGGCGCGACCGTGCTGGTCTGGGAGGCCTTTTTCGGCAGCAGTGCGGAAAAGAAAAAACAACTGCCGCAATAATTGGCAGAGAGTGAAGCGAAAGGGAATATTTTGGTGATCAGGCAAGCAATGATAATCGGGGCAGGACTTCTGGCACTGGCGCTCAGCGCCTGCGGCGGCAAGGATGCTCCGGACGAGTTTCTGGTTCTTAAGAATCCGTCTCTGGCGGTGCCGCCGGAATATCACCTGCGTCCGCCGGGAGACGATGATTTGGCGGACACCTATACGCCGCAGGAACTGGCCAGGCAGGCTTTGTTCGGCGAATAGTCCTGATGCTCTCCTGTAGCATGGCACTTCCAAGCGGGAGACAAAAATGACCGGTATATCCCGAACTTTCATATCCCTGACGCAACGGACGGCGGTTCTCGCCGCCCTCCTGCTGGTGGCGGTGATAACGTCGCCGGCCCGGGCCAGCGATAGTGTTGTGGACAGTTTCGCCCTCGACAACGGCATGCAGGTGGTGGTTATTCCCGACCACCGGGCGCCGATCGTGACCCATATGGTCTGGTATAATGTGGGCGCCGCCGACGACCCCAAGGGGCATTCCGGCCTCGCCCACTTCCTCGAACATATGATGTTCAAGCGGACAAAGACGCTGGCGGAAGGGGAATATTCCCGTATCGTCGCCCGCAACGGCGGCCGGCACAATGCCTTCACCTCCGCCGACTACACCGGCTATTACCAGACCGTGGCCGTTGACCGGCTGCCGCTGATGATGGAGCTGGAGGCCGACCGCATGGTGGGCCTGGTGCTGGATGAACAGGATATTCTGTCCGAACGGGATGTGGTGCTGGAAGAACGCAGCATGCGGATCGACAGCCAGCCCATGGCCCTGCTGCGCGAACAGATGGCCGCCGCCCAGTTTACCGTGCACCCATACGGCATTCCCATCGCCGGCTGGCGGCGCGAGCTGGAAAAGCTGTCCCTCAAGGATGTGCGCGATTTCTATGACAAATATTATAACCCCGCCAATGCGATCCTGATTGTCGCCGGCGATGTCACCACCGAACAGGTGCGAACACTGGCCGGGAAATATTACGGCCCGCTCAAGGGCACGGTGCTGCCGAAGCGGGTGCGTGCGCAGGAGCCGGAACAGACTGAAGCCAAACGGGTGGACTACCGGGACCAGCGGGTCCAGCAGCCGACCTGGCTCCGGAGCTATCACGCCCCGAGCTATAGCGCCGGGCGCAAGGAACTGGCGCCGGCTCTTGACGTGCTGGCGGAAATCCTCGGTTCCGGTGTGGTCAGCCGCCTTTATCAGAAGCTGGTGGTGGAACAGCGCGTCGCGGTGGCGGCGGGCAGCCAGTATAGCTCCATCTCCTATGATCCCGACAGCTTCCTGTTTTACGCCGTTCCCCGTCCCGGCCTGGCGCCGACGCCGGAGGAATCGCTCGACATCCTGGAAAAAGCCACCGACGCCGTGATTGCGGAAATTGTGGAAAAGGGAATCACCGAGGAAGAATTGAACCGGGTGAAAACCGGTCTGGTGGCGGAAATGATTTACGCCCGGGATTCCAACAGCACCATGGCGCAGATTTTCGGCCAGGCCCTGACCACCGGCAGCACCATCGAGGATGTGCTCAACTGGCCCGACGAGATCCGGGCGGTGACCACCGACGATGTGCTGGAGGCGGCGCGCTATGTGCTGGATATCAGGAAATCGGTGACCGGCCGCCTGCTGCCAAAACAGCCTGAACAAGCGGGAGAAATGAAATGAAACTGAAATCCCTGCTTGTTGCCCTGATAGTCATTCTGGTGCTGCCCGCCGGGCGCGCTCTCGCGGCGATGGACATCCAGAAAGTCATCAGCCCCACCGGGATCGAGGCCTGGCTGGTGGAGAATCACACCATTCCGGTCATCAGCATGCAGTTTGCCTTCCAGGGCGGCGAGGTCAAGGACCCGGCCCATAAGGCGGGCCTGTCGGCGCTGGTGTCCGGCCTGCTCGATGAAGGGGCAGGGGATATGGATTCCCGGACCTTCCAGACGGCGCTTGAGGAAAAAGCGATCAAGCTCGGCTTTTCTTCCGGGCAGGATCGCTTTAACGGTTATCTGAAGACCTTGACCGAGAACCGGGAACAGGCCTTCAACCTGCTGTCCCTGGCCCTCAATAAACCGCGGTTCGACCCGGACGCCATCGACCGGATCCGCCAGCAGCTGATCACGATCCTGATCCGGCAGCAGGAGGATCCGAGTTCCATTGCCGCGGAAATCTTCCGCGAGCAGAGTTTCCCGCATCACCCCTATGGCAACAGTCCGATCGGGACCGAGGAAACCCTGAACAGCCTGACCCGCGAGGACCTGCTGCTCTATATGGAGGAGCGCCTGACCCGGGATCGTCTGGTCATCAGTGTAGTCGGTGACGTGACGGCCGAGGAACTGGGTGAACTCCTTGACAGGACGTTCGGTATCCTGGTGGATGAAGCCATTGACGCCCGGGTCACTGACACCCAGCCGGAAATGCCGGCGGCGCTGTATCTGAAAAAGCATCCGGGCCACCAGTCCAAGATCCTGTTCGGCCATGGCGGCATCAAGCGCCTGGATCCGGACTGGTATGCGGCCTTTGTGATGAATTATATCCTGGGTGGTGGCGGCCTGACGTCACGTCTGGCGGAAACCGTGCGCGAGGAAAACGGCCTGGCCTATTCGATCGGCACCGGCTTCCAGCCCCGGGAATATAGCGGGCTGTTCAGCGGCAGCATGGGGACCCAAAACGAGCGGGCCTCGGAAGCCATTGCCTTGACTCGCGACGAAATCCGCCGCATGCGGGACGAGGGGGTAACGGAACAGGAGTTGCAGGACGCCAAAACTTACCTGACCGGATCCTACGCCCTGACTTTTTCCACCAGCGACGCTATTGCCAGACAGTTGCTGGGCGCCCAGATCCTTGGGTTCGAGCCGGTATATTTCGAGCGTCGGAATGAATATATCAATGCGGTGACCCGTGAACAGATCAGCCGCGTGGCCAAGCGGCTGCTGCATCCGGATAATCTGTTCTGGGTAGTGGTCGGTAGTCCGGCCAATCTGGAAAGCCTGGATATCCCGCTGATGGGGGATGCCGCCAAGACGGAATAGTCACCTCAGGCGAGGGAACTTTCGCCTGTGAATGTTTCTTCGCGTGACGGAATAAGGCAGATTGTCCCTATGGCAACAAGGAGCAGACTGACAAATACGAGGAGCTCCTGATAGTTGGGCGAGATTTCCATCATAGCTGCTGTAAGTCCGCCGAGTCCAAGACCGAAAATAAGTCCGTGTATAAATCTCATGTTTCTTCCCCTTCGTTGAGTGATGGGGAAACATTAATCCACTGGTTGTGCGGTTGCGTTGATCTGGATCAGTCTGCCGCATTATTCCGAATTTTTGTCAATCCAACGGAAATCTGTCGTTTGTCAAAAAGTACAATCAGCCGCGGTGCTGCCGGCAGAGCCGGCCAGAAGCCGGTCCGGTCTC
This sequence comes from Emcibacter nanhaiensis, assembly GCF_006385175.1. NCBI lineage: Bacteria > Pseudomonadati > Pseudomonadota > Alphaproteobacteria > Emcibacterales > Emcibacteraceae > Emcibacter > Emcibacter nanhaiensis. Next base: position 600,746 of record NZ_VFIY01000005.1, read on the forward strand.
CCTGTCACACAGATCGATTGTCAATCAGCAGTTTGGTTTCCAAGGCAAGCAGCATGAGGCTGCCCACTGCCAGAATGATTTGATGTTTGTCGGCAATGCCCAGAACGGCGGCGGAAAGTCCGCCCAGTCCCAAGCCGAAAATAAGGCCATGTACGAGTTTCATGAATTTTCCCCGGTATTGAGTGTTATAGCGTCTCTTGTCTTTAGCGGCTGCCCTTGCCACATATAAGAGGCTACTCACGGATTATGTCCGCAGCATGTCGGAAATATGAAAAGATTCGGCTATTTTGTGGCAAGCAGACTTGTTAAGATGTCCCGCAAGGGATCAAAAAGAAGTTTAACCGGAGACCTGTTTCAAGTGAAAATCCGCCGCCTGTCCGAAAGTACCATCAATCGCATTGCCGCCGGTGAGGTTATCGAACGCCCGGCCAGCGCCGTCAAGGAACTGGTGGAAAACGCGCTCGATGCCGGGGCCCGCAACATCGAGGTGGTCATGGCCCGGGGCGGGCGCGAGCTGATTTCCGTCACCGATGACGGCTGCGGCATGGACCGGGAGGAACTGGAGCTGGCGGTGGAACGCCACGCCACCAGCAAACTTCGGGAAGACGACCTGACCCACATCACCACCATGGGTTTTCGCGGCGAGGCCCTGCCGTCCATTGCGTCGGTGGCCCGCTTTTCCATGTCGAGCAGGCCACAAGGCAGCGACGAGGGCTGGCGACTCGAAATTGAAGGCGGCAAAAAAGCCAGCCTGCAGCCGGCGGCGCAGGGGTCCGGCACCCGGGTGGAGGTGCGCGATCTGTTTTTTGCCACCCCGGCCCGGCTCAAGTTCCTGAAAGCCGAACGCACCGAATTCTCCCATGCGCTGGATGTGGTGAAACGGCTGGCCATGGCCCATCCCGAGGTGGCCTTCTCCCTCAGCGACGGCGAGCGGAAAAGCTTCCAGGTGTCGGCCGCCCAGGGCGAGCTGCTGGACAGCCGCCTGCGCCGCCTGTCGGCCATCCTGGGCCACGAGTTTGCCGACAATTCGCTGTCCATCGAAGTGGAACGTGAAGGCATCCGGCTCAGCGGTTTTGCCGGCCTGCCCACCTTCAATCGCGGTAACGCCCAGCACCAGTATCTGTTCGTCAACGGCCGGCCGGTCAAGGACAAGCTGCTGACCGGGGCGGTGCGCGGCGCCTATATGGATTATCTCGCCCGTGACCGTCATCCGGTGCTGGCCCTGTTCCTCGAGGTGCCGCCGGAACTGGTCGATGTCAATGTGCACCCGGCCAAGGCCGAAGTACGGTTTCAGGACAGCGGCCTGATCCGTGGCCTGATTGTCGGCAGTTTGCGCCGGGCACTGGAAGGGGCCGGTCACCGCTCCTCCACCACTGTCGCCGACCAGGCGCTGGGGGCGATGTGGCCGGAACTGTCAGAACCATCGCTCCGCCCTCATAGCGGTCAGCTTCAGGGCAACTACAGCCGGTATCGGTCAACGCCGTCCACTCCGTCCGGTTTTGCCGACCGGGCGGCGGACTTTCAGCGGCCGCTGGAAACGGGCAGGCAATTGGGCCTCGGCGAGCAGGAAGAGCAACCCTTTGCCCCGCCCATGGGCCGGTATGAAGCTGATCAGGTTCCACCCCCTCATGCGCCGGACCTGACCAAATATCCGCTTGGCGCCGCCCGGGGCCAGTTGCACGAAACCTATATCATCGCCCAGACTGAAACGGGCATCGTTCTGGTCGATCAGCATGCGGCCCACGAACGGCTGGTTTACGAGCGCATGAAAAAGAATATGGACACGACCGGGGTGCCGCGCCAGACCCTGCTGCTGCCGGAGGTGGTGGAACTGGACCAGGGTGCGGCGGAACGGCTGGCGGCCCGGGCCGAGGAACTGGCTGATCTTGGCCTGGTGCTGGAACCCTTCGGCGATGGGGCGGTAGTCGTGCGGGAAGCGCCGGCGCTGCTCGGCGACACCGATATCAAGGGACTGGTGCGCGACCTGGCCGATGAACTGGCGGAACTGGACCAAGCCCTGTCGCTCAAGGAACGGCTGGAGGAGGTCTGCTCCACCATGGCCTGTCACGGCAGCGTGCGGGCCGGGCGCCGGCTCACCACCGAGGAAATGAATGCCCTGCTCAGGGAAATGGAAGCCACCCCTCATTCCGGCCAGTGCAATCACGGCCGTCCCACCTATGTGGAGCTGAAACTGTCCGATGTGGAACGGCTGTTCGGCCGCCGCTAGCCGTCTTCGCGAAACGCCGCCTCGATTTCCGGGATTGCCTGTTCCAATAATTCCACCACTGATGTCAGCCCGCCTTTCTGTGCTTCTTCGAGTAAAAACCTCAGGCAGTCCAGCGTATCCGCCCGGTCGCGGCGGACCATGGCCAGATATTCTTGCAGATCGAATTCCCCCTCGGACATCAGGGCAGAATACAACTATAAGTAGTATTTACAAAGAAATATTCTATTTAATGAATTTGAGGACGGTGATCTTGCTGTCGCCATAAGTGCGGGACATAAGCTCTTCGAAACCTTCCGGGAGGTCCGGCTGTTCATCTCCGGCACATTCGGTGACCAGGACACAGCCGTCGGCGAGGGCGTCTTTGGTCAGCAGATTATCGATAGTCGGCCAAATCAGGTTTTTATGATAGGGCGGATCCAGGAACACCAGGCCATAGGGATGGTCCGGCACGGGCAGGCGGATGGCGTCCATGCCGAGGCAACGGCACTGCTCTTCGGCCTTGAGCAGGGCGATATTTTCCTTCACCAGCAGGAGTGAGCGGCGATCCTTGTCGGCAAAGGTGACGTGAGCCGCACCCCGGGACAGGGCCTCCAGCCCGAGCGCGCCGGTGCCGGCAAAGGCGTCCAGCACCTCGAGGCCGTCAAACTCCAGCCCGATACTGTTCTGCAGCAGGTTAAACAGGGTTTCCCGCATCCGGTCGGTGGTCGGCCGGATATGCTTGCCGGACGGGGCCTGCAGACGGCGGCCCTTGTATTTTCCGGCAATCAGCCTCATGACCGGCGGGGGGACCTGGTTGAGGTGGAGCGGCTGGCGGCTCTGCCGCCGCCCCTGCGATCGCTGTTTCGACTATCGCTGCGGCCCTTGCTGCGCTCCGGTTTGTCGTCCGCCTTGCCGAGACGTTGCTTGCGCTCCCGGCGCGGGTTGGCCTTGCCGGCCGGTTTCGCCTTGGGTTTGGCCCAGCCCGCTTTCGGTTTCGCTCTGGGCTTCGGCGCCTCCGGCTCCGCCACCTTGATGCCGCGGGCTTCGAAGAACGGGCGGCACAACTGGTGCAGGGCGTCACGCTCCACTTCCACCACGGCGCCGCGTTCCAGCTTGCCGAGCTCAAACGGGCCGTAGCTGAGCCGGATCAAACGGGTGACCTGAAGGCCGGCATATTCCAGCAGCTTGCGCACTTCCCGGTTCTTGCCCTCGCGGATGCCGACGGTGAGCCAGAGGTTGGACTTTTCCTGTTCGCCGAGGTCCAGCTCCACTTCCCGGTAGACCACGCCGTCGATGGTGACGCCTTCGCGGATTTCCTCAACCTTCCTTTTCGACGGGCGACCGTGGGCGCGGACCTTGTAGGTCCTGAGCCAGCCGGTGTCCGGCAGCTCCATCCAGCGGCTCAGTTCGCCATCATTGGTAAGCAGGATCAGGCCTTCGGTATTGAGGTCGAGCCGGCCGACGGAAATCACCCGCGGCATATGGGCGGGCAGGGCCTCGAAGATGGTCGGCCGTCCCTCGGGGTCGTGATAGCTGGTCACCCGTCCTGGCGGCTTGTGATAGATCCACAGTCGGGCCGGTTCCGGTGCCTTGACCTTCATGCCGTCGACCGTGATGCCTTCGGTGGAGGTGATCAGGGTGGCGGGGGTGGTGATGACCTTGCCGTGCTGTTTGACCATGCCGGCCTCGATCATGCGCTCCACGGCCCGGCGTGATCCCACACCGGCCCGGGCCAGCAACTTGGCGATGCGTTCCCCTTTCGGGTTATTGTCTTTTTCTTCGGTCATATCCCTGTTCCTTCAACAAGCGCGCACCATAGACCTGTTGCGGAAAAAATCAACGTAATCCTTTGGGCAGTCAGTAGATTGGGCCGGTTTCAGCTTGACCTTTATAGCATGAAACCGCACTCTGCCCCCATGATGTTGTCACCCCATATGAAACGGGCGCTGGAGCTTGCCGCCGAAGCCGCCGATCAGGGCGAAGTTCCGGTCGGGGCGGTGATCGTGCACGGTCCCACCGACCGGGTGCTGGCGGAAGCCCATAACCGGGTGCTGCTGGACAAGGACCCGTCCGCCCATGCAGAGCTGCTGGCCATCCGCCAGGCCTGCAAGGTGCTGGACAGCGAACGGTTGATCGACTGCGACCTTTACGTGACGCTGGAACCCTGTCCCATGTGCGCCCAGGCTATCAGCTTCGCCCGCATCCGCCGGCTCTATTACGGCGCCTCCGATCCCAAGGGCGGCGGCGTCGAGCATGGCCCCAGGATATTCTCTTCCTCCAGCTGCCATCACAAGCCGGAAATCTATGGCGGCCCCGGCGGCGAACAGGCCGGGGAGTTGCTCCGGGAATTTTTCCGCGGCCGTCGTTAGTTCTCTTATGGCGTTAATTTCCCTGTTTTGCTTTTTGCCGCAAAGCGGGTAAACTCATGAAATGGAAGAATTAAAAACAAAGGGGCAGGACCTCCTGCAGAATATTCTCGTCTGGCTACAGGATGTGGTTCTTACCTATGACAGCCTGTTCCAGCTTGGCGCCGTCTTTATTCTCCTGCTGCTCAGTTCCGGCATCGTCTTCTGGCTCAAGCCGGCGATGAAAAAACTGTTCGGCGAGCGCCAGACCTTCCGCAAGCTCGAAGTTCTTTACATCAATCCCATGTATCTGCCGGTGATCTGGCTGATCCTGCTGGAAATGGCCGATACCGTCATGCAGCTGCAAGAATTTCCCACCGGCATTATGCGGATTGCCATCAGCCTGCTCTCGGCCTGGATCGTCATCCGGCTGGCGACCAACCTGATCAAGACCCGGGAAATCGCCCGCCTGGTGCGGGTGCTGGTCTGGGTCCTGGTGGCCCTCAATGTGGTCGGCTGGCTCGACCCGGGGATGGAGCTTCTGGACAAGGCCCGGTTCAAGATCGGCGAATATGAGGTCAGTGTGCTCGGCATGATCACCGGGGTGCTGACCCTGCTGGTACTGGTCTGGGTCGGTAACCTGCTGGCCGGCCTGATGGAAAGCTGGCTCAAGAAAGTGCCGACGGTGACGCCGTCGGCGCGGGTGTTGCTGAGCAAACTGTCGCGTATCGTGCTGGTGGTGGTGGCCTTCCTGATCGCCCTGTCCAGCGTCGGTATTGACCTCACCGCCTTTGCCGTGCTCGGCGGTGCCATCGGTGTGGGTGTCGGTTTCGGTCTGCAGAAAGTGGTTTCCAACTTCATCTCCGGCGTGATCCTGCTGCTCGACCGTTCCATCAAGCCCGGCGATGTGATCGAGGTCTCCGGTACTTACGGCCGCATCGATAAGCTGGCGGCCCGCTATACCTCGGTGATCGCCCGCGACGGCCGCGAGTTCCTGGTGCCGAACGAGGATATGATCACCCAGCCGGTGATCAACTGGACCTACACCAACAAGGAGGTGCGCCGTCATCTGCCGGTGGGGATCTCCTATGGCTCCGATGTGGACCGGGCCATCGAAATCCTGATTGAGGCGGCGGACGAGACGCCGCGGGTGCTTGCAACTCCGGCCCCGCGGGTGCTGATCAAGGGCTTCGGCGACAGTTCCATCGATCTCGAGCTCCGGGCCTGGATTGCCGACAGTGAACAGGGGGTCAGCAATGTGGCGAGCGAGGTCTATTACCTGATCTGGAAAAAGTTTCAGGAGGACGACAGCGTTGAAATGCCGTTCCCGCAACGGGACGTGCATATAGTGTCCGACGTGCGGATGAAGGAAATCGAGGGACCGGCGGAGAGCTGATCCAATCTTTGGGGGTAAGATAATGCGGCGTTATATTCTAATTTTATTTCTGATTATACAGGTCATCCCAGTTCTCGCCTATGCGGTCGACCGGGATAAAGAACAGGAATTTCTGGAAGCGTTGTCAGAATACAATAAAGCATGGGAGACATCTCGGGATAAGGAAGCCTACGATCATGCAAAACGTGCCTATATATTGAGTCAAGAGCTCTATGATGAAGGCAGTAAACAGCAATTTTATGCGACAAAAAACTTTGCTATGGCCAGGGGGCGTCTTGGCGATAGAGAGGCCTTGGGATCATTTTACGAGGCTCTGGGTGATGCACAGGGACTCTTTGAAGAGAATTCTCCCGAGATGTTAGATGTATATGTCGGGTTGGGGAAAAGTAGTCTTTCCGTATTTGATCTCAAAAAAGCGAGAAAATATCTGGGAAAAGCTGAGGACGTATTTAAGAAATATTTCCCCAAGAATCTGGCCGTAGAAGCAGAAATTTTGACGGCTACTTCTTCAATTGACATTTTTCGTAGAAAATATCGCTCAGCTGGAAAGAAATATGAACGACTGCTTGATATTCATCTCCAGTTATATGGGGACGAGCATCTGGTAACAGCTCTTTTTTATCAGAAGATTGCCGGTTTTTATGATAGCAGGGGAAAAATACACGAAGCACTGGAGTTTCGTCAAAAGGCGCATTCGATATTGATGGCGAAGTTGCCTGAGGATAGTGCTGAAATCCGGGCAAGCCATATCGGGCTTCTTGCCTCTTACGATGGTCTTAGAAATGAAAAAGAGGCATTGAAACATTGT